>NZ_JAOPWB010000282.1 GCF_025965855.1 Mycobacterium sp. | reverse complement strand
GGTGTCGTCGCAGCGGCACAGCATCAACTTACCGCTCTTCAGACCCTCCCAGTACGGCGCCGAGTCGGGGTCGGGCACCGGGATCGGCGCCGCCAGTGCAGGATTCGTCACGGGTGCTCCCTGCTGTAGACGTTCGCGCCACCGAACGGCCCCCCGCCCGCGGTCACCAGTGCCAATTGGGCGTCCTCGACCTGACGCACACCCGCCGCGTGCCGCAGCTGCAGCGCCGCCTCGTAGTGGTGGTTGAGGCCATGGATGTAGCCCTCGGACAACAGCCCTCCGTGCGGGTTGACCACCACGTCACCGCCGTAGGTGGCGCGTCCGGTCGAGAAGAACTTGCCCACCTCGCCTTTCTCGCAGAAGCCAAAGCCCTCCACGGTGGCCATCACGGTGTAGGTGAAGCAGTCGTACATGCAGGCCACGTCCATGTCGGCGGGACTCAGCCCCGTCTTCTCCCAAAGCTTCGGCCCTGCAGTGCGCGAATACATCTCGGTGGGATCATCCCATTCGCTCCAGCCCGCACCGCCCTGTGAGTTCGACGATCCGACCAGCCACATCGGGGGCTGCTTAGTATCGCGGGCGATGTCCTCGCCGACGATCAGCACCGCTACCGCGCCGTCGACCTCCGATGTGCAGTCCAGTACCCGGAACGGCTCATTGATCCAGCGCGCCGCGAGATAGTCGTCCATGGTGAGCGGTTCGCGTCGCAGCGCGTGCTCGTTGGGTCCCGCATGACTCCGCTGAGTGATCGCGATGTGACCCAAATCCTCGCAGGTGGAGCCGAATTCATGCTGATGACGGCGGGCCCACATGGCGAACCACTGCGGCGGCACCATGAACCCTGACGCCGTGTCGAACTGGTCGTGGTGCTGCACCTGCATCGGTCCGTCGACATGACCAAATCGATAGCCCGAGCGGCCGTTGAGCGACCGGTACACCAGCACCGCCTTGCACATTCCGGCCTCGATCACCGCGGCGGCGGTGGCGATTTGGTCAGCTACCAGATTGCCACCGCCGTACATGGCGTTGGCCCAGGCTAATTCGTCGATACCCAGCGCCCACCCGACGAAGATCGGCTGCTCGGAGTCGTTGACCATGAAGGTGCAGATCCCGTCGACATCGGTCGGCCTCAGGCCCGCATCGGCGATGGCGTCGCGGCACGCCGCCACCGCCATGCCGCGGGTGGTGCGGCCGGAATTACGGGAATACTCTGTACGCCCGATCCCGACGACGGCGCAGGTCATCTGGCTCTCCGATCTAGTTGGGCGCCGGATCGCGCGGCAGGCCCAGGATGCGTTCGGCGATCAGGTTTCTGACGATCTCCGATGTGCCGCCCGCGATTGTCAGGCACCGGCTGAACAGATAGTCATGCACGAGCCCTGCTTCCTCGCCGACCAGGATGGCCCGGTTGGCAAGGCGCAGTCCAAGCTCGGCCACGCGCTGGGCGTGCTCGGCACCGAACAGCTTGGCGATGTTGCCTTCGATCCCGGGCCCGGCGTCGAAAACGGCTCGGGCGGCCTGCCGTAGGTTCAGCGTGGCCAAGGTGTAGGCCTCGATTAGCAGCGCACCGACGTCGCGCCCGGCGCCGGTGTCGCAAGGCCGGTGCCGGGCCAGCAGATCGATCAAAGCGTCGGCGGTCATGGTGACCGAGCCACCGCCGATAGACACACGCTCGTTGCCGAAGGCGGCCATCGCCACGCTCCAGCCGTCGTTCACACCGCCGACCACATCGCGATCGGGCACGAATACGTCGTCGAAGAAGACCTCGTTGAACAGCGTCTCACCGGTGATCTCGGTGAGCGGGCGGATCTGCACCGCCGGGTCGGTGAGGTCGATGATCATCGCCGTGATGCCTTTGTGCTTGCGCACATTCGGATCGGTTCGCACGGTGGCCAGCCCACGCTGGCAGTTCACCGCGTCACTGGTCCACACTTTCTGTCCAGTGACCACCCAGCCGTCATCGACTCGTCTGGCCTTGGTGGCAACCGCCGCCGCGTCCGAGCCGGCGCCGGGCTCACTGAACAGCTGGCACCAACGCAGCTCGCCCTCGAGGCTCGGCCAGAGGAATCGGTCGACCTGGTCGGGGCTTCCGTGCTGCAGCAGCGTCGGCACTACCCACTCACCGAGGCCGAGGCTGGGTTTGTCCACACCGTGCAGGGCGTCCTCGATAATCAACTGCTCGACGCTGTCCGCCGCCCGTCCGTATGGAGCGGGCCAGTGCGGTTGTAGGTAACCGCTTCGCGCCCAGAGCCGTTGGCGGTCGTCGGCGTCGGCCGCCTCGAGTTCGGAGCGAAAATCCAGTGCAGCCTGACGATACTGCTCCGCACCCTCGGGCAGGTCTACCGACGTGCGCCGGCGCAGTCCGCCGCGTTGCAGCGCAATGACCTTGTCCCGCAGCGCATCCTGATCACCGGCGAATGCCTGCAGCACGGTGGCCCGCCTGATGTACAGGTGAGCGTCGTGCTCCCAGGTGTAGCCGATGCCGCCGTGCACCTGCACATTCTGCAGCGCCACCCGCTGATAGGCGGTCAGCGCGTGTCCGGCAGCCATCGTTGCGGCCAGCTCGGCCTCCACGCCAACGGCGCGCGCCGCGTCCCACGTCGCGGCGGTGGCGAGCTCGGTGTCGACGAGCATGTTCGCGCAATGATGTTTGACCGCCTGAAACGAGCCGATGGGCCTGCCGAACTGCTCGCGGCCGGCGGCGTACGCCGTCGCCATTTCGGTGCAGGCGGCCAGCCCGCCAACCGCTTCGGCCGCGGACAGCAGCCGAAGAATGCGCGCCGCTATCCCGGCGGCGCCCGGCAAGACCTCGGCGACCTGCACGGAGGCCAGACTGACCACGACCACCGGTGCAAGTAGCCGGTCCACCGAGTCGACGGTTCGGGTACTGACGCCGTCACCGGCCTGCACCAGGACGAGGTCGTCGCCGGCAGGCAGCAGGAACAGGTCTGCGCCCGCCTCGGCCAGTGCCGGCACCGCAGTGGCTGTGACCGTCGAATCATGAACGACGGCATCGCCTTTGGTGCCAATGCCCGCGATCACGTCACCGGATACCAGCCGCGGTAACCACCGCTCGCGCTGCCCGTCGGTCCCGGCTTCGGCGATCACCGCGGACACCGCGACGGTGGGCAGAAACGGCCCTCCCACCGCGGCGCGACCCAGCTGCTCCAGGACAATCGTCAGTTCAGGCAATCCGTAACCCTGACCGTCGAATCGTTCGTCGACGTGCAGGCCGAGCCACCCCGTGGACACCATCTCTTTCCAGAGCCCGTCGGTGGACCACCAGCGACCGCTCGTGTCGCGGTCGAGCAGGATCCGGCGGGCACCCGCGGTGCCCGCCCGGCCGGCGACCATCGCGGCCGCCACTTCGGCGAGCGCGCGATGGTCTTCGGTTATCGCCAATGGCATTGGCAGTTCTCCGTCCTGTTCACCAGGCAGCGCCAAACCGCTCGCGGAAGGTCACCGACGTCGCCGGGCGGCGGCGCGGTGGCGAGAGCTTGCGTGCGGGCAGGCCCACGTAGACCGCGGCCATCGGGATCAGATTCAGCGGAAGCTGCAGCAGTTCGCGAACGCGATCAACGCCGAACGTGGTCAGGCCGGTGGTCAGACATGAGCCATAACCGAGGTCGGCAGCCGCGAGCAGGATGTTCTGCGCGGCCGGGTAGATCGACGACGGTGCGTAAACCTCGGGCACCCGGTCGGTGTCGGCGCACACCACCACCACGACCGGCGCCGCGGCGAATCCACCTTTGCTGAAACCGAATTCCAGATCGGCGACCAATACCTTGTCCTCGACGCTCTGCCGAACGAAGTCGCCGCCGCCTGCATTCCAGGTCTCTGTCCACCAGGCCGCGAGCAGAGCACGGGTGCTCTCGTCGCGGACCACGATGAACGTCCAAGGCTGGGTGTTCTCCGCGCTCGGCGCGTGCACCGCGGCCGCCAGCATCTGCTCGACGTCGGAGTCGGGTACCTTGCCATCCGGATCGAAGCGCCGACACGCGCGCTGGGCGTGGATGGCGGCGAGCAACTCGCCCACTAGCGCTCCGCCAGGACGCGTTCGCCGCGCGGGGCCCATCCGGTGAGAGACACCGTGGTCAGATCAAGCCACTCCCCCAATGACAGCGTGCCGGCCATGACGCGTTTCAGGAACTCCGCCATCACGATGTCGGGCTCGTTGTCCAGCTCGTAGATCACCATGTAACGGTGCGTCGGCGGCGGCAGCTGAGCCGGCAGGTCCTGGTCGTCGGGGACCTTCAGTTCCGTGATGTCGTAACGCTGCGCCGTAACAACTCCCGGAACGTCGAGAACCTCGGGCACGTGCTGAGTGTCGTACCACTTGTTGAATGCGTCGTCTCCGCCCTCGATCGGGTTGGTGAGAGCTATGAACAGGTTCGGAGCCACGCCACACGCCTTTCGCAACAGCAAGGGACTGCAGCCACACTATGGCAGTCAACTGCCATAGTCAACGTCGGGCATGACCCTCCAGACTGATTGCGAGCCGGTTGGTGGAGGATAACTGCCGGGCAATCAGTGTCTTGACGTGTGACAGTAGACTGCCATAATGAGCGAGTCGCGGTCTTGGTGCCGCCGGATCCTCCACTCGGCGTTCCGCCACCGGGCCATCAAATCGGAAGGCGCCAGATGAGATTCGCCGTGTACCTACCCAACTGCATGCACGTCGCAGCGATCACGCAGCCGTGGGAACACCAGCTGACCGGTGCCGACATCGCGCGAGTTGCCCAACGCGCCGAGCAGCTGGGCTATTCGATGGTGTTCCTGCCCGAGCACTTCCTCACCCCGACGAGTCATCTCGAGTTGTCCGGGGACCACTACTTCGACGCCACCACCGCCCAGGCCTTCATCGCGGGCGCCACCTCGACGATCACGATCGGCTCGATGGTCACGATCCTGCCGTTGCATAACCCGATCGTGGTCGCGAAGCAGATCGCAACGCTCGACTGGCTCAGTGGCGGTCGCGCCCAGACCACCGTGGGTGTCGGCTGGCTCAAGGAGGAGTACGACGCGATCGGCGTCCCCTTCAGCAAGCGTGGCCGCATGGCGGACGAGTATCTCGAGGCCATGTTCGAGTTATGGCACAGCGATTCGCCACGCTTCGACGGCGACTTCGTCAAGTTCGACGACATCGCGTTCGGGCCCAAGCCGATCTCCAAACCCCACCCGCCGGTGTGGATGGGCGGAGACGCCGACGCGGTGCTGCGCCGAGCGGCCCGGTTCGGCGACGGCTGGGCGCCATGGCTGACCAAGCCCGACGAACTGCCGGCCAAGATGGACTACTTGCGCTCGCAGCCCGGGTTCGACGACCGGCCGTTCTCGCTGTTCTACAGCCTGGCGATGCTGTCCATCGGTCAGGAGCACGCCGTCGTCGACGACCCGAATGCGCATTTTGGCCAGAGCGCCCAGCAGGTCATCGACAACTGCAACATGCTGGCCGAGCGCGGCGTTACGGACACCTGGGTCAACCCGCCTGCACTGGACGGGTTCGATGCCTACCTCGACCATATGCACTGGGTGGCTGAGGAAATCATCCCCAAGGTCGGATGAGTCTTCGCGCGACGACCGTCAGATTTACTGACCCCGTGACGACGGCGCGATGTTCAGCGGTACCGATTGCAGAGACATCGTCCCGGTCGGCCAGGGCATCTGTGGCGGCTTGTCTTGAGCCAGAGTGTATTCGGGTATGCGGGAGTGCCATTCCTCGAGGATGAGTCGGAGTTCGAGACGCGCCAGGTGCGAACCCAGGCACCGGTGCGGTCCACGGCCGAACGCGAAGTGCACGACCTTGCTGTCGAGATGAACCTCGTCGGCGTCCTGGTACCGCCGCGGATCACGGTCGGCGCTGCCATAACTGAGCATGACCGTGGTGTCCTTGGGCACGACCCTGCCCGCCACCTCGACCTCCTCGGTGGTGACACGTGGCGCGAATGGTACAGGTCCGTCGACGCGCAAAATATCCTCGATGAATGCCGGGATGAGCGCGAAGTCGTTCGCGACACGGCGACGCATCTCGGTGTCGGCTGCCAGCCTGGCCAGGGAAAACCCGACCGCAGAGGTGACGGTGTCCAGCCCGGCCAGCACGAACATGAAGCACAGGCCGAGGATCTCGTTGTCCGACATGCCGCCCTCGTCGGTGTCTTGTATCAGCTGGGTGAGCATGTCGCTGCCGGTCGAATTGGCGCGCCGCTCGGCGATGTGCTCGGTCAGATAGGTGAACAGTTCCAGCGCGTGAGCCATCACCTCCGGGGTCGCCTCGGCGCTACTCGGATCGGTGAATTGCAGAATCGCGTCCTTCCACTGCACCAGCCGGTCGCGGTCCGCCATAGGCAGCCCGAACAGCGTCAGAAACACCTGGGAGGGAAACGGTGTGGCCAGATCGGTTACCACGTCGCACTGGCCGCGCGCGACGATAGCGTCGATCAACTCTCCGGCCTGCCTGCGTAATTCGGGCTCGCGCTCGGCCATCTTCTTGGGGCTGAAGAACGGATCAAGCATTCGGCGGAACCGGGTGTGATCCGGCGGATCGATAGCGATCGGTACCAGCGGCACGGGACTTCCCAAACGGTCGAAAGCTCTTGCCGAAGAAAAGATCTCAGGCCGTTTGGCCGCGAACTCCACGGCCTCGGCGCTGGTCAGCACGATCTCCTCGCCAGAACTGACTGCCTGGCCCGCCTCCCGCAGTTCCCGCCACGCGCGCGTACGGTCCTCGGCAAAGGGCAAATCGTTGATATTCAGCGTTCCGGTTACGTCGAGCTCGGTCATTGAGACGGAGATCCTCTCTACCCGCGCTTGAGTCTCACTATGACAGTCTACTGTCATATATTGGAAGTATCATCGGTACCACGGCGAGTGTCAACGATGTGCCGGCAGCCGTAGTCGTTGTACTGTCGGGACACCCAGACGAACGAGGAGGGTGGCGGATGGCCCGGGGCGACCGATCACCACGGGACGAGCATGCGGACCGGATCCGGAATGCTCTGCTGAATGCGGCCCTGAACCTGTTCAGCACCAACGGGTACGACGAGACCACCACAGACCAGATCGCCGAAAGCGTGGGGGTTTCGCCAAGGACCTTCTTCCGCTACTTCCCGACCAAGGAGTCGGTGCTTTTCTTCGGCGAGTACGACTTCATCGACGCCGTGAGCGGGGTCTACCTCGCTCAACCGGAGAAGATGTCAGATTTCGAGGCGTTGGCCAATTCGTTCGCGTTGCTGGCGCCAGGCCTCAAGCGCATCCGTACAAGGATCGCGCAGTACCACGAGGCCGTCGCGTCGTCGCTCGTGCTGCTGGGCCGCGAGCGCAAAAACCACGAGGCCAACGCCGAGACGGTCGCCAAGGTGATCGCCGAACGACGCCGATTGCCGGCCCCCGACAGCGAATGCCGGCTCTTGGCGGCCGTCGGCATGCTGCTCGTCGAGCGGGCCCTCAATCAGTGGTTGTCGACACCGGGTCGGTCGCTTGACGACTTGATCCGCCAGGAGTTCGCCGCCCTGCCCGCGGTCCTGAAGTAGCGCGACTCAGCGATCGTCGAAGCGGGTGCCATCGGGACAGTGCCGGGGCGTGTCCGGTCCGCAGTACTGCGTGCGCAAGTAGCTGGGGTAGTTCTGGGTCGGCCCGGCGTAGAAGCCGGCGAGGTTCACCGGCAGGTCGTATACGCCGATTGCCACTACGTGTAGAAAGCCGGTAACGGCCAGCGCTCTTAACAGTCCTCTGACCCGTGTTCCGGCCCACCGCAGGGTCTGCACACCCGCCTCGACCCGGATCTGGCCTTCGTCGTTGCGGAAAAACATCAGTGCACCACTCGAACTGAGCACCAGCGACCACAGGACGGGGCCGTAGAGCGGTATCTGGACGGTCTGACCCGCCCACAGCGTGACGCCGGGAATCGACGCGGGGTAGCCGAGCAGACCGTGGCGCACTGCAAAGATCTCGAGCGGAAACTCGATGACGTATACCGCAAGCCAACCGACACAGAAGGTGCGGACGGGTCCCAGCGTCGGCCACCGGTGGCGGGCGCGACCCATGGCCCAGCGGGCGAGCGAGCCCATGGCCAGTGGCATCCAGATGTAGATCATGCCGATCATCAGCACCGGCTCGGCCATGAATCGACCGTCGGGGCTTAGCCAGCCGGGGATGTTCTGCGTCCAGTTGCCGAAGTTGACCAAGCCGGCGTTGTAGAACAGCGCCGGCTGAAACCAGTTGATCAGCGGGTCGTGCCACCATGCGATCGCCGATCCGATCACGATGGCGGCTTCGACACAGAGTTGACGCTCACGCACGCTCTTACGGACTACATAGACGATCGCGACCAATGCCAGGACGGGGCAGGCGATCTGGAAGGCGGTCATCGCCCACCGGGTGGCTCTCGGGATCGAGTCGGGACCCGGACTCACCGGAGTCGCATTGCCCGACGCGATCCACGAGATGTAGACGTAGGCGGCGATGACGACGCACACCGCGCCGAGGCCCGACCAGAACAGCACTGGCCGAATGGTCTTGATCCGCGCGGGCTCGATGACCGACGGCTCTGCTTGCCGAGGCGACTTCAGATCCGTCACTGCGCAGCTCCCTTGGCACGACCTAACCAAAGATGACAGCTCACTGTCACAGTGTCAACGTCCGGCATCGGACGCCAGGTGCGGCTATCGGTACAGCCGGTTCATCAGCGCGGCGGTGTCAAGATCCTCGACGGCCGTACAGGCCCGCCGGAAGGCAGCGTCGGCATTCTGCTGTGCCTGCAGACCCGGCCAATTGATAGTCATCGCCGTCGCATCCCAGGCTTCGGCGGCGAAAAGGCGGTACCGATCGAACGCGGTGTCGAAGGCCGGTACGTCCTTCACGCCGCGGGCACGCAGACCTTCCAGGTACCGCCCGATGAGATCGCGCTCCGCAGCGCGGCGCGTCTCCGCTTCCAAGCCAGTGGTCATCCAGTAGGACACCTCCCGCAGTCCCGGCCCCCGCCAAACCACCTGCCAGTCAAGTAGTCCAGACCGTCCGTCAGCCCGCGCGAAGGTGTTGCCCAGACGCGAGTCGCCGTGCAACAGAGTCAACGGCCCACTCTCGAACTCCCGGTAGTACGCGTCGGCATGCCTGTCGAGGGCCGCCGCGACAGCGCGCACCGCGGGCGTCACCTCTGGACGTTCCCGGCGAAGGGCCCCCCGGCGGCCGCGAGAGTAGAACGTCTTCAACACGCCGTATCCCGGCCGGGTGCTCCATGTTCGGATACACGCCAGATCCCCAACCAACCGCGGACTCTCCCAGAATCGGGCATGCAACGTCGCAAAGGCGTCGATCAGTCCCTGCGCGTGGGCGATGTCGCAACGGTCGGCCAATGCCTACGGCCGGCCGCCGGCGGCAACGATGTCCTCGAGCATGATCAGGAATCGCGCTCCGACCCCGGCACGCGCATACCACGAGCGCGGGGCGACACCGCGGAGTTCGTCGGCCGCTTCGTTGTAGAAGCGTGCTTCGTTGACAGCCATCCCCAACGCCGCCACCATCGTGCGGTTCTTTGCAGACAGCGGGGTGCTCTTCAGGAACAGATGGTCGGGCAGTCCCGCTGCGCGTCCCGACTCGTTCCATTCGACCGCCAGGCGCCGACGGTCTGTTGTGCCCGTCGTGCCATCCAGGGACGAAATCCGCTGCGCCGCAGCACCTGGCGTCGCGCTCGCCAGCTGTCTCGTCAACCATCCGGCCGTGACATCCGCTGCTGCCGATGGACCGGACCCGGGCAGTGCCGGCAAGACTGCCGCGACAAGCTCGCCCGCCGCGGTGAGGTTCGCCGCCGCCGCGCTGACGCGGTGCCGCAGTGTTCGAGCCGTCATACAGCGGCACCCTCCATCGCAGATTCGGGTGACAAACCCCTATATAGTGAACTAGGTTACACACGTAAGCTGCGCGCGATCCCAGTTGTCATGCATTCGGCGATTGGACGTCCCGGGTGTTGGCGACAGGAAGAACGTGATGGAGTCCGCTCCCTCACTTGCTCGTTGAGAGGCAACGATGCTTTTCGCCACGTCACAATTGGCACCACCAGCAACCCTCAACCCATCTGGTGTCTGGTTCTTCAACTGGGTGATACCGATCGCCGGCAGCATCTTCATCGTTCTGGCGGTGGCCGATGTAGTCCGGCGGCGGCGTCTGACCTGGGGATTCCTGTTCCTGTTCAACAGCCTTGCGGTGTACTGGATGGAAACCATCGGCGACTGGGGCCAGATGTTGTTCTACAGCCCAGCGTTTGCCGAGCACCATCTGCTCGAGTGGCTGCCGCTTAAGACTCCCAACGATCCTCTGTTCATGCCATTCGCCTACGCGGTGTATTGGGGAGTACATGCGCTTCTGGTGTTGTGGCTGAGTCAGTGGGTGTCCGCGCGGTTTGGTTGGAGCATGCTCAAATCCATGTTGGTGCTTGCGATTCCGGTCAATTACGTGTGGGACTTCGCGGTCGAGGGCACCGCTACGGCAATGGGATGGTGGACCTACGATCCCGGCATCGGTCCCGTTCTCGAATGGGGCAACGGCGGTCGCATCACATTGCTCTGGACCATCGGCATCATGTGCGTGTGGCCCAACCTGATCGCCTTCTGGGCCGGTAAGCCAGCGATTCGGGGCCTCAATCATTTTGAGCGATTCTGCCGATTGGATCGTTTCACCGTCCCGAGGACCTCGTTGCATCCGTCAGTCGACATCGACACTCTTGGCGGGATCGCCGTTGCCACCAAGCAGGTGCCGTTGACCAAGCAGCAAGAATTCGACGACTACCTCAACTACGAGGTCACGATTCCGCGATGGCGATTCGAACTCATGCGACTGGGCGCTTGGTTCATCGTCTTCCAGATCACCTTCTTTGTCTTTCTGATCATCCCGCTCGTGGTGTTGCGTACGTTGACCGGCGCCGACAGCCCCTACATTCCGTGAACCGAAAGGAGCCCGCCATGAACGAGATGCCCGCTGAATTCTTTCTTCCGCCGCAAACCAGCGCTGCACTGAAGCGAGAAACCGTCCGGCTTGTCGCAGTATGCGTTGCGTTCATCGTGGTCCTCGGCATCATCGTCGCACTGACGCAAGGCATCGTCATCAAGATGTGATGCCATAGCCGGCTGGTAAAAGGCCGTGGCGGGCTCGCGTTTTCGTCATGGCGGCGCACTCATCTAACATTAGTGTCACTTCTAGCGGAGGTGATGGACGTGATGTCAGAGCGGTTGGTTGTCTGTGCAAGCCATAGCCCGGGCAAGGAACGCGATGTCGAACACGCCTTCGGTCGCCGGTTCCGTTCGGCACTGACGTCAGCGGCCGAGCGCGCGCAACACTTCGATCCCGACATGGTGATCGTGTTCGGCGGTGACCACCGCCGCGCGTTTCGACACGTGGTGCCCGCGTTCGGGGTCGCATTGTCCGCGTCGATTCTGGCCGAAGGCGGCCATCCGGCCGGCGAACTTGATGTTCCGCCCGCGGTGGCACGCCGACTGTGCGAACACCTGCTGTCGGCCGGATTCGACGTCGCGGCATGTCGTGACATCGGACTGGATCACGCGTTCGCCCAACCCGTTCGGGATCTTCTTGGCGACTTGGCGGTCAAGCCCGTCATCCCGGTGCCGGTGAACTGTGCCACCGCGCCCCTTCCGACCGGCCGTCGGGTCGCCGAATTCGGCGCGGAGGTTGGCCGGTTCCTCGACGGGATCGCCGATCGGGTGCTGGTGATCGGCACCGGAGGGTTGTCACATTCCCCGCCGAGTCTGGAGGTCGACACCTACGACCTCAGCGATGAAGACCGGGCACGAATCATCGCCGAGGGTATGGCGGAAGCGCGCACGAAGATCCGTCCCGATTGGGACACCGAAGTGTTGGACGCGATGTCGAACTGGGATGTCGCTGCGCTGATTCGGCTCGTCGACACCGCCCACGTCCGCGCGGGCGCGGGCGCCAACGAGGTCAGGACCTGGCTCGCCGCGGGCGCCGCCGGCGGTGGACGGCCGGTCACGCCTCTGGTCTACGAGCCGGTACCGGAATGGATCACCGGGATGGCCGTCGCCGCATCAGTATGACCGTGGCGTCCGCACGTCCCATGCCGGCGAGTGTCATTAATTCGAGGAGTGGGCCCAATTGACCGATGCGCCACTGGCTGACATCACTGTCGTGAGCCTCGAGCAGGCGGTCGCCGCTCCATATGCCACCCGGCAGCTCGCCGACCTCGGCGCGCGGGTGATCAAGGTCGAGCGCCCCCAGGGGGGTGACTTCGCCAGAAGTTACGACCGCGCGGTGCACGGCGAGTCGAGCTACTTCGTCTGGCTCAACCGCGGCAAGGAGTCGTTGACCCTGGACTTCAAGCAGCCCGACGGCAGACGCATCGTCCACCGTCTGCTGGAAGGCGCCGACGTGCTGGTACAGAATCTGGGGCCGGGCGCTGCGGCCCGGCTGGGATTGGACGCCGAATCGGTTGCCCGCACGCACCCGCAGACCATTACGGCGACCATCAGCGGGTACGGCGAGGACGGCCCTTGGAGCGACCGCAAGGCCTACGACCTGCTGGTACAAGCCGAGGCCGGGCTGTTGTCGGTGACCGGCTCTCCAGCCGAGGTGGCGCGCACCGGTGTATCGATCGCCGATATCGCCGCGGGCATGTTCACCTTCTCCGCAATCCTCACCGCGCTCTACACCCGCGCCACAACCGGTGTTGTCCGGCCGGTGTCAGTCTCGTTGTTCGACGCCCTGCTCGAATGGATGTCCCAGCCGCTCTACTACGGCCGCTACGGGGGAACGGCACCGCCACGGACGGGTGCGCGGCATCCGACGATCGCGCCGTACGGCCCGGTCACCGCCGGCGACGGCGGAACCGTGTTGCTCGCGGTGCAGAACCCAGCCGAATGGCACCGGCTCTGCGAGATCGTCTTGGAGAGAACGGATCTCGTTGCCGACCCGCGGTTCGCGACGAACCCGGATCGGGTAGCGCACCGCGACGAGTTGGAGTCGATCATCGCCGCCGCGGCCGCGCGGCTGAGCGCCGAGGAACTCGAGGAGCGCCTCCAAAGCGCCGGCGTGGCACACGCCCGCATGAACGGTGTCGACCAGTTGTGGCTGCATCCGGTGCTCGTCGGCCGGGACCGGTGGCACGAGATCCAGACGCCCGGCGGTCCAGCCGCCGCGCTACCGCCGCCCGCCGCCCTCGCCGGCGTCGATCCAGTGATCGGCGACGTGCCCGCGCTGGGCGAACACAACCGAAAGATCTTGCGCGAGTTGGGATACTCGACCCTGGCGATCGACGAACTCATCGCCGCGGGTGTCACGACCGCATAGCGGCAGGCCCGTACTACTTCGCGCGCCCGAAGAAGCCGCGGTTGATGCAGGTCATCAACACATTGATGAGATCGTCGTCGTCAATCGGGTCGGGCAGGTCGAGAGCGGCCTGCGGCACCCGGGTAACCAGCGCTCGCAGGATCAGTGCGGTGACCACC
>NZ_JAOPWB010000253.1 GCF_025965855.1 Mycobacterium sp. | reverse complement strand
GTCGTCGACCACGGCTTCACCGGAGCGTTGAACACCAACCAACTCGACTACTCCGCGTTCCCCGCCTGACAAGCTCGGCGGCACGGTGCCGCTGACAGAGAGGACATCACGATGGACGACTTGACCTCGAAGGTCACCGTCGTCTTGGGAGCTTCCTCCAGAATCGGCTTCGCGGTGGCGAAAGCGTTTGCCGCCGAGGGAATGCGGGTGGTCCTGGCCGACGTCGACGTCGACCGCCTCAAAGGCGCCGTGGACGAACTCACCGCCTCCGGCGCCCGATTGCCTCGGCGAGGTCGTCGACGTCAGCGATCCCCTCGCCGTCGAGCGCCTCGCCGACCGGACGGTCGAGCACTTCGGCGGCGTGCACGAGATCTGCAACAACGCCGGCGTCTCGGCCATGGGCCGACAATGGGAACTGAGCCTCGACGACTGGAACTGGGTCCTCGACGTCTGCCTCGGCGGCGCTGTCAACGGCATCCGGTCCGTCGCGCCCCGCATGCTGGCCTCCGGCGAACAGGGCCACGTCATCAACACCGCATCGATGGGCGCCCTGCTCACCAGCCCATTCGTCGGACCGTATGCCACGGCGAAACACGCCGTCGTCGGACTATCCAAGGGCCTGCGCCTGAACTCGCCGACTCCGCGATCGGCGTGACCGTCGTCTGCCCCGGCATGGTCAACACACCCATCGTCGAACGCATGCGCGACCACATCCAGCAGACCGACCAACACCCCAACGACGACGTACTCGCCAAGCTGGACTACATGCAGGCCGGCTTACATACCGGAATGACACCCGAACCGGCCGCAGCCGCCATCCTCGCCGCCGTCAAGGCCAACCGCCTCTGGGTGCTGCCCAATGGGGCCGAACTCCTTCCCATGGTGCAGGCAGACTTCGACGAGATGCTCGCGAGCCCAAGCTGGCCGCGCGACGGGCGCGCGCCAGTCAGAACACAGGTGCACGAACGATCGAGGGGAATTCACCAATGGTCAAGCTGAACTTCCTCGACTTCCCGCGCTGCTCAGGTTCCTCACGGATGAATTGGAAGTCTTCTAGGCGTTTTGGCTGTAGCAAGCGCGTTGCCCGCGTGATGCCCGCTGCTATTCTTCAACGTTATTGCGAATAACGAAGCACGTGGGGGACGGCCGCGCGATCCAGATATCGACGATGCGGTGCATCGGGCTGTACGTAAGTTGTTGGCAGAGCAGGGCTATCAGGCGACGACCATTCCCGCGGTCGCCCGCGCAGCCGGTGTCGGTGCACCGACGATCAATCGCCGATGGGCTACCCAATCGGCTATGGTCGAGAGCGCGTTGTCCTACCGTCTCGACCCGCCGAGCATCGACCGGGCCGGCGACTTCGACACCTACCTAAAAAGCTTCGTGGCAGTAGTGGTCGGCTATTTCGCCGATCCAGCGACCCGAGCTGCCGTCCCGGGACTGCTCGTCGAGTACTACCGGCAGCCGCAGCGCTACACCTCACTGGTCGTCCGGGCCGAGGATCCCATCCGCGAGCTGTTCCGATCGGCACACGCCGACGCGGTTGCGGCTGGCACCGCCGCCGCCGAACCGAGCGCCGACTCCTTGTTCGACACCATCATCGGGATCGCGCTCTATCACGGGGTATGGCGCCACACCGCCGATGACCAGTTGACCAACGAAATTCTCCGTGTCGTTCGATCAGCCTCCCGGCCCACCGCAGCCCGTCGTCGACGCGCGTGATCGTCGCGATCTGACGCCCCCTGGGCGATACCGTCGAGGTCGACACAAATTCCAGTCGAGACGCTGACATCGCGTTGCCCTCTGGTGTCGCTCCGCCGATCACCCCACAGTAATCGCGCCAGAACAGTTCTTTAGTCTGCAATCCCATTCGAATTTCGGTAGGAATCCTGCGGCCTTCGCGTTAACCAGCTAGTTTGCCGGATCCCAACGATGATCCAACGATTTCAACCATTCTACCCTGTGCATGTTGGGCGTAATGAGCGAAATCTAGAGAGCTGAAAACTGCTGTGCTGCAACACACTATCGTTGGTCGCAGCACACATCGGCGCCAGATCGGGCGGCACTTTCCAATCCTGCCGGGGGCACCACTTCTAGCTGCGAAAACACCTCTTTCATCTTTGCCGCAGTGGGTATATCCGTCGCCTTGCGTGCCGAGGGTCGCCGAGTAGATCAGTATTCGCTTTCGCCGTCGTGCGTGATCGCCGGGCCGCGCACCGCCGCCGATAGCGACCGGCACGAAGGGTGAGCGCGTGCGGCGCGCCGGCGGGGGGTCAGGACGGTCGCCCGGCCGTTGGTTCAAAAAGTCTTTCGCAAAAAGTGTCTGTGTCAGCCCGGTCTGACGCTCCTACCTGTGAGCCCGGGCCACCCGGATCCGGACCTACGAAGGAAACGGAGCACAGCATGAACACCAACCACCGCCTCGACGTGATCACGCCTGCAGCGGCCAGACGGCGGGCCACTGGGCGTCCGGCGCTGGTCGAACACCTGCGCCGGGTGCGCGAGAACGCCGCGCTCTTCCTGAGCCTGGCACGCGAAGCCGGCATCGCCACCGGCGACAGCGCGTGCGCCCCCATGATCCGGTGCATCGTTGGCAGCTCGATCAATGCGCTGCAACTGTCGGACGCTCTGATGCGGCGCGGCATCAGCGCCGACCCGATCCTTTTTCCCGCTGTGCCGGAAGACCAAGCGCGGCTGCGATTCTTCGTCACCAGCTGCCACTCATCCGAACAGATCCGGTTCATGGTCCAAGCGCTGTCCGAGGAGATGCAGCTGCTGAACGCAGGCAGCCAGGCCCGGCTTTTCTGAAGCACTCCCCCAAAAGGCTTTCCGGACAGTGATTTCGGTAGGCCACGATAAGAAAGGCGACTGGCACCATGCGATTGTTCTGCTTTCATCATGCCGGTGGCGGAGGGTTGGCATTCAACGCCTGGAACAAGACGCTGAGACCGGCCGTCGAGGTGATTCCGGTCGAGGTCGCCAACCGGCAGCGCTTCACCACGCTGCGGCAGCTCGTCGACGAGGTGAACGATCAGCTGCGATCCACCCTTGACGAGCCGCATATGTTCTTCGGCCACAGTTTCGGCGCCCTGCTGGCATACCGGTTGGCGTGCGTGCGCGCGGCGCAGGGTCTTCCGTTGCCACGGGCGGTATTCCTGTCCGCATACGGCCCACCGCACCGTCCACCGCCACTTCAGGTCGTGGATCTGCTCGACGACCACCAGCTCGCGACGCTCCTGTCCGATCTGGGCGGGCTGCCTTCGCAACTAACGCGATGGCCCACTCTGCATGAGCGAGCGGTCACTGCCACTCGACACGACTTGCGGCTGTGTATGACAGACGAGGAAGACGACACAGCGGAACTGTCCTGCCCGATTCATGTGTTCGGCGGCAGCGAGGACCCGCTTGTGAGTGAATCCGACTTGCACGAATGGCGTTCGCGGACAACGGCGCATTTCTCCGTGCAGATTCTCCCGGGCGGCCACTTCTATCTTCGTGATCGGCAGCCGCTGTTTAAGACGCTTCGTCCCCTGATGTCGACGGTCGCGGCGGCATAACGGGTTGGCCGCCACACGGGTTTCGGCGAACTTCAAAATCTTTGCTAGTGATCACATCTCGTTAGCTGTGGTCGTTTCAATTGCGGCTGAGAACGAACGCCTCTATGCGGCGGTCGCCGGCCCGCACTTCGTACTTCCTCCAGCCGGGGTACATCTTGACCCCTTTCGCCCATATCTCGTCGCGCTCGCCGGGAGTGGCGAGTCGGGCGGTGGCTCGCCAGGTATCGCGCCCGATAGTCACCGTGGCTTCCGGATTGGCCTTGAGGTTGTGATACCACGCCGGGTGTTTTTCGCCGCCGAAGTTGGACGCGATGACGCCCACGCCGTCGGGGTGCGGGATGCCGTAGACGGCTACGGTGCGGGGGTCCCCGGACCTGGCGCCGGTGGTGGTGAGCATGACCGCGGGGATGCCGGTCGCGATCCCGGCGAAGCTGCTTCTGCCGCCGGTGACCTTGGTGACGAGTCGGTCCAGATGATGTGCGGTCCGCCTGAGAAACGCGCCGCCCACTTTCGTGGCCGCGAAGGTGCGCACCGTCCGATGAAATGCGTTGGCGTCGTCGTATGACCGGTCAGACATGGGGTCATTCTTGCCGGAACGGCATTTGGTGGCTAGTAGGGCTGCGCCTACCGAAGCTTGCCGCCGGCGCCTTGTCGTTGGATGATCGCGAGATCGCCCTTCTCGACCAGGAATTCATGGCAACGATGAGGAGGTCTGTATGAACCTGGCGCTGTGGATCATCGCGATCGTTCTGGCGGTCGCGTTCGTCGGGAGTGGGCTGTTGAAGCTAGTTCGCAGCAAAGATCAGCTGGTTGCCTCGGGCTTCGGCTGGGCGGAGGACTACAGCCCGTCGACAATCCGGCTCATCGGGGTCGCCGAGATCCTCGGCGCGATCGGGCTGGTCGTGCCGGCCGCAGTGCACGTTGCGCCAATCCTGGTGCCGCTGGCCGCGGTCGGGCTCGCGCTGGTGATGATCGGTGCGGGCGTCGTCCACGCTCGGCGCAAGGAGACACCGATGGTGGCGATGAACGCGGTGCTGCTGGTGCTCGCCGTCTTCGTCGCCTGGGGCCGCTTCGGGCCGTATCCGCTTACGTAGTCACACCGGCTTCGTGCTGTCGACCTGATCCTCGTTGTACCCGATAACGGGCGCCGAGTCGCCATAGACGTCGAGGGTGTGAATGAAGCGGTGCACCCCCATCACCCCGGCGCATGTGAATCCGAGTTCGATAATCTGTGCGGCCGTGAAGTACTCCCCCAGGCGCTTGTAGAACTCGTCGTCCATGGCGTGGTGGTCAGCAGAAAGCAGGTCGAGGAACTCGACCGCCATCTGCTCCTGCGGGGTGAGCGCGCCGTGGCCCGGTGCCAGCAGGCAGGCGACGTCGTCGTCGGTGATCGAGTCGTGCTTGCGCGACTGGCTGCAGGGTTCGCATTCGCCAAGTTGGGCGCTGCGGATGCGCAGTAACTCCAGGATCCGGCCACCGAGCAGCGTGCCGGCGCCGAGCTGGTTCCTGGCCATGTTGACCTGGTCGAGTTGCGCGCTGCGGTAGGCGAAGATCTGCAGGGGCACCGGCGTCGCGTAGAGACCGGCGGCGACGCCGGCCTCCACGATTTCGCGGGAATGGGAGCTGAGCTCTTCCATCGGGATTGGCGCAATACGCGGCATCGAATCAGGCTAACTTCTTTGTGCGTCAGCCAAAAGGAGAATTCGATGTCCAGACTCGCCGGAAAGGTCGCGATAGTCACCGGAGGTGCGGGCGGAATTGGTGCGGCAACGGCGCACGAATTGGCCCACGAAAGCGCCGCCGTCGCCGTCGTCGACATCGACGAGCCGAAGGCCGCCGGGGTCGCCGCCGAGATTGGGCGGACGGGGGCGCGGGCGATCGCGTTCGGCGGCGACCTCGCGCAGGAACAGACGGCGCGAGACGTGGTGCGCTCGACGGTGGCCGAGTTCGGCCGCGTCGACGTCCTGCACAACAACGCGGCGCTGACCGCCAGCGACTTCTTGTCGCGGGACACCACGGTGAGCGAGATGTCGCTGGATGTGTGGCAGCGGTCCTTGGAGGTCAACCTCGGAAGTCAGATGCTGATGTGTAAGTACGCGGTCCCCGAAATGCGAAAGAACGGCGGCGGTTCCATCGTCAACATGTCGTCGGGTGCGGCGCTGTCGGGTGACCGCACGCGCTTGGCCTACGGCGTGTCGAAGTCCGGGGTGCACGCCCTGACGATGTACGTCGCGACCAGCGAGGGGAAGGGCGGCGTGCGGGCCAACACCATCGTGCCGGGATTGATCCTCACCGAAGCCGTTCGCGCGCATCTGTCCGAGGACGTCATCGGCGGCCTCGGCCGCGCCACGTTGACGCCGTACCTCGGGCAACCGAAAGACGTCGCCGACCTCGTCGTTTTCCTTGCATCGGAGGCGTCCCGCTACATCACCGGACAAATGATTTCGATCGACGGCGGGATGTCCGCTCACGTCGCCCTGAACACCGGCGCTTAGTGTCGTGAGTCGTTAACTCGCAGACCGGCTCGCAAACACGGCGCCGCAGCAGCGGAAGCTTTCGCCGCGCCGAACGTGCACGTATTGCGAAAAACTGGTCGCAATTTCGCAGTGAGCGCACGTTGGGTGACACCACCGGAGTCGACCCCTAACCTGACCGCGAATTAACGACTGACGGCACTAGCCGCTCGTCGGTCCGAGCGCGTACGCACCGGTCTCCGGGTGGTGATACCAGCCGCTGGCGGCGTGGGTGCCGCCGTCGACGTGGATCGTTTGACCGGTGATGTAGCTGGACATGTCGGACGCGAGAAAGACTGCCGCGCCAGCCATTTCGTCGACATGACCCGCCCGACCCATCGGGACCGTGAAGCCGAATCGCTGCTCGGAGCCCGGCGGCGCTATTTGCCTGATGCCTTCGGTCAGGGTGAGGTCGGGCGCCAGCGCGTTGACCCGAATGCCATGCGGTGCGAGCTCGAGCGCGGCGGTCTTGGTGTAGTTGATGACACCGGCCTTGGCCGCCGCGTAGGTCGCGTAACCGGGTGCGGCGCGCACACCTTCGATCGACGTGACGCTGATGATGCTGCCCGGCAGTTTCTGCTCGACGAGGATGCGCGCCACCCGCTGGGTGCACAGATAAACGTGGCGCAGATTCGACTTGTACAGTGCGTCCCAACCGTTCTCGCTGGTGTCGAGGATCCCCGACCAGAAAACTCCGCCGGCATTGTTGACCAGGATCGTCACCGTCCCCAGTTCGGCGGAGGTCTGCGCCAGCGCGGCGTCCACCGCGGCGCCGTCCCGGACGTCGACGGTGAGACCCAGCGCACCGATCTCCTCGGCGGCCGACGCGCACGAGTCGGGGTTGCGTTCCCAGATCGCGACCCGCGCGCCGAAAGCCGTCAGCCCCGCCGCGATGCCGCGGCCGATGCCCGCGCCGCCGCCGGTGACCACCGCGACGCGGTCGGTCAGAAGAACGCTTGAGGGATCGAGTGTCATGAAGCCGAATATAGAATATTTGCACTTCAGGGTTTACGGTCTTCACTGAATATGTTCGATATGTAACGTCTCAGGAGGCCGTCATGGCCAGCACGATCTTCGTCACCGGAGCGACCGGGCAGACCGGCGGCAACGTTTGCCAGCAGTTGATCGAGCGGGGCGACGACGTCCGCGCGTTGGTGCGCGATCCCGACGACGCCACGGCGCTGGCCGCGATCGGCGTCGAACTGGTCAAAGGCGACATCAGAGACGCCGACGACGTGCTCCGCGCGGCGAAGGGCGCCGAGGCGGCCATTCACTGCGCGGCGCTGCTCGGTGGCGCGAGTCAGGACCTGGAAGACTTCAAGGCCGTCAACACGGTCGGCACCACGAACGTCCTTGATGCGGCCAAAGCCCACGGCATGCGACGGGTGGTTGCCTTGAGCACTGCCACGTTTCTCGACCTGAGCACCGGTGTCGACTTCGAAGAGGCGCCCGTGCTGAAGAACCCGCCGGGCGACCCCTACACCGTCACCAAGCTCGCCGCCTTTCTGGAAGCACACCGGCGCGCCGCCGCGGGCGACGACGTGTTGACGTGCCACCCGGGCGCGATCTTCGGTCCCGGCGTCGTCGTCGGGCGAGCCCTGCACCGCACCAGCTTCAACCGGGTGCTGCTGGCCGGCATGCGCGGAAAGATCAAGCGCTATCTGGCTTTTCCGGTGACGTGGGTGGCGGGGGCGGACGTCGCGAAGGGCTCGATCGCCGCGCTGGACAAGGGGGTCGCCGGCGAGCGCTACCTGTTGATCGGCCGGCCCGAAGACACGTTCAGCACCGCCGGCGGCATCAATCGCGCGTGTGAGGTCGCCGGAATCGACCATCGCGTCGAGGATCTCGACTACCGCACCGAGGCCGAGGCGTTGACCGCCGAATTCGGGCCCACCTTGATGGCGATCGCGGAGGCCGCGGCTAAGAGCGAGCGCAAGCCCAGAGCAACCGACAACCTGACGACCCGGCGCCTCGGCTATGAGCCCATGTCCTTCGTCGACGGGCTGCGGCTGCTGATCTCGTGGCTGCGCGAAGTCGGCAAACTGTAGGGCTTGGTGCCGTGTCGATCGCCGAATCGCGCACGTCCGGCTCAGATCATGGGGATCTGGCCGATCGGATCCTCGACGCCGCCCAGCGGCTCGTGTTCCGGACGGGCGCCCGGAAGATGTCGCTCTCGGACGTGGCGACCCTGGCCGGGGTTTCACGGCCCACCATCTACCGCTACTTTGCGTCCAAAGAAGAACTCATCGATGCGCTGGGAAAGCGCGAGCGCCGGCGCTTCAACGCCGCGATGGACAACGCGGTATCCGGAGTCGTCGGACTCGCGCGACTGGAGGCCGCCGTCGACGTCATCGCGACCTTCGTCGAGGCTCAACCGCCCGGGCGGCTGCTCGACCTCGAGCCGAGGTTCGCCCACGACCAGATGGCGCAAGCGTTGCCGATGCTCGCCGAAGGGTTGATGGTGATTTTGGGGCACTGCGCCCGCGAGGGCGCCCTCGCCACGGCGGTGGACCCTCGCGACCTTGCGGGCGCGATCGCGCGAACCGCGTTGAGCTATTACATATTTCCCGATGCCGACCGGGCCGCGGCCCGCCGGGAGATCCGGGCGGCGGCTGGTCTTTCCGCTCAGTCGAGCTGAAACTTCGTGGCGCCGAACGGTTCCGACGTTCCCAGGGCGAAGACCGTCGACGGCTTGACGCGATAGACGTACCACGGCGGAGGGCCGGCCGACGGTGCGCTGAACTCCGCCGTGACCGCGTCGCCCGCGACCTGGGCGGGCCATCCATCACGAACGTACGTCTGTGCGACAGCGGATAATTCGCCCGCATCGGTGACCCGTTCGGCGGCACCCTCGATGAC
This sequence comes from Mycobacterium sp., assembly GCF_025965855.1. Classification (GTDB taxonomy): domain Bacteria; phylum Actinomycetota; class Actinomycetes; order Mycobacteriales; family Mycobacteriaceae; genus Mycobacterium. The sequence continues at coordinate 11,235 of NZ_JAOPWB010000253.1, read as the reverse complement.
GAGGTCGAACGGATCGGTCGCGACGCTGACCACACAACTGGGGTCGCGCGCCAAGTTCCGGGACTTCCGGGTCGCCGGGCCAGAGGTGAAGTACCAGCTGCCGTCGCACTGGACCACCCCGATCGCCATCACATGCGGACTGCCGTCGGGATTGATCGTCGTGAGCCACACCGTATGGCGTCGCGGACCACCGGTGTCCGGCGCCTGCGTCAGCCGGCCATCCAGCACTGCCTTGACGCGGCTCCATTCAATCGGAGGCACTCCATAACCGTCGAGATTGCGGCGTGTGATCGTCATATCGATATTGACCGGCGTCCGACGCAAAATTCATCGCTCGCGCAACAGGAACAGGCCATAGGCGGCGATCGACTGCGCGTCGACGATCACCCCGGTGCGGATCATCTGCTCGACCACTTCGCGCGAAAACCATGCGCTGCGCATGTCCTGCTCCTCGTGCTCGGGCTCCGCTGCGCCCTCGACGATCCCGGTGGCCAGGAACACCCACCCACGCTGACTCGTCATTCCGGGTGCGACGTCCACCAGGCCGAGCGCCTCGAGCGAGGTCGCGCGCAGTCCGGTTTCCTCGCGCAACTCACGCTCGGCCAATTCGTGAGGATCGGCCTCCGCTAGATCGGGAGCGCTGCCCTGTGGAAACTCCCAGCGCCGCGCACCCACGGGATACCGGAACTGCTCGACCAACCGGAAACGGTGCCCGTCGTAGGGCAACACCAGCGCGTACGTGTGCTTGTCGATCACGGAGTAGATGCCCGCGCTGCCGTCCGGGCGGCGGATGTCGTCCTCCCGAAGCACCAGCCACGGGTTGCGATAGATCTCGCGGGACGCGACGCATTCGATGAAGGGCACACCGCCAGTATCGCGGCCCGGGGTAGCGTCCGAGCCATGCCATCCCAGGAAGCCATCACCGAGACGGTCAAGCGCTACCTCGCGCTCGTCGCCGACGGCAAAGCCGACGATGTTCTGACCCTCTACGCCGCCGACGCCACCGTCGAGGATCCGATCGGATCGGACCCACGACGCGGCCATGACGCCATCCGCGCATTCTATGCGGGCTTCCAGGACGCGAAGAAACAGACCGAACTCGCCGAACTGCGGGTTGTCGGCACCGAGGCGGCGTTCTTCTGGCACCTCACGCTCGACGCGGGTGACGCCCGCACGCGGATCTCGCCCATCTCCACGATGGTGTTCGACGAGGACGCCAAGATCACGTCGATGCGGGCGTTTTGGTCGCCCTCCGAAGTCAAGGTCCTGTAATCAGGCCCGTACGCAAACCGCGATGGGCTCGTGCGATGCCACCGCGACCGCGATAATGCATCAATGACCCCTGCAGGCAGCGATCGGCCGCGCCGGCATGCGTAGCCACATCATCGTCAGCGGCGAGGACGCGCTGGCGACGACGATCGTCGAGGAGCTCAACAACACCGGTGTGCACGTCGTCAAGCTCACCAGCCCGACCGAGCTCGCCACCGCCGGGATCGCCCGCGCCCGCGCCGTGATCTGCGCCGGGGATGACGACGCAATAAATCTCGAAATCGCGCTGCTGGCAAGGAAAGCCAACCCCGGCGTGCGGGTGGTGGCGCGGCTGGCCAATGACGTGCTCCGGACGGCGATGGCCGCCGATAAGCGGCCTGGCGCGATTCTGGACGTCGCGGACCTCGCGGCGCCGTCGGTCGTCGAGGCGTGCCTGGCGCACACCGTGCACCCGTTCGAGGCGGCCGGCATCAAGTTCGTCGCCTCGGGCGCCGCGGCGCCGCGTGACGCGACGCTGCGCGAGATCTACGGCGACCTGGCGCCCGTCGCGGTGATTCACGGCGAGAACTGCGCCACCCCGGGCGAGGTGGAGCCGTGTCCGGGCCGGGATCTGCCGGTGCACGCCGGCGACTGGACCGCGATGATCGGCACCGCCGACGAGTTGGCCGCCCGTGGCATCAAGGTCCCGCGGCCGACCGCCAGGCGCTCACGGCCGCCCCGGCTGAGGCGAGCGCTCGATGCCGCGCGCACCCTGCGTGACGACGTCAACCCGATGCTTTTCCGCGCGATGGCCGCCGCGTTGACCGTGCTGATCGGGTCGACGGTCGTGCTGCGCTTCGCTTACCAGCCTCATCCGGGGATGAATTGGATCGACGCCCTGTATTTCAGCACCGAGACGATCGCGACGGTGGGTTACGGCGACTTCAGCTTCCTGCACCAGCCGACCTGGCTGCGCGTGTTCAGCATCATGTTGATGTTCGCCGGCGTGATAACCACCGCGGTTCTTGTCGCGTTCATCGCCGACCTGCTGCTGTCGCGCCGCTTCGCCCATTCGGCCGGCCGCCAAAGGGTGCGCCACCTGCACAATCACGTCATCGTCGTCGGGCTGGGCTCGTTCGGCAGCCGCGTCGTCGCCGACCTGGCCGGCGCCGGATACGAGGTGGCGGTCATCGAGCGGGACGAGAACAACCGCTTCCTGTCGGCGGCGGACGACCTGGACGTGCCGGTGATCTTTGGGGACGCGACGCTGCGCCAGACCCTGGCCTCGGCGCGGGTCGACCGGGCCCGGGCGGTGGCGGTGTTGACGCAGGACGACATGGTCAACATCGAGACCGGGATCGTGCTGCGCGAGATGCTGGGACCCCGGGTGATGCCGGAGGTGATCCGGCCCGACGTGCCGATCGTGCTGCGCATATTCGACCGCGCGCTCGGCGCCGCGGTGGCGCAGCGGTTCGGCTTCGAAAACGTTCGCTCGACCGTCGAATTGGCCGCGCCGTGGTTCATCGGCGCCGCCATGGGGCTGCAGGTGCTGGGGACATTCTGGGTGGGGCAGCGCGCGTTCATGGTTGGCGCCATGCATGTGGCGGCCGGCAGCGAACTCGACGGGCTGCAAATGTTCGAACTGTCCACCCAAACCCGGGTCATCGCGATCACCCGCCAGGACACACCCGTCGAACTGCACCCGCGACGCGACGCCTGGCTTCGCGGCGGCGACACTGTCTACCTGGTGGGCCCATATCGCGAGCTTTTGGCGACGCTGCGCAAGGGCCAGCCTCCGCAGCAACCTGCCGACGACGAGCGCGCGTCGGCCTAGTGGCGATCGCAAGCGCGGCGTAGCCGGGCGAAGCGGGTCGCCACCATCGGCCTAGTGGCGATCGCAAGCGCGGCGTAGCCGGGCGAAGCGGGTCGCCACCATCGGCCTAGAGCCGCCCCGCCACGTCGGCCGCGCGACACAGCTGGTCGATGTCCGAGCTCGTCGGGATGAGCTGCACCTCGTCGGCGCCGATTCCCTCGAACTTTCGCAGCACCGCCAGCAGCTGGTCTTCGCTGCCGGCCCAGCCGGTCATGGGCGCCATCGCGTCGACGTACCCGGCCGGTATCCAGTTCATGTAGCGCAGCAGATGGCGACGCACCTGAGCGCGACCCTGCTCGCGTGCGCCGAACGCGAACCAGAACGACGTCACCAGGTGCGGTTTGGGTCTGGCGGCCCGCGCCCACGCCTCCCGCGCCACGTCGAACAGCTCGTTTTGCCTGGCGACGTCGAGGTCCAACGTGGTGGCGGCCAGACCGTCGGCCCACGTCGCGGCGCTGCGGATGGTCTTGGGCCCGATGCTGCCGACGAACAGCGGCGGACCGCCGGGCTGAACCGGGGCCGGCCCGACCGGCAGCACGGACTCGGTGATCTTTTCGCCGGCCCACACCCGCTTCATCAGCGCCACGCGTTCGGCCATGCCGCGCATCGTCTGCGTCGCCGGGTCGGCGCCCACGGCGTGATAGTCCTCCTGCCTGCCGCCCACGCCGAGGCCCACCGTCAACCGGCCGCCACTGAGCACATCGCCGGTGGCCAGCCCCTTCGCCAACATGACGGGGTCGTGCAGCTGCGGCACGATCACCGTGGTCAGCAGCCGCACCCGGTTGGTCCACGCGGCCAGCGCGCCGAGGAGCGTCAGGTTGTCCGGGTTTTCGAATGCGATGCGCTCGCCCCAGCACAGCGACGAGAACGGGCCCTCGTCGATGGCGCGCGCCCAGTCCTCCAGCACCGTCGCATCCAGGTCCGGCTCCATCACCGGCATGGTCATCGCTATCCGCACGACGGCGATTCTGGCATGGGAGTCAACATTTGGTGCCGGGAGTGGCAGCATGGGCCGGGTGGGCTTCACCAGCACGTCCATCGCGCATGTCCGGTTGACCGTCACCGACATCGAGCGATCCCGGCAGTTCTACGAGAGCGTCTTCGGGTGGCCGGTGCTGCTGGAGGTGCCCGAGAACGCCGACGAAGCCATCCGCAACCAGTACGGCTTCCTGTTCGGCGGCGTCATCTACGACCTGGGCGGCACGCTGCTCGGCCTGCGGCCGGTGGCCACGGACTGCTTCAACGAGGATCGCGTCGGCCTCGACCACATCGCGTTCCGGCTCGGCAGCAGGGTCGAATTGGACGCCGCGGCCGCGCATCTCGACGACGTCGGCGTCCCGCACGAGCCCGTCAAAGACATTGGGCCGTCGTACATTCTGGAGTTTCGCGACCCGGACAACATCGCGCTGGAGCTGACGGCACCGAAGTAGGGGCGGATCTTCGCGCGAGCGTGCGCAGAATGTCAGGCTGTACGGCGTGTCGCCGTACAGGCACGCACGCTCGGCGGAAGGCGAGAATAGAACTATGACGATCAGTTTCAACCACACCATTGTCGCCTCCCACGACAAGCGGGAGTCCGCGGAATTCCTTGCGGAGCTGTTCAGCCTGCCCAGCCCGAAGCCGGTCGGCCACTTCATGGCCGTCGCGCTCGAGCACGACGTCAATCTCGATTACGCCGACGCGCCCGAGGGCGAGGAGATCCGGCGCCAGCACTACGCGTTTCTGGTTTCCGAGGACGACTTCGACGCCGTCTACGGCAAGATCGCATCGCGCGGTTTGCCGCATTGGGCGGACCCTCGGCAACAACGACCGGGCGAGATCAACCACAACCACGGCGGGCGCGGCGTCTACTTCTTGGATCCCTCAGGCCACGCCATGGAGATCCTGACCCGGCCCTACGGCTCGGGCAGCTGAGGCCGCTAGGTTTGCCGGGAAATCACTCGCCGACGTTCGTTTCGTTTACGTCATGCCGCACAACCCGCACTTTGCCGTGCGATAGGCAGGCGGCATATCCGTGGTATTTGCCATACAGCTCCCACGCGGTGACATCATCATCCGGAGGCACGTCGATCTGGTGACCGTCGGAGAACTCGAGATGGAGATCTCCGGTGTCAAACCAAACAAAACCTGTGCACTTTTGCCCGGAGAAATCGAAGAGCGGACGCTCCTGGTCGGCCGGGTCATTCGGGTCGATCGCGACCACCTCCGCGGGGGCAGTGGCAATGGCCGGCAGGGTCAGGCGCATCGGTACCGCGATGACAAGCTCGTTGTCATCGTCGAAATTCAGCACCAAACCATCGCGGAACATGATCCGCTGTACCGCACAGCCCTCAAGCCAACGCTCGGTCATTTTCTGTTCGGTCATGTATTCACTCCGTCCTAAATTCGCCAAGTAGGTGCACAAGCGCCGTAATCGCGTACCGCCCGGCAGAACGTCAGGTGATCAGGTTTCCCGCGCGGCTACGCGGTTAACCCCGCCAAGGGTCTGGATTTAATCGCCGCTGCGCGGTGAGCCGTGCCGCACGTGTTCCTGGTCGCGATAGTCGTCGGCGAGTTGTGCGACGTGCTTGGGCAGGGCGCCGCCCGCGACGTCGGCGACGGTCGTTTCTTCCAGCACCGAGCGCATGCTGGCGCGCAGCGCCCGCCAGACGTCGGCCAGCGGCGCGGTGGGCCCGGAATACGGCAGGTCACCGAGCCCGATGTCGCGCACGCTGGCCAGCGGGCCGTCGATGCAGCGCAGCACGTCGGCGATGCTGATCTCGTTTCCGGGCCGGGCCAATTCGTAGCCGCCTTCGCGGCCGCGATGGCTTCGCACCAGGCGATCGGTGCGCAGGTTGGTGAGGATGTCGACGAGAAATTGCGGCGGTATGCCCTGGGCCTGGGCCAAATCCTCGGTCGTGACCAGCGTGCCGCCGGCGACCGTGGCGAGCTGGACCATCGCCCGCACCGCGTACTCCGCCTTGGCCGACATCCGCATGTGAGGATTGTGCCACCCGCGCTGGGGACCGCTTAGGGGCGCAACTCCAGCAGGTCGATGACCCTCTGCGCCTGCTCCTCGACGCTGCGATCCGGCATGAGCCGCAGCTCCGGATTCTCCGGCTGCTGATACGGGCTGTCGATGCCGGTGAAGTTCGCGATCTCACCGGCGCGCACTTTGGCGTAGAGCCCCTTGGGATCACGCTTCTCGCATTCATCGAGTGGCGTGTCGCAGAACACCTCGAAAAAGTCGAGGCCCGCCTCGGCATGGACTTTGCGGGCCAACTCGCGGTGCTCGGCCAGCGGGCTGATCGCCGGCACCAGCACGACCTGGCCGCTGTCGGCCAGCAGCGCCGCCACGTGCGCCAGCCGGCGCAGGTTCTCGGCGCGATCGGCCATGTTGAAGCCCAGGTCGGCGTTCAGGCCGTGGCGCAGGTTGTCGCCGTCGAGAACGTAAGCGGGAACGCCGTTTTCGAGCAGCGTTTGCTCGACCAGCATGGCCACGGACGACTTTCCGGAACCCGACAGGCCGGTAAACCACACGGTCTTGCCCCGTATCCGGGCCCCGGCGGCGACGAGCGACTTGTGCCGCACGGTGTTCGGGCTCGCCGTCTGCACCGAGACGTCGCGCAATACCATGCCCGCCGCCACCGTGCCGTTGGTGTTCGGATCGATGAGGATGAACGAGCCGGTGCTGGAGTTGCGGGTGTACTCGTCGAGCAGCAGCGGAACCTGGGTGCGCAGCGAAATGCGGCCAAGTTCGTTGAGCTGCAATGCCGTTGCGGCCTTGTCGCGGTGCAGGGTGTTGACGTCGAGCCGGTACTCCAGCGCGGTGACGCGCGCGCGCGTGGTTCGGGTGGTGTGCTTGATCAGGTAGTCGCGGCCCGGCTCCAGCGCCGAATTGTCGGCCATCCAGCACACGGTCGCGTCGAAGTCCTGTGCGACCCTGGGCTGGTTGTGGGTGCGCGCGATCATGTCGCCGCGCGAGATGTCGACGTCATCCGCCAGGCTCAGCGAGACGGCCATCGGCGGAAACGCTTCTTCCACAGGGCCATTGGTGCCCTCGATCGCGGTGATCCGGGTGGTCTTGCCGATCGGCAGCACGACGACCTCGTCGCCGGGGCGCATCACCCCGCTGGCCACGGTCCCGGCGTAGCTGCGGTGGTCTCGATGCTCGTGGGTCTGCGGCCGGATGACGTATTGCACCGGGAAGCGCACGTCGACCAGATTGCGGTCACCCGCGATGTAGACCTCTTCGAGGTGCGACAGCAGCGCCGGGCCCTCGTACCACGGCGCGTTGTCCGATTTGGTCACCACGTTGTCGCCGTTCAGCGCGGAGATCGGGATGGTGGCCACGTCCTGCACATCCAGGCGGGCCGCGAAGGCGTGGAACTCGTCCCGAATCGACTCGAATCTCTCTTTGTCCCAGTCGATCAGGTCCATCTTGTTGACCGCGAGCACGATGTGCTGGATGCCGAGCAACGACGCCAGGAAGGCGTGCCGGCGGGACTGCTCGAGCAGGCCGTGGCGGGCGTCGACGAGCACGATCACCAGTTGAGCGGTCGACGCACCGGTCACCATGTTGCGGGTGTACTGGATGTGGCCAGGCGTGTCGGCGATGATGAATTTCCGCTTGGGAGTGGCGAAATACCGGTACGCGACATCGATCGTGATGCCCTGCTCCCGCTCGGCCCGCAGGCCGTCGGTCACCAGCGCCAGGTCGGTGTACCCGTGGCCGCGCTCCTTCGACGTCCGCTCCACCGACGCCCATTGGTCTTCCATCACGGCCTTGGAGTCGTAGAGCAGGCGCCCGATCAGGGTGGACTTGCCGTCGTCGACGGAGCCGGCGGTCGCCAGCCTCAATAACGTTGTCATCAGAAGTAGCCCTGTCGTTTGCGGTCTTCCATCCCGGCCTCCGAGATGCGGTCGTCGGCCCGGGTCGCCCCGCGCTCGGTCAACCGCGCCACCGCGGTCTCGGCAATGACCTCCGACACGGTGGCGGCCTCCGATTCCACACAGCCGGTGCAGGTGACGTCCCCGACTGTGCGGAAGCGCACCGTCGCCTCGAACACCGGCTCGTCGGCGCGCGGCTGCAGGTGCCGGTCTACTGCCAGCAGCATGCCGTCACGCTGAAAAACATTGCGCCGGTGTGCGAAATAGATCGACGGCAGCCTGACCTTCTCGGCGCCGATGTAGGACCAGATGTCGAACTCGGTCCAGTTGGACAGCGGGAAGACCCGGATGTGCTCGCCCTTGTGATGCCGACCGTTGTAGAGGTTCCACAGCTCGGGCCGCTGGGCCTTGGGGTCCCACTGGCCGAACTCGTCGCGGAAGCTGAACACCCGCTCCTTGGCGCGCGCCTTCTCCTCGTCGCGGCGCGCCCCGCCGAACGCGGCGTCGAACCTGTTCTCGCGGATGGCGCGCAGCAGCGTCACGGTCTGGATCGGGTTGCGCGACGGGATCGTCTCGACCACCCGTCCGGCGTCGATGTCCTCCTGCACCGACGCCACCACCAGCCGCACCCCGGACTCGGCCACCAGTTCGTCGCGGGCGGCGATCACCTCGTCGAAGTTGTGGCCGGTGTCGACGTGCATCACCGGGAACGGCAGCCGCCCGGGCCGGAACGCCTTGAGCGCCAGATGCAGCATGACGATGGAGTCCTTGCCACCCGAGAACAACAGCACTGGGCGCTCGAACTCCGCGGCTACCTCCCGAACGATGTGGATCGCCTCGGCCTCCAGCGAGCGCAGATGGCTCAACTCGTACTGGCCCGCGGCGGGGGCCGCCTTCACAACGCTCGTCATGGCCACCTCATTGCATTCTTGGTAAACCTGGTCGAATTGACCATCTTTATGGTCATTACCCTATATAGAACCAGCCGGCCCCGCGGGTGTCAATCGTTTGGCGCGGGTGACAAGCATGCGACGCATTGCGCCATGGAGGCGTGCATCCCTTTTGCTGTGACCGGCCGGTGCGAAAGCATGGACGTATGACAATTGGAACGCAGAGCGGTCGCGATGTCATCGCACAATTCCTCCTCCAATCGCCCTTCGTCGCGAAGCTGGGAATCGTCGCCGATCAGCTCGGCGAAGACGAGGTCAGGCTGCGGCTGCCCTGGGACCCCTCCAACGTCACCGTCGGCGACATGGTGCACGGCGGCGCGATCGCCACCCTGGCCGATCTGACCGTCATGGCGGCGGCGTGGTGCGGCGCGGACGCGCCACCGCAACTGCGCGGGGTGACGGTGTCGATGGCACTGGACTTCATGGCCCCGGCCCGGGCCACCGACGTGATCGGGGTGGGCCGGGTGCTGCGGCGCGGGCGGTCGCTGGTCAACTGCGAGGCCGAGATCGTCGACCCGGAGGGCACGCTGGTCGCCAAGGCGCTCGCCACGTACAAGGTCGGCTAGTTAGTAGGGCGAGCAGACGCAAAAGCCCCCAAATCCGGCACGGATTAGGGGCTTTTGCGTCTGCTCGCGCTAGGGGGTGACTTCCTCGAGCTTGCCGGTTCCGACGTCGAAGACGAAGCCGCGCAGCGACACATGCTTGGTCACGAATGGGCTGTTTTCGATCCGCCGCAGCGACTGCCGGACGTCTTCGGCGGCATCCGGGAATGCCTCGGCCGCCCACGGCGGTTTGACTCCCGTCTCCTCCTGGATGCCTCGCTTGAAGTCATCGTCGGTGAAGGTGAGCATCCCGCAGTCGCTGTGGTGGATCAGGATGATCTCCTGGGTCCCCAGGAGCCGTTGGCTGATTGCCAGGGAGCGGATGACGTCGTCGGTGACGACGCCGCCGGCGTTGCGGATGACGTGGGCCTCCCCCTCGTTGAGACCCAGCAGGCGATACACGTCAAGCCGGGCGTCCATGCACGCCACCACCGCGACGTGTTTGCTCGGAGGCATCGGCAGCGGGCCCTTGAAGGTGCTCACGTATTGGGCGTTATTGGCCAGGTAGTCATCGGTAACCGTCACGCGCGCCTCCTCGGGATATCGCGGCCTCAAAAGTAACAACGAGCCACCCGTAATTCACTCACGAGAATCAGCCGGATCACAAGGATGAGCCCGGCTGGTTAACCTGTCCCAATGCGGCACGGGCGGCTCGGTCGGGCATGATTCGCTTTCTGGCGCGCCGGTTGCTCAACTATGTCGTGCTGCTGGCGCTGGCATCGTTTCTGACCTACTGCCTGACCTCGGTGGCCTTCTCTCCGCTGGACAGCCTGTTACAGCGCAACCCACGCCCGCCGCAGGCCGTCATCGACGCCAAGGCTCACGCGCTGGGCTTGGACAAACCGATACCGATCCGCTACGCGCACTGGGCCTCGCACGTCCTCCGCGGCGACTTCGGCACCACCATCACCGGACAGCCCGTCGCCACCACGCTGTGGCGCCGCGTCGGAGTCAGCCTGCGGCTGCTGGTCATCGGCTCCGTGGTGGGCACCGTGCTAGGCATCGTCGCCGGGGCGTGGGGGGCGATCCGTCAGTACCGGCTCAGTGACCGCGTCGTCACGCTGCTGGCGCTGCTCGCGCTGAGCACTCCGTCGTTTGTCATCGCCAACCTGCTGATCCTCGGGGCGCTGCGGGTCAATTGGGCCGTCGGCATCCATCTCTTCGACTACACCGGGGAGACGTCACCGGGCGTGGGCGGCGGGTTCTGGGCGCAGTTGCTCGACCGGTTGCGGCACGTGATCCTGCCCACGCTCACCCTGGCGCTGATGGCTGCGGCGGGATACAGCCGGTATCAACGCAACGCGATGCTCGACGTCCTTGGGCAGGACTTCATTCGCACCGCCCGCGCCAAGGGACTCACCCGTCGGCGCGCGCTGTTCAAACACGGGCTGCGCACGGCGCTGATACCGCTGGCCACCCTGTTCGCATACGGGGTGGCCGGGCTGGTCACCGGGGCGGTGTTCGTCGAGAAGATCTTCGGCTGGCACGGTATGGGCGAATGGCTGGTGCAGGGCATTTCGACCCAGGACACCAACATCATCGCGGCCATCACCCTGTTCTCCGGCACGGTGGTGTTGCTGGCCGGCCTGCTGTCGGATGTCTTCTACGCGGCGCTCGATCCGAGGGTCCGGGTGTCATGACGCGCGCCGGCGCATCAGCCCGTACAGGTAGGCCCGCCCGATCAGCGTGCAGC
>NZ_JAOPWB010000248.1 GCF_025965855.1 Mycobacterium sp. | reverse complement strand
CGCGCGGCCGCCGTTGCCGGAGGCGTGGCCGACGCCGGGCGGCTGCTGGCGTCGCGGCTGGACGGGGTGATCGCCGCGGCATCGGCCATCCGCAACGCGCTGGTCGCCGAGCGCAGGGACCGCACGGCCGCGATGGCGACGGTGCGCGACGAGGTGAACGCGCTGGGCGCCCGGCTGGCCAAGCTCACCGATTCGCTGCACCGCGACGAGGTGGCCAACGCCCAGGCGGCGCTGCGCATCGAGCAGCTCGAGCAGATGGTGCTCGAGCAGTTCGGGATGGCGCCGACCGATCTGATCGCCGAGTACGGTCCGGAGGTTTCGCTCCCGCCGACCGAGCTGGAAATCGCCGAGTTCGAGCAGGCCCGCGAGCGCGGCGAGCAGGTTTTCGCGCCCGCCCCGATTCCATACGACCGGGCCACCCAGGAGCGCCGGGCCAAGCGGGCCGAGCGAGAACTGGCCGAGTTGGGCAGGGTCAACCCGCTGGCGCTGGAGGAGTTCGCTGCGCTGGAGGAGCGCTATAACTTCCTGTCCACCCAGCTCGAGGACGTCAAGGCGGCCCGCAAGGACCTGCTCGACGTCATCGCCGACGTCGACGCCCGCATCCTGCAGGTGTTCAACGACGCGTTCGTCGACGTCGAACGCGAATTCCGCGAGGTCTTCACCGTCCTGTTCCCCGGCGGAGAGGGCCGGCTGCGGCTGACCGACCCCAACGACATGCTCACCACCGGCATCGAGGTGGAGGCGCGTCCGCCCGGCAAGAAGATCACCCGGCTGTCGTTGCTGTCCGGTGGCGAGAAGGCGCTGACGGCGGTGGCGATGCTGGTGGCGATCTTCCGGGCCCGCCCGTCGCCCTTCTACATCATGGACGAGGTCGAGGCGGCGCTCGACGACACGAACCTGCGCCGCCTGATCGGCCTGTTCGAACTGTTGCGGGCCAAGTCGCAGATCATCATCATCACCCACCAGAAGCCCACGATGGAGGTCGCCGACGCGCTGTACGGCGTGACCATGCAGGGCGACGGCATCACCGCGGTGATCTCCCAGCGGATGCGCGGTCAGCAGGTGGAGCAGCTGGTCTCGAGCTAGCGGGGATCGCAAGCGCGGCGTAGCCGGGCGAAGCGGGTCGCCACCATCGAGCTAGGGCCGGACTAGACCCGATCGGGCCGGCGCCGGGCGGCTTGAAAGAATGCCAGCGTGTCCCAAGGTCTTTGGATCGCGATCGCGGTCGTCGCCACCCTGGTCGTCATCGCCGCGCTGGTCCTGGGCCTGGCGCTCAACCGGCGGCGGCGGATCCGCTTGGCCCGCCCCGAACCCGGCGCACTCGATCGCTCCGGCGGCTACACCGCGTCCTCCGGCATCGCGTTCAGCCGCACGCCTATCGAAGACCGGCTTGACACCAGCGGGCTGCCCGCGGTAGGCGACGACGCGACCGTTCCCCGCGACGCGCCGCGGCGCACGGTCTCCGACGTCCAACTGCCCGAACCCGAGACGCCGGCGCCGCCGCCGGCCCCGCCGGCGCCAGAGGCCCCGCCCACCCGGGAGGCCCCCGAGGCCGCCGAGATCGAGGCCATCGCGCCACCCGAAGGCCGGCTGGAGCGACTGCGCGGCCGGCTGGCCCGCTCGCAGAACGCGCTCGGGCGCAGCGTGCTCGGCCTGATCGGCGGCGGCGACCTGGACGAAGAATCCTGGCAGGACGTCGAGGACACGCTGCTGGTCGCCGACCTGGGCCCGGTCGCCACCGAGTCGGTGATCTCGCAGCTGCGCAGCCGGCTGGCCAGCGACAGCGTGCGCACCGAGGCCGACGCGAAGGCCGTGCTGCGCGACGTCCTGATCAACGAGCTGCAACCCGACATGGACCGCTCGATCCGCGCGCTGCCGCACGCCGACCATCCCTCGGTGCTGCTGATCGTCGGCGTGAACGGCACCGGGAAAACCACGACCGTCGGCAAGCTGGCGCGGGTGTTGGTGGCCGACGGGCGGCGCGTCGTGCTGGGCGCGGCCGACACCTTCCGGGCCGCGGCCGCCGATCAGCTGCAAACCTGGGCCGCGCGCGTGGGTGCGGAGGTGGTGCGGGGGGCCGAGGGTGCCGACCCGGCGTCGGTGGCGTTCGACGCCGTCGACAAGGGCATCGCCGATGGAGCCGACGTCGTCGTCATCGACACCGCCGGGCGGCTGCACACCAAGGTCGGGCTGATGGACGAGCTCGACAAGGTCAAGCGGGTGGTAACCCGGCGCGCCGCGGTCGACGAGGTGTTGCTGGTGCTCGATGCCACCATCGGGCAGAACGGGCTGGCCCAGGCGCGGGTCTTCGCCGACGTCGTCGACATCACCGGCGCGGTGCTGACCAAGCTGGACGGAACGGCCAAGGGCGGCATCGTTTTCCGCGTCCAGCAGGAACTCGGGGTGCCGGTGAAGCTGGTCGGGCTGGGCGAGGGTCCCGACGACCTGGCGCCGTTTGAACCCGCCGCATTCGTGGACGCCCTGCTCGGCTGAGACCGCTTACACGCCAAGCGTGACGTTAATACCGGCGAAACATGGCGGCCCCATTGCCGAAACAACAATTGCGCATGGTTCTCCCAGGCCACAGGCGCCTGCCTGTCGGCCTACTCATGTCCTACCGGAGGTGAAAGCGAGTGAGTTTCCCGCAATTGGGCCAACCCGATACCGGCGATACCGCCTGGATGTTGGCGAGTTCCGCGCTGGTGCTGTTGATGACGCCGGGTCTTGCCTTCTTCTACGGCGGCATGGTCCGTACCAGAAGCGTGCTCAACATGCTCATGATGAGCATCAGCGCCATGGGCGTGGTGACCGTGCTGTGGGTGCTTTACGGGTATTCGATGTCGTTCGGTGACGACAAGTGGGGCGTCGTCGGAAAGCCGTCCGACTACTGGGGCCTGGCCAAGCTCATCGGCGGCAACGCCGTCAAGGCCGATCCGAGCAAGGGCGTCTCACAGGTCGACATCCCTCTGGCGGGCACCATGCCGGCCACCGTTTTCGTGGCGTTCCAGCTGATGTTCGCGATCATCACCGTCGCGCTGATCTCGGGCGCCGTGGCCGACCGGCTGAAGTTCACCGCCTGGCTGGTGTTCGCCGGACTGTGGGCGACGCTGGTCTACTTCCCGGTCGCACACTGGGTCTTCGCGGCCGACGGGTTCGCCTCCGAGCACGGCGGCTGGATCAACAACAAGCTGCACGCCATCGACTTCGCAGGTGGAACCGCGGTCCATATCAACTCCGGTGTGGCGGGCCTGATGCTGGCGATCGTCCTGGGCAAGCGCAAGGGTTGGCCGACGACGCTGTTCCGCCCGCACAACCTGCCGTTTGTCATGCTCGGCGCCGGACTGCTGTGGTTCGGCTGGTTCGGGTTCAACGCCGGGTCGGCGACCAGCTCGAACGGCTCCGCCGGATCGACGTTCATGACCACCACGGTCGCCACGGCCACGGGCATGCTCGCGTGGCTGCTGACCGAGCGCATCCGCGACGGGAAGCCCACCACGCTGGGAGCGGCTTCGGGCATCGTCGCCGGGCTGGTTGCCATCACCCCGTCGTGCTCGTCGGTCAACATCCTGGGTGCCTTGGCGATCGGCGCGGTGGCCGGCGTGGTCTGCGCGCTGGCGGTCGGGCTGAAGTTCAGGCTCGGCTTCGATGACTCGCTCGACGTGGTCGGGGTGCACCTGGTCGGCGGTCTGGCGGGCACGTTGCTGGTCGGTCTGCTCGCCGCGCCGGAGAGCACGGCGATCAACGGTGGGGCCGGGGTATCAAAGGGGTTGTTCTACGGCGGCGGCTGGGCACAGCTGGAGCGGCAGGCGATCGGTGCGTTCTCCGTTCTCTTCTACTCCGGCATCGTTACCCTGATCTTGGCCCTGATCCTGAAGTACACGATTGGGCTGCGTGTCAGTCCTGAGGCGGAAGCCGAGGGCATCGACGAGGCCGAGCACGCGGAGAGCAGTTACGATTTTGGAGTGATCGGCGGCCAGGGCTCGGTGCTTGGGGCACGAGTTGCCGTGGATGACCGTAACGGTTCCGAGGAGCCAGTGGGCGACAAATTGGAGGCGGAGCACGCATGAAGCTGATCACCGCGATCGTAAAGCCGTTCACCCTCGATGACGTCAAGACCGGCCTCGAGGAGGCGGGCGTCCTGGGGATGACGGTCAGCGAAATCCAGGGCTACGGGCGGCAGAAGGGCCACACCGAGGTCTATCGGGGCGCCGAGTATGCGGTTGACTTCGTGCCGAAGGTGCGGATCGAGGTGGTCGTCGACGACTCCATCGTCGACAAGGTCGTGGACAGCATCGTTCGGGCGGCGCGCACCGGCAAGATCGGTGACGGCAAAGTATGGGTGAGCCCCGTGGAAACCATAGTGCGGGTCCGCACGGGTGAACGCGGAACCGATGCGCTGTGACGCCAGCCGCAAATTGGTGATCCGACCCGGACGGGCCGGGAGGGTATGAATTCGGACCCACCCGATCCGTCCGGGAACAGAACGGGAGCAGGAAGCGCCTGCGGGGCAACCGATTTGGTTGCCGCGCGGCGCCAACTGCTGTCTGATGGTCGTGGGCTGGGTGCGGCCGAGTTGCGGCACGCGTGGCAGGATCTGCACGAGTCGTGGCTGACCGCCAAGGCGGACGAGATCGGCATCACCGACACCAGTGGCTTCGCGATAGTCGGGATCGGCGGCCTGGGCCGCCACGAGCTGCTGCCGTATTCCGATCTGGACCTGATGTTGTTGCACGACAACCAGTCCACCGATGTGCTGCAGCGGGTCGCCGACAAGCTGTGGTATCCCTTGTGGGACGCGAACGTTCGGCTTGACCACAGCGTGCGAACGGTCCCCGGCGCGCTCGGCGTCGCCAATACCGACATGATCGCGGCCCTGGGGATGTTGGATGCCCGCCACATCGCCGGCGACGCGCGGCTGTCCGGGGAATTGATCGCGGGCGCAAGAAAGCAGTGGCGCAGCGCAATTCGCTCTCGGATGGACGAGCTCGTCGAAATCACGCAATCCCGGTGGCAGCGTTGTGGCCGGATCTCGCAGCGCGCCGAGCCGGACCTGAAATCGGGTCGCGGCGGCCTTCGCGATGTGCAACTGCTTGACGCGCTCGGGGTGGCCCAGCTCATCGACCGCCACGGCTTGGCCCGCTCCGAAACGCCGGGCGGCTCGCTCGACGACGCCTATCTGACGCTCCTCGACGTGCGCACCGAGCTGCACCGGGTGTCCGGGCGCGGACGCGATCAGCTGCTGGCCCAGTACGCCGACGAGATCAGCGCCGCCCTGCACATCGGTGACCGATTCGACTTGGCCCGCAAGCTGTCCGACGCCGGGCGCACCATCGCCTACCACTCCGAGACCGGGCTGCGGACCGCCGAAAACGCGTTGCCGCGCCGTGGCGTCTCGGCCTTGGTGCGCCGGCCCAGGCGCCGCCCACTGGACGAGGGCGTCGTCGAGTATGCCGGGGAGGTCGTGCTCGCCCGCGACGTCTCGCCCGAAACCGACGCCGGGCTGGTGCTGCGAGTGGCCGCCGCGTCGGCGGACACCGGGTTGCCGATCGGCGCCGCCACGCTGAACCGCCTGGCCGCCGGCGCGCCCGAGATGCCAATCCCTTGGCCCAGCGATGCATTAGACGACCTTCTGGTCGTGCTCTCCGCCGGGCCCACCGCGGTGGCGACGGTCGAAGCGCTCGACCGCACCGGGTTGTGGGAGCGGTTGTTGCCGGAATGGGCTGCGATCCGCGACCTTCCGCCCCGCGACGTCGCGCACAAGTGGACGGTGGACCGCCACGTCGTCGAGACCGCCGTCAACGCGGCACCGCTGGCTACCCGCGTGGCACGACCCGATCTGCTCGCGCTCGGGGCGCTGCTGCACGACATCGGCAAGGGCAGGGGAGTCGACCACAGCGTGCTCGGGGCCGAGATGGCCCTCGAAATCGGCCCCAGGCTCGGGGTTTCGCCCAAAGACACCGAGTTCCTGTCGAAGCTGGTCCGCCACCACCTGCTGCTGCCGGTGACGGCCACCCGAAGCGACCTCAACGACCCCAAGACGATCGAGGCCGTATCCGAGGCGTTGGGCGGGGATCCGCTGTTGCTCGAGGTGTTGCACGCGCTGACCGAGGCGGACTCGAAGGCGACGGGCCCCGGGGTGTGGAGCGACTGGAAGGCGTCCCTGATCGAGGACCTGGTGCGTCGCTGCCGGATGGTGATGGCCGGCGAGCCGCTGCCGCAGGCGCAACCCACTGCGCCGCAGTACCTTTCGCTGGCGGCCGACCACGGGGTGCACGTGGAGATCGAGGCCGGCGGCGGCGAGCGCTTGAACCTGGTGATGGTCGCGCCGGACCAGCGGGGATTGGTGTCGAACGCCGCCGCGGTGCTCGCGCTGAACTCGCTGCGCATCCATTCGGCGTCGGTCAACACTCACGACGGTGTGGCGATCACCGAATTCGTGGTGTCGCCGCTGTTCGGTTCACCGCCCGAAGCGGGCCTGCTGCGGCAGCAGTTCACCACCGCGCTCAACGGCGACGTCGACGTCATCGGCACGCTGGAGAAGCGCGACACCGACGCCGTCGGCGTGGCGACCGCGCGGCCCGGCGAGATCCAGGTTGGGGTGCCCGTCACTCGGTCGACCGCCCCGCCCCACATCCAGTGGCTCGACCCCGCCGCGTCCGGCCAGCCGCTCATCGAGATCCGCGCCATGGACCGGTTGGGCTTGCTCGCGCTCCTGGCCCGGGCGCTGGAGCGCGCGGGGGCCGACATCGCATGGGCGAAGGTTCACACCTTCGGGTCGACGGCCGCCGACGTGTTCTGCGTAGAGCTGCCCGAAGACCCGGGCGCGCAGGCGGTGGTGGAGAAGCAGCTGCTGGCGGTGTTCGGCGGGCCGGGAGAGGTCGCCGTTGGCTAGTGGCGATCGCAAACGCGGCGTCGCCGGGCGCAGCGGGTCGCCACCATCGGACTAGCCCCCTCGGGCCTGCTCGGAGTTCAGCTGCCGCAAGGCTTCGATGCGGGCCTGAATCTGCTCGCGGGTCGCCGCGGCGATCGGGGGGCCGCCGCAGCGGCGGCGCAGTTCGCCGTGGATCCAGCCGTGCGGTTTGCCGGTGCGGTGGTGGGTCGCCGAGACCAGGGCGTTGAGCTCGCGGCGCAGATCGCGCAGCTGCCCATGCATGGACAATGACGCCGGCGCATCCTGGGCCGATCCCGTGGCGGCCCGCTTCTTGAGCTGCTCGTCTTGGCGCCGGTGCAGCAGGGCGCGCATCTGCTCGGCGTCGAGCAATCCGGGGATACCGAGGTAATCGGCCTCCTCGTCGCTGCCGGCCGGGGCGGCGGTGCCGAACGAGGACCCGTCGAAGATGACCTGGTCCAGCTCGGCGTCGGCGCCCAGCGAGGTGAAACCCTTGTCCGTTTCCGTCTTTTCGGTTTGCGTCCGCAGGGCGGGATCGCCGTCGAGGGGATCCCCGGACTCCCGGTGCGGTTGGCCGAGCACGTGGTTTCGCTGCGCTTCCAGCTCACTGGCCAGCTGCAGCAGGCTGGGCACCGACGGCACGAAGATGCTCGCGGTTTCGCCCTGCCGGCGCGACCGCACGAACCGGCCGATCGCCTGCGCGAAGAACAGCGGCGTCGAGGCGCTGGTGGCGTAGATTCCGACCGACAGCCGGGGCACGTCGACGCCTTCGGAGACCATGCGCACCGCGACCAGCCACCGGCTGGTGCTTTCGGCGAATTCGGTGATCCGGGCCGATGATCCGGGATCGTCGGACAGCACCACCGCGGGCGGCTCCGAGGTGAGCTTCGTCAACAGGGCGGCGTACGCGCGGGCCGCGGTGCGATCGGAGGCTATGATCATGCCGCCGGCGTCGGGCACGTGGGCCCGCTTTTGGCGCAGCCGCTCGTCGGCGGCCGCGATCACCGCGGGCATCCATTCGCCGGCGGGGTCGAGCGCCGTGCGCCACGCGCGTGCGGTCTGCTCGGCGGACAACGGCTCGCCCAGCCGCGCGGCGTGCTCCTCGCCGGCGCTGTCCCGCCAGCGGGCCTGCCCAGAATAGGCGAGGAACACCACCGGCCGGACGACGCCGTCGGCGAGCGCCTCGGTGTAGCCGTAGGTGTGGTCGGCCTGCGACCGCAGCACCCCGTCGGCGCCGGACGTGTACGTGACGAACGGGATGGGGCTGTCGTCGCTGCGAAAGGGCGTGCCCGTCAGGGCGAGCCGGCGCGTGGCGTCGCCGAAGGCCTCCCGGATGGCCTCGCCCCAGATCTTGGCGTCACCGCCGTGATGTATCTCGTCGAAGACGACCAGGGTCTTGCGCTGCTCGGTGCGCACGCGGTGCAGCGTCGGGTGCGCGGCGACCTGTGCGTAGGTGACCATCACGCCGTGATACTCCGGTGAGGTCTGGGGGCTGGTGTTGGAGAACCTCGGGTCCAGGGCCAGGCCATGCCGCCCAGCGGCCAGCGCCCACTGGACCTTGAGGTGCTCGGTGGGCACCACGACCGTGATCTGCTCGGCGGCGCGCTGGCTGAGCAGTTCGGCCGCCACCCGAAGCGCGAACGTCGTCTTCCCGGAGCCGGGGGTGGCGACGGCCAGGAAATCGCGCGGCTGGGCGGCAAGGTATTTCACCAGTGCCCTGCGTTGCCAGCCCCGCAGGGGCACGCCGCCGCCCTCGATATGCGAGCCGTCCCGGCCATTTTCGACGCGCGACCCCGTCGTGCCGACCGGTTGCATCGAAACAGCTCCCCCCAAAGTTGCATCCTCGACGCGGCCAGCTCGGTTCGGCGGCGGGTGTGAAATGTAGCATGCCAACGCTTTTCGGCGCAGCAGCGACGCGAGTCAGACGGCGCGGCCGGCCAGGTCGCGGGCTTCGAGCCAGGCGTGGATTCGTTCGGCGACGTCAGCCCATCCCGGTTCGAGCATCATGTTGTGTCCCATCGAGAAGAACTCCGGCTCGGTCCGGTAGGCGCGCGCCGTGGCGCGCACCGCGCCGACGCTGACGAAGCCGTCGTGCACGGCGCCGAGGACCAGAATCGGGGTGGTCACCCGATGGGTTTTGACCCGGCGGAACATCGGATCCCTCATCGCCGCGCGGATGCTCTCGGCACCGGCGCGTTCCCCAGCAGGATTCGACGACGGCCTCGGGCGTGTCGGCGCAGAAGAGATATTCGCGCGCGAGGGCCGGGGTGCGGAGGAATTTGACCAACGTCGGGTCGTTGAACGAGTGCACCGTCATCCACGGGCGGCGCCGCCAGACCCGCAGCGCCGCTCCGAGCACGCCGCGCGGCGGCAGGGAGCCGACCAGCACGGCGGCCGGGGCGGCGCGGTCTTCGAGGTAGCGCTGGATCACGTAGCCGCCCAGGGAATGGCCGATCAACACCGGCCCGCCGCCCAGATCGTCGGCCACCGAACGGACGTCGTCGATGTAGTCGGCGATGGAAACCTTGTGTATCGGCTTGGGTGTCGGGCTGGTGCAGTGCCCGCGCAGGCTCACCGCGACCGCGCGGTAGCCCGCGTCGGCGAAGAAGTCCAGGAAGTGGTCGTCCCAGCACCACGCGCCATGCCAGCCGCCGTGCACGAAAAGCAGTGGCACCGGATGCGCTTCGTTCCAGGAACCCTTGTCGATCACCTCGAGCATGAGCTTGACCTCGTTCGGCGGTGTCTTTGGTTGGCTCGACCATTCAATCCCGTGCTGGCCGTCGCCGAGCCTGAAATTCCGCAGACGGCATCGGCGTGTCGTCTGCGTGGTTGCAGTGTCGCGGTCAACGGGCGCGCGCAGCGCCCCGCCCGGACACAGCTGCCGCGCACCCGCGGCACACCACTAGGCTGGCGGGGTGTTTGAATCGCTGTCCGACCGATTGACCGGTGCCCTACAGGGGCTGCGCGGCAAGGGTCGACTGACCGACGCCGATATCGAGGCCACCACCCGCGAAATCCGGCTCGCGCTGCTGGAAGCGGACGTGTCGCTGCCCGTGGTGCGGGCGTTCGTGGGCCGGATCAAGGAACGCGCCAAGGGCGCCGAGGTATCCGGCGCCCTCAACCCGGCGCAGCAGGTCGTCAAGATCGTCAACGAGGAACTGATCGGCATCCTGGGCGGCGAGACCCGCCAGCTGGCGTTTGCGAAAACGCCGCCGACGGTCGTGATGCTCGCCGGTCTGCAGGGTTCCGGCAAGACCACGCTGGCCGGCAAGCTGGCCTCCTGGCTGCGCGGCCAGGGGCACACGCCGCTGCTGGTGGCCTGCGATCTGCAGCGCCCGGCCGCGGTCAACCAGCTGCAAGTCGTCGGTGAGCGCGCCGGGGTTCCGGTGTTCGCGCCGCATCCCGGGGCTGGTGCACCGGGGCCCGATGCCGGGCCCCCCGACCCGGTCGCCGTCGCGGCGGCGGGGCTGGCCGAGGCCCGGGTCAAACACTTCGATGTCGTCATCGTCGACACCGCGGGGCGGCTGGGCATCGACGAGGAGCTGATGGCGCAGGCCGCGGCCATCCGGGACGCCGTCAACCCCGACGAGGTCCTGTTCGTCCTGGACGCGATGGTCGGCCAGGACGCCGTCGCCACCGCCGAGGCGTTCGGCCAGGGCGTCGGCTTCACCGGCGTGGTGCTGACCAAGCTCGACGGTGACGCTCGCGGTGGCGCCGCGCTCTCGGTGCGCGAGGTGACCGGCGTCCCCATCCTTTTCGCCTCCAGCGGCGAAAAGCTCGAGGACTTCGACGTCTTCCACCCGGACCGGATGGCCGGCCGCATTCTGGGCATGGGCGACGTGCTGACCCTGATCGAGCAGGCCGAGCAGGTCTTCGACGCGCAGCGCGCCGAGGAAGCCGCCGCCAAGATCGGCACCGGCGAGCTGACGCTGGAGGACTTCCTCGAACAGATGCTCGCCATCCGCAAGATGGGTCCGATCGGCAACCTGTTGGGCATGCTGCCCGGCGCCGGCCAGATGAAGGACGCGCTGGCCCAGGTCGACGACCAACAACTGGACCGGCTGCAGGCCATCATCCGCGGGATGACGCCGCAAGAGCGGGCCGACCCGAAAATCATCAACGCGTCGCGGCGGCTGCGCATCGCCAACGGCTCGGGGGTGGCGGTTTCGGAGGTCAACCAGCTGGTCGACCGCTTCTTCGAGGCCCGCAAGATGATGTCGTCCATGCTCGGCGGCATGGGCATTCCCGGCATGGGCCGCAAGTCGGCGACCCGCAAGGCCAAAGGGTCAAAAGGCAAGAAGGGCAAGAAGGGTGCCCGCGGCCCCACGGCGCCCAAGGTCAGGAACCCGCTCGGACCGGGCATGCCGGGCATGCCGGCGGGATTCCCCGATCTGTCGCAGATGCCCGAGGGCCTCAACGAGCTGCCGCCCGGGCTGGCCGACTTCGACCTGTCCAAGCTCAAGTTCCCGGGCAACCCGGGCAAGAAGTAGCCGCGCCGTGCGCATGCACGTGCGGGGTATGGAGCTGCCCGGCGAGACCGAGATCCAGCTGTGGATCGTCGACGGCCGCGTCAGCGTCGAACCGGTCGCGGGGGCCGACACCGTTTTCGGTGCTTCTGGAGGCGGCTGGATCGTGCCCGGACTGGTGGATGCGCACTGTCACGTCGGGCTCGGCGATGACGGCGAGATCCCGCTCCAGGAGGCCATCGGCCAGGCCGAGACGGAACGCGATGCCGGCGCGCTGCTGTTGCGTGACTGCGGCGCCCCCACCGACACCCGCAGCCTCGACGACCGCGACGACCTGCCCCGCATCATCCGCGCCGGGAAGCATCTGGCCCGGCCCAGGCGCTACTCGCGGGGCTTCGCAGTCGAACTGGAAGACGAATCCCAGCTGCCGGACGCGGTGGCCCGGGAGGCCAGGCGGGGCGACGGCTGGGTCAAGCTGGTCGGCGACTGGATCGACCGCAGCGTCGGCGACCTCGCCCCGCTGTGGTCCGATCACGTGCTCAAGGCCGCGATCGATGCCGCGCACGCCCATGGCGCACGCGTCACCGCGCACGTCTTCAGCGAGGACGCGCTGCCCGGCCTGATCAACGCCGGCATCGACTGCATCGAACACGGCACCGGGCTCACCGACGACACCATCGCCCTGATGCTGGAGCATGGAACCGCGCTGGTCCCGACGCTGATCAACACCCTTGAGAACTTCGGAGGCATCGCGGACTCCGCGGCGCGCTACCCGGCCTACGCCGCGCACATGCGCGACCTGCACGCCCGTTGCCGGGCGCGGGCGGCCGCGGCGCGCGAGGCGGGCGTGCCCGTGTACGCCGGTAGCGACGCCGGCAGCATGATCGCGCACGGGCGGATCGCCGACGAGGTCGAGGCTCTCAAGGGCATCGGGATGAGCGCCACCGAGGCGTTGGGCGCGGCATGCTGGGATGCCCGTCGCTGGCTGGGCCGGCCCGGCCTCGATCACGGGGCGTCGGCCGACCTGCTGTGCTACTCGGAGGATCCCCGCCGGGGACCCGCCGTGCTGAACCGGCCTGATCTGGTGATACTGCGCGGCAAGGCCTTTCGGCCGCACCGCTAGGGCGCGCGCCCCGCCCCGATCGTGGCTAGGATCGCGGGATGGCGTTGGCCAGCGGCGCGACCTTCGCCGGTTACCTGGTCGCGCGGAGGCTGGGTACTGGAGCGACTGGTGCGGTCTACCTTGTCCAGGACCCCCGTTCGTCGCGCTGGCAGGCGTTGAAGGTCCTTGCGCCGGGGCTGTCGACGGACGGCGAGTTCCGCCGCAGATTCCGGGCGGAGACCCCGATCGCGACGAACCTCTATCACCCGAACATCGTCGAGGTCCGCGACCGCGGCGAGTTCGACGACCAGCTGTACACCGCGATGGAGTACGTCGAGGGGATCAACGCCGCGCGGCTCATAGCCGATCGATTCCCGGCGGTCTCTGCGGCGGGCGAGGTGCTTTCCATCGTGACCGCCGTCGCCGTCGCCCTTGACTACGCGCACGAGCGCGGACTGCTGCATCGCGACGTCAAGCCCGCCAACGTCTTGGTGACGGGCCGCGGGGAATGCGAGCAACGCATCCTGTTGACCGACTTCGGCATAGCCGGCCAAGTCGGCACGGTCGGCTACGCCGCGCCCGAACTGCCCGGCGCCGGCATCGACGGGCGCGCCGACCAGTACGCGCTGGCCGCCACCGCATTTCACCTGCTGACCGGAGCGCCGCCGCCACCCGACACCGCGCCGCCCCGGCTCAGCGACCAGCGCCCGGAACTGGCGCGACTCGACGGCGTGTTCTCCCGGGCGCTGGCCAACAGTGCCGCCGACCGGTTCGGGACCTGCCGCGAGTTCGCCGAGGCGGCGAACGAACAGGCGGGCGTCCGTAGCCGCGATCGCAGTCCCGAGGCCGTTCTCGTGGCCGAGTACCCGGCGTACGCCTGCCCCCTGCCGTCCGCGGCAGCGCCGTTGGCCGATCGCCGGGATGACTTCGCCGAGGATCTGTCCGAGGCGCCCGCACGCGCCCCGCGGGAGCCCGCGGTGGCCGCGCCGAAGAGGCACCGGCGCCGCAAGGTTGTCCTGGGCGCCGCGGCGGTTGTGCTCGTCGCGGCGTTTCTCGCCGTCGGGGTGGTCATGGGGCGCAAGACCGGCGCGACCGCGGCCCCGGCCTCCCGCCCGACGACGAGCGCGCCGGGAGCCCCGGTCGCCGCGCCGGTCCCGCTCGACGGCACCTACCGCCTCGAGGTGCAGCGCACCCGGCAGACGTTCAACTACACGCCCGACCCTCAGCCGCCCGACGTGACCACCTGGTGGGCCTTCCGCTCGTCCTGCCGGCCCGGCTCGTGCACGGCCGTCGGCATCCCGCTGGACGACCATGACCACACGCTGCCGAACTCACCCGGTGGCGAGCCCGTCGTCCTGGACTTCCGCGATGGCCGATGGCTGTCCCGGCCGGAACAGGCGGCCTTTCCCTGCATCGGGACAAACCGAGCCGAACGCACGCATGCGACGACGCAGGTGCTGTCGCTGCGACCGCGGCCGCAAGGCGAGTTCGCGGGCGAAATGACGGTCACCGTGCACAGCAACGAGTGCGACCAGCAAGGCGCCGTGCTTCGGGCGCCCGCGGCGGCCACCCGCAGTGGCGGGGTGCCTGCGGATGTGACCGTGCCCGACCCGGCTGTGATCCCCGAGGTCCCGCCATCACCGACCACCGCGCCGTCCGGCCCTCATCGCTAACACCGCTTTGACCAGTGCTTTTGGAGCGGCTCGCCGATCTTCCTGAAAAGATCGCGAGTACTTGCTATCTATGTTACGGTTCTCGGCAACTCAACGACCTGGAGGAAAACCGTGACCTACGACGTGATCATTCGCGACGGGCTGTGGTTCGACGGCACCGGCGGCGCGCCGCAAACCCGCACGCTTGGCATCCGCGACGGCGTGGTGGCCACGGTGGCGGGATCTGCGGACGACCCACTGGACGAGATCGGTTGCCCCGAGGTGATCGACGCGGCCGGCAAGTGGGTCGTGCCCGGCTTCATCGACGTGCACACCCACTACGACGCCGAGGTCCTGCTGGACCCGGGGCTGCGCGAGTCGGTGCGCCACGGCGTCACCACGGTGCTGCTGGGCAACTGCTCGCTGTCGACGGTCTACGCCAATTCCGAGGACGCGGCCGACCTGTTCAGCCGCGTCGAGGCGGTGCCGCGCGAATTCGTGCTCGGCGCTTTGGATTCCAATAAGACGTGGTCGAGCGCCGCGGAGTACGTCAAGGCGATCGACGCCCTGCCGCTTGGCCCGAATGTCGGCTCCCTGCTTGGTCATTCGGACCTGCGGACCGCGGTGCTGGGGCTGGATCGCGCCACCGACGCCACCGTCAGGCCCACCGATGCCGAGCTGGACAGGATGGCGGCGTTGTTGGACGAGGCGCTTGATGCTGGGATGCTCGGCATGTCCGGCATGGACGCGGCCATCGACAAACTCGACGGCGATCGCTTCCGGTCGCGCGCTCTGCCGTCGACCTTCGCGACATGGCGGGAACGGCGCAAGCTGATCAAGGTCTTGCGCAAACGCGGCCGGATGCTGCAGAGCGCCCCCGACGTCGAGAGCCCGGCGTCCGCGCTGATGTTCTTTCTGACCAGCAGCCGAATCTTCGGCGGTGGCAAGGGTGTTCGCATGAGCATGCTGGTGTCCGCCGACGCCAAGTCCATGCCGCTTGCCGTGCACGTGTTCGGGCTCGGCACCCGCGTGTTGAACAAGCTCCTGGGCTCCAGCGTGCGGTTCCAGCACCTGCCGGTCCCGTTCGAGCTGTACTCCGACGGAATCGACCTGCCGGTCTTCGAAGAGTTCGGCGCGGGTACGGCGGCCCTGCACCTGCGCGAGCAACTGGAACGCAATGAACTGCTGGCCGACAAGGAATACCGCCGGAAGTTCCGGCGCGAGTTCGACCGCATCAAGCTCGGACCGTCGTTGTGGCACCGCGACTTCCACGACGCGGTCATCGTCGAATGCCCCGATAAATCGTTGGTCGGCAAGAGCTTCGGCGTGATCGCCGCCGAGCGCGGGCTGCACCCGCTGGACGCGTTCCTCGACGTGCTTGTCGAAAACGGTGAGCGCAACGTGCGGTGGACGACCGTCGTGGCCAACCATCGGCCCAAGCACCTCAACAAGCTTGCCGCCGAGCCCAGCATCCACATGGGCTTCTCGGACGCCGGCGCACACCTGCGCAACATGGCCTTCTACAACTTTCCGTTGCGGATGCTCAAGCGCACCCGGGACGCCCACCGGGCCGGCACGCCGTTCATGTCCACCGAACGGGCGGTGCATCGCCTGACCGGCGAATTGGCCGAGTGGTTTGGCATCGATGCCGGCACGTTGCGGCAAGGCGACCGTGCGGACTTCGTCGTGATCGACCCGGCCGGGCTCAACGAGTCGGTGGACGGTTATCACGAGGATGAGGTGCCGTTCTACGGCGGCTTACGGCGCATGGTCAATCGCAACGACGATGCCGTGGTCGCCACCGGGGTGGGCGGCGCCGTCGTCTTCGCCAAGGGCCAATTCCGCGATGGCTACGGCCAAACGGTGCAGTCGGGCCGCTACCTGGGGGCGGGGGAGCGGCACGCGCCGATGAGCGTGGGCTCCTGACATGGCCAAAACCCAGCAGCAGCGCCGCGAGGAGACCGTCGGACGGCTCATCGACGCCTGCATCGCCACCATCATCGAGGTCGGCTACGCGCGGGCATCGGCCGCCGTGATCACCAAGAGCGCCGGGGTGTCGGTCGGTGCCCTGTTCCGCCACTTCGAAACCATGGGCGATTTCATGGCGGCCACCGCATCCGAGGTGTTGCGCCGCCAGCTGGACTCGTTCACCAAGCGAGTCACTGAAATACCCGACGACCAGCCCGCTCTCGAGGCGGCGCTGACAATACTCCGGGACATCACCAGCGGCGCGACCAACGCCGTCGTCTACGAACTGTTGATCGCCGCGCGCACCGACGAAAAGCTCAGGGGCACTTTGCAACACGAGCTCGGACAGTACTCCGCGAAGATCGTCGACGCCGCCCGGGCGCTGCCCGGCGCCGACGGCTTCGGAGAGGAGACGTTCCCGGTCGTCGTGGCGCTGATGACGAACGTGTTCGACGGGGCCGCCGTGGTGGAGAGCGTATTGCCGCAGCCGGCAATCGCGGAGCGGCGGATCCCGGTGCTGACGGCGCTGCTGACCTCGGCGCTGCCGGACTAGCCCTCGGCGCGAACAGACGCAAAAGCCCCCGACGCGCCGAGCGCGCGGGGGCTTTTGCGTCTGTTCGCGGTACTAAAGCGAGCCGATGCCGGTCTCGGGGTTGAGCGCGAAACCCCAGTCGAACAGGCTGCCGGCCTGATCCCAATACGACGGTCCGCCCGCCTTCACCAGCCCGTACATCATCGCGATCACCAACCGGCGGCCCCCGCGGGCGGCCGCGCCGACGAAGGTCTTGCGGGCCGCGTCGGTGAAGCCCGTCTTGCCCCCGATGGCGCCGGGATAGCGCTGTAAGAGTTCGTCCTGGTTGGTGATTGGTTCATCGCCGTGATCGCCGGGGAACATCGCCGAGGGCTCGGCGGTAATCTGCGCGAACACCGGATTGGCCATCGCGGCCCGGAAGATGACGGCCAGGTCGTGCGCCGTCGACGCCCCGGAGCCACCCGGGCCGTCCAGCCCGGACGGGGTCGCCGCATGGGTGCTCGTCGCCCCCAGGGACGCGGCCTTGGCGTTCATCTTGGCGACGGTGGCGTCGGCGCCGCCCAGCAGGTGCGCCAGGGTGCTGGCCGCGTCGTTGCCCGAAACCAGCAGCAGCGCGTCCAGCAATTGGCGCGCGGTGTAGGTGCGGCCGGGTTTGATGCCGACGCAGTTGCACTCGACCTGGGTGTCGGCGACGTCCGCGACGACGCTGGAGTCCAGGCTCACCTGGTCCAGGGCCACCAGCGCCAACAGCACCTTGATGGTGCTCGCGGGCGGGTGGGCCACGTTTTGGTCGCGGGCGGCCAGCACCTGACCGCTGTCGAGGTCGGCCACGATCCAGGTCTGGGCCGGCCCGTCGGGGATCGGCACCGAACCGATCGGCTGTGTGCTGTCGGCCCGGGAAGTGGTGGCGGTGGCCACGCCGAGGGTGACACCGCAAGCGGCGGCCGCCAGCAGTGCGGCGGCCGCGGCCATGAGCTTTCGCATGGCCGCAAAGTTTAACTTCCGCGGTCATGCCAGGGCTATTTCGGCATCAGTGCCAAGGCATGTCGCGCCAGGAGTAGAACGCCCCGTCGCCGATGTCGTGCACGCCGGAGTAGTCCCAGAAGTAGTCGTGGCAGGCGTTGCCGTCCCACGGCACGGGCCGCCCGGCCGGATTGACGTCACCCGGGCACCAGTGCTGGCAGGATTTCCCGGCGGGGCACGGGGCGGCCTGGGCGGAAGGCGCGGCCAGCCCGGAGCCGCCGAACATCAACAGCGTCGTTGCTAACCCCGCGATTGCTGCTCTCATACCCGTGGAACTATTCCCCTCGCAGGCCGCCCGTCTCCTGCGAAAACGGGAAAAACGCCGCGTTCGGCTCATGGTGGCTCCTTCGTTGCTGGCGGTCCTTCGGCAAGTGGACACCACCCGCGTCGCTACCGATCCCAACCCCCGGATCCGTCGCGGTGTTAAATCGATGCGCGTTGAGTCTGGCCGAAATTGCCGACCGCCGAGGGATCCAGCAACTGCTGGGGGACTACTCCATCCCCATCGGCAACCGACGATTCGACGACCCGGACAAGGTCTTCACGCCCGACGCCTAATCGATCTCTAGGCTGTTAAAACCTGTTCAGCGGTTCCGTGATTCTCGATTCTTCATCGTGGGAACTCGCAACGGCCGTCGGTAACACTCGCATTCTCAACAAGGGTCGCCATCAGGCGTGAAGTACGGCACACCCTCTGCCGTGTAGCACGGTGGTTCGTCCGGCCAGTACGCCTGGTCCGACGCCACGATGGCTCCTGCGATGGCATCACCAGCCAGGCCGGGCGTGCAGCCGTCCACGCCGACGTGGCGTCCGTTTGCTCCGGCGCAGATGTCGGCCTGTGCTGCCGGCGCTATGGCCACCGGCACTACGGCCATCGCCATGGCTGTCATTAGTGCTGCCGCTAGCGTCTTCATCTCAGACTTCCTTCTTGTGGCGGGCTGCATCGAGGTCCCGGGCAGCCAGCGACGAAAATGTTGGAGTGTTCTGCGGCCATGATGTTTCCCTCCAGAACAATGCCCACACGGCGGCACACGCTGTTCACCATCCTGGCCTTATTCATCGACTACCGCTACGGGTCGAAGGTCCTGAGCGGAGAGGACTTCTTGCCCACGATTGGGCGCCGGTTCCCTAATCGTGCGGACGCGGCCGAGCGGCGGCACGCCGGCTTTGTGTGGTCGCTGCGCCCCACTGCCGTCGGGCCGCGTTGCGCAGCTGAGTCAAACCCGGCGGCTAGATCGTGTTCAATCGATGCATGTTGAGCCTGGCCGAAATTTCCGACCGCCTAGAGATCCAGCAGCTGCTGGTGGACTACTCCACCGCCATCGACAACCGCCGATTCGACGACCTGGACGAGGTCTTCATGCCCGACGCCTACATCGACTACACGGCCTTGGGCGGGATCGAAGGCCACTATCCCGAGGTCAAGGAGTGGCTCGCCCAGGTGTTGCCGACCTTCCCGGTGTACGCGCACATGCTCGGCAACTTTTCGGTGCGCGTCGACGGGGACACCGCGTCGTCGCGGGTGATCTGCTTCAACCCGATGGTGCTTCCCGGCGAGAGCGACCAGGCGCTTTTCTGCGGGCTCTGGTACGACGACGAGTTCGTGCGGAGCCCGAAGGGTTGGCGGATGACGCGCCGGGTGGAGACGAAAGTCTTCCAGAAGGTGATGTAACGGGGCTTGTGGTGGCTACCCGCCGCGCCCGGCTTCGCCGCGCTCGCGATCGCCATGAGCGCGGGCGCATTTCTGCCCGGGGCACCCGTTCTGGCACAATAGGCGGCTGTCCGCCGCGCGACCCGCCCGAAGGTGCTTGCTCGTCGGTCATACACGCGAGGCAAAACCGGACCTCGGCATCCCGCCCAGGTCGCTGAATTGCAGCGTGACACACAGGAGAAGTCGCTTAACCATGGCTGTGAAGATCAAGCTCACCCGGCTTGGCAAGATCCGCAATCCCCAATACCGCATCGCCGTCGCCGACGCTCGGACCCGCCGCGACGGCCGCTCGATCGAGGTCATCGGCCGGTATCACCCCAAGGAAGACCCGAGCCTGATCGAGATCAACTCCGAGCGCGCCCAGCACTGGCTTTCGGTCGGGGCCCAGCCGACGGGGCCGGTCCTCAAGCTGTTGAAGATCACCGGTGACTGGCAGAAGTTCAAAGGGATACCCGGCGCCGAGGGCCGCCTGAAGTCCGCCCCGGCCAAGCCGACCAAGCTGGAGCTGTTCAACGCCGCGCTGGCCGAGGCCGACGGCGCGCCCACCACCGAGGCCGCCAAGCCGAAGAAGAAGGCCCCGGCCAAGAAGGCCGCCAAGGCGGTGGCCGAAGAGTCCCCCGAGGCCGCCACCGAAACCAAAGCCGCTGACGAGCCGGCCGCCGACGCCGCTGAGAAGCCAGCGGCCGACGCACCGGCCGAGGGCTGACCGACGTGAGCACGGTCGTGGTCGACGCTGTCGAGCATTTGGTCCGCGGGATCGTCGACAATCCCGACGATGTCCGGGTCGACATGGTGACCAGTCGGCGTGGGCGCACGGTGGAGGTGCATGTCCATCCCGACGACCTGGGCAAGGTGATCGGTCGCGGCGGACGCACCGCGACCGCGTTGCGCACGCTGGTCGCCGGGATCGGTGGCCGCGGCATCCGCGTCGACGTGGTGGACACCGACCAGTAGCGGGGCGCTGCTCATGGAACTCCCTTGGAGTTAACGGTCGGGCGCGTCGTCAAGGCGCACGGCATCGGCGGCGAGTTGGTCGTGGAAATCCGCACCGACGATCCCGCCGCGCGGTTCGCTCCGGGTAACACGTTGCGCGCCAAGAATTCCCGTCACGGGGAGGAACGCAGCTATGTCGTCGACCAGGCGCGTGAACACGGTGCGCGACTGCTGGTGCGACTGGCCGGAGTGGACGACCGCGACGCCGCCGACGCGCTGCGGGGCAGTTTGTTCGTCGTCGACTCCGATGAGCTGCCGCCGATCGACGAGCCGGACACCTACTACGACCACCAGCTCGAAGGCCTTCATGTCCGGACCACGACCGGGCTGGACGTCGGCGTCGTCGCCGAGGTGCTGCACACCGCGGCCGGTGAATTGTTGGCGGTGCGTCGGGATTCCGGCGAGGTACTGGTGCCATTCGTCAGCGCGATCGTCACGTCGGTGTCGTTGGACGACAGGTTGATCGATATCGATCCGCCCGACGGCCTGCTGGAGCTGTAGGGGGCAGGCTTCGAAATGCGAATTGACGTGATAACGATTTTCCCGGCCTATCTGGATCCCCTCAGACAATCGTTGCCGGGCAAGGCGATTGCGTCGGGTCTGGTCGATCTGCACGTGCACGACCTGCGCCGGTGGACCCAAGACGTGCACCACTCGGTGGACGACGCACCCTACGGCGGCGGACCCGGGATGGTGATGAAGGCGCCGGTATGGGGCGCGGCCCTAGACGAGACATGTTCGGGTGAAACACTTTTGGTTGTTCCGACGCCGGCCGGCGCGTTGTTCACGCAGGCGACCGCTCAGCGCTGGACCACCGAGAGGCACCTGGTGTTCGCCTGCGGGCGTTACGAGGGCATCGACCAGCGGGTCATCGAGGACGCCGCCCGACGGATGCGGGTGGAGGAAGTCTCGATCGGGGATTACGTGTTGCCGGGCGGAGAGTCGGCGGCCGTGGTGATGATCGAAGCCGTGCTCCGGCTGCTGAGCGGGGTGCTGGGCAATCCCGCGTCGCTTCAGGATGATTCGCACTCGCCCGCCCTGGACCGGCTGCTGGAGGGGCCCAGCTATACCCGGCCGCCGAACTGGCGTGGGCTCGACGTCCCCGAGGTCCTGCTATCCGGTGATCATGGCCGAATCGCGGCCTGGCGCCGCGAGGTTTCGCTGCAGCGCACCCGTGAACGCCGCCCCGACCTGTTGGACGAGTAGGACCGGCGAACAGACGCAAAAGCCCCGCGACACGCCGAAGATTAGGGGCTTTTGCGTCTGCTCGCGCAGCCGACGGAGCCCTCAGATCCGGCCGTTGGGAAATATCGTCTTGACGGCCTGGGTGATCGTCTGCCGCGCGGTGGCGTCGTCGGAGGGCTGCAGCGACTGGACCACCATCACGTAGCGATGGTCGGCGCCGATCACGCCGGTCGACAGGTGCACCCAGTCGGCGCCGATGCAGCACATCCAGCCCTGCTTGACCGCCACCGGTTCGGCGAACAGGCCGTCCGGAATGCCGAACCGCTGCGGGTAGCCGTCGATTCCGGTCGGCGTGGACTGGGCCAGATCGTTGACGATGACCATGCCCCGCTCGGTCGGCAGGCCGCCCGACCCGTCGAGCAACATGTCGTAGTAGTGGATCAGGTCGGTCAGCGAGCTCATGGTGTTCCACCAGCGCCCGTCGCTGGGCGGGGTGGTCGACGACAGCCCATACCGGGTCGCGACCTGGGTGATGATGCTGTCGCCGCCGCCCTGACCCCAGAACTTTTCGGCCGCGCCGTCGTCGGACGACTGCAACATGACATCCAGGGCCTGGCGGTCGTCGGGGGACAAGGTGGCCTTGCCCTGGGACTCGCCCAGCAGGAGATCGTCGGCGATGAAGAGCTTGGCCACCGACGCGGTGCCGATGATTTGGCTGTTGCCGTTGGAGACCAGCTCATGCGTTTTGCGGTCCAGGACGGCGACCGAGAGCGTGGCGCCGGCGGCGGCGGACTCGTCGATGGCCTGCTGGATTCGCGCAGGAAGGCCGCCGAACACCGTGCCGGACAGCGCCTGCGGTGGCCCGTGCATCGGGATGGTGTCCAGCAGCAGTTGAACCGTCTCCGGCTGCGCTGGGGGCTGACGACGGGGCGCTCTGTGCTCGGGACTGCCGGACGCCTTGCCCTGGCTTTGCGGCTCCACCAACGCCTCGTCGCACCCGGCCAACACCAGCGTCACCACCGCGACGGCCGCGAGCACGGTGAGCGGGCGGGTGCGCATGCGTCGCTCTCCTTGGTCAGATAGGACCTTAAACGTGCACGTGGCCGGGCCGTTCGACCCGAGTCATGTGTACCACTCACCCCCGCGTTCGGCGCGTTGCGAACCGCGACGTTTACATGTGATTTTCAATGCACGCGGGCCGTCTGGCACAATTATCGGGTTGTCTCGCACCCGTCAGCGGGCCGGGCCGCTTCCCGGCTGCCGCGAGATGCGCACAAAAGCCCGAAACCCAACGGCTTGATGACCGCCCCACGCGCGTGTGGGCATCCGTCGCAAGCCGCGACCGCAAGGAAGTGTGTTCGTAGATGAACCGGCTGGACTTCGTCGACCAGGCGTCGCTGCGCGACGACATCCCGGCCTTTAGCCCGGGCGACACCATCAACGTGCACGTCAAGGTCATCGAGGGCGCCAAGGAGCGTATCCAGGTGTTCAAGGGCGTGGTGATCCGCCGGCAGGGCGCAGGCATCCGCGAGACGTTCACCGTGCGCAAGGAGAGCTACGGCGTCGGCGTCGAACGGACCTTCCCGGTGCATTCGCCGAACATCGACCATATCGAGGTGGTGACCCGTGGCGACGTCCGCCGCGCCAAGCTGTACTACCTGCGCGAACTGCGTGGCAAGAAGGCCAAGATCAAGGAAAAGCGCTGACCGGGCGCGGTTCCTCAGGCCACAAACCGTGCTGGCTACGCTG
Source organism: Mycobacterium sp. (assembly GCF_025965855.1). Lineage (GTDB taxonomy): Bacteria > Actinomycetota > Actinomycetes > Mycobacteriales > Mycobacteriaceae > Mycobacterium. Next base: position 10,759 of record NZ_JAOPWB010000248.1, on the reverse strand, counting down.
ATCTCGTGACCGATACCCCGGACTCACCCGAGCGCCAGTCCGACGCTGGTCAGCCAGAGCCGAAGGTCTCCACCCGCGACCCCGACACGCCCTCCGAGGGGGCCCCGCCCCCGGACCCCGAGGCGGCCGAGCCGGAGCCCAAGAAGAAGTCCACGCTGCGCGAGCTCGCGATTCTCGCCGCGATCGCCGTGGTGCTCTATTACGTCATGCTGACGTTCGTCGCTCGCCCCTACCTGATTCCGTCGGAATCCATGGAGCCCACGCTGCACGGGTGCACGGGCTGCGTCGGCGACCGGATCATGGTCGACAAGCTGACTTACCGGTTCGGTCAGCCGCGTCCCGGTGACGTGATCGTCTTCAAGGGACCGCCGTCGTGGAACGCCGGATACAAGTCGATCCGTTCGAACAACACCGCGCTGCGCTGGGTGCAGAACGCGCTGTCGTTCATCGGTTTCGTGCCCCCCGACGAAAACGACCTGGTCAAGCGGGTCATCGCGGTGGGAGGACAGACGGTGCAATGCCGGGCCGATACGGGGTTGGCCGTCGACGGCAAGCCGCTCAAGGAGCCGTATCTGGATCCGAACACGATGATGGCCGACCCGTCGAAGTACCCCTGCCTGGGCAGCGAGTTCGGCCCCGTCGCCGTCCCCGCGGGACGGCTGTGGGTCATGGGTGACAACCGGACGCACTCGGCGGACTCGCGGGCCCACTGCACCAGCGTCCCGGCCGACGCCCTCAAGGGCATCCTGTGCACCGGTGACCCGAATTCGGGAACCGTGCCGGTCGGCAACGTCATCGGCAAGGCCCGATTCATCGTGTGGCCGCCGTCGCGGTGGGGTGGCGTCGGGTCGGTGAACCCCCAGCAGAGTCAGTAGCCATGGCCACCACGTGGCCGCCGCGGACGGTGATCCGCAAAGCCGGGGGTCCGCGGGGAATGCGCACCCTCGAGTCGGCGCTGTATCGCGGCGGCCTGGGGCCGGTGGCCGGGGTGGACGAAGTGGGCCGCGGCGCCTGCGCCGGCCCGCTGGTGGTGGCGGCCTGCGTGCTCGGCCCGAGCCGACTGGAAAGCCTTGCGGCCCTTGATGACTCGAAGAAGCTCACCGAAAAGGTGCGGGAGAAGCTGTTCCCCTTGATCCGCCGCTACGCCCTGGCGTACCACGTGGTCTTCATCCCATCCGAAGAGGTCGACCGGCGCGGGGTGCATGTGGCCAACATCGAGGGGATGCGGCGCGCGGTGGCCGGCCTGTCCGTGCGTCCGGGTTACGTGCTCAGCGACGGCTTTCGCGTCCCCGGCCTACCGATGCCGTCGCTGCCCGTGATCGGCGGGGACGCCGTGGCCGCCTGCATCGCCGCGGCCAGCGTGCTGGCGAAAGTCAGCCGGGACCGGCTGATGGTCGCGATGGAGGCCGACCACCCGGGCTACGGCTTCGCCGACCACAAGGGCTACAGCACGCCGGCGCACTCGCTGGCGCTGACCGAGCTGGGCCCCTGCGCCCAGCACCGCTATTCGTTCATCAACGTCCGGCGCGTGGCGACCGCATCGGGCGCGCGCGTGGTGGCGGAGTGCAAACCGGACCCTCCGGCCGAGCATGGCGGATACCGGTGAGGAAAGATGGGACCGGGTTCCCACGTGGCGACGGAGGCGTCTGAGCAGATGAGTGGCAGATGAGTGCAGAAGATCTCGAAAAGTACGAAACCGAGATGGAGCTCTCGCTGTACCGCGAATACAAGGACATCGTCGGCCAGTTCAGCTACGTCGTGGAAACCGAGCGGCGCTTCTACCTGGCCAACAGCGTGGAGATGACGGCGCACAACGCCGACGGCGAGGTGTACTTCGAGCTGCGACTGTCCGACGCCTGGGTGTGGGACATGTACCGTCCGGCCCGCTTCGTCAAGCAGGTGCGCGTGGTCACCTTCAAGGACGTCAACATCGAAGAGGTCGAGAAGCCCGAGTTGCGGCTGCCGGAGTAGCCGCGGGGTTAAGTGGTCGGCGGAAGCAGATTTTCGCCGCCGGCCGGCAGGTGACCACGATTGTCGATGACGGCGCGCGCCACCTCGGCCAGCTTGATGTTGAGCGCTTGGGAGTGCTGGCGCAACAGGTCGAACGCCTGGTCTTCGGTCATTTGGTGCAGCATCATCAGCATGCCGACCGCCTTGCCGATCTCGCGGTTGCTGAGCAGCCCCCGGCGCAGGCTCGCGGAGTCTTCGCCCTTGGCGACCGCGTTGATGGCCACGCTGGCGAACGACGCCAACACCGCCGCTCGTCCGGCGGATTCGGCGTCGAACAGGTTGGGAGTGTCGCTGAACAGGTTGAGCGCGGCCCCCTTGCGCTTGTCGACCAGGAGCCGGAAGCCCATGGCCCCGCGCACCGGCGTCTCTTCGACAAGGATGGCGGCGAGCTTGGGCCACAGCGACGGCGAGGTCAGGTCCGCGTCGATCTGGGGTGTTTCCTCCTCGATCGCGTCGATGCACGGGCCGTCGCCGGAACGCCGTTCCATCTCGTCGATCTGCTGCGCGATCCGGTCGCTCGCGCCGACCGTGACGTATCGGTCGTTTTCGCGCACCAACAGGCTGGCGTGGTCACAGCCGCGAACGGTCAGGGTGGCGGCGACGCAGATGGCCGCGTACATCTCTTTGGCGTCCGAGCCTTGGTAGATGATCTCGGCGAGCGCGGCGAAGACGGTGGCCGGGTCGGCTTTCTCCCCGCCCGGGACCGAACCGTCGGTGACGGTATTCGAGTCGTGTGCCACGTTGTGCCTCATTCCCGCGGTGTCGGTGTTCGAACCGCGTGCCATGACCGCGCCGGCTTCTCGCGGTCCTTTGTCGAGATTATCGGCATGCGACTTTCGCGAACGCGGTTTCGCCGGCAGCGCGGCAGGGAAAGACACCCGAGGTGGGACTGACCGTGGCGGTGACGGGGCCAACCGGGGAGATCGGCGTCTCGGCGGTGACGGCGCTTGAGCGCGAGCCCGCGGTTGACACCATCGTCGGGATGGCGCGCCGGCCGTTCGACGCGGCTTCGTCCGGTTGGGTGAAAACCACCTACCAGCAGGGCGACATCCTCGACCGCGACGCAGTCGACGCCCTGGTGGCCCAGGCCGACGTGGTGGTCCACCTGGCGTTCATCATCATGGGCTCGCGCGAAGAGAGCGCACGCATCAATCTGGAAGGCACCCGAAACGTGTTCGAGGCGACGGTCGCCGCCGAGCGGCCGCGGCGCCTGGTGTACACCTCGTCGGTGGCCGCGTACGGCTACCACTCCGATAACCCCGTTCCGCTGACCGAGGACGTGCCGGCGCGGGGGTCGGCCGAGCACTACTACTCGGAGCAGAAGGCCGCGTGCGAGGCGCTGCTCGCCGACATCACCAAGGATTCGTCGCTCGAGGTGTTCGTCCTGCGGCCATGCATCGTCGCCGGGCCCGGGGCGACGGCGTTAGCCGACGCAATGCCGTGGAACCAGCTGCCCGCACCGGTGCGCGCCATCGCCAAGCTGGCGCCGATGCTGAAGCCGGTCGTGCCGGATCCGGGATATCCCTTGCAACTGGTCCACCACGACGACGTTGCGGAAGCGATCGCGTTGGCGGCGACGGCTCCCGCACCGCCCGGGGCATACAACATCGCCGGTGACGGCGTGGTGACGGTGTCGGATGTTGTCAAGGCGCTGGGTGGCCGGCCGGTACGGGTTCCCGCCGTCGCCGCCTCGGCGGCGTCGGCGGCGATTTCGAAGGTGCCATTCGTCCCGTCCATGCTGGAGTGGTTGCACGTCGCGCGGACGTCGGTGGTGATGGACACCGGCAAGGCCAGGTCCCTGCTCGGGTGGCGGCCGGTCCACTCGGCGGCCGAGACGCTCGCGGAGCTGGCCGCGGTGGTCTGAAGTCGATGTGACGTCGGTCAATGTAGTTTGGCTGCATGAGGTTCGGCTGGTGAGCCATGTCACGGCGCGCCGACGCGCGTATCACCTCACCGCGGACCGCGCCGTCGCCCGACCGGAAACCCTGGCCGTCGAGGAGCCCTTGGAGATCCGCGTCAACGGCGCGCCGGTCACGGTGACCATGCGCACCCCCGGCTCGGATTTCGAACTGGCGCGAGGCTTTCTGCTCACCGAGGGCGTCATCGGGGGCCGCGGCGACGTGCTGACCATCCGCTACTGCGGCGGGCGCGCCGACCCGAACACGTACAACGTCTTGGACGTGACCTTGGCGCCGGGGGTCAAACCGCCCGATCTCGATGTCACCCGTAACTTCTACACCACGTCGTCGTGCGGGGTCTGCGGCAAGGCGTCGCTGGAAGCGGTGCGGCTGATGGGCCGCTTCTCGCCCGGCTCGGATCCGGCGACCGTCGCCGCGGCCACGCTTCAGGCCATGCCCGGCCAACTGCGTGCCGCGCAAAAGGTTTTCGACAGCACCGGCGGGCTGCACGCGGCGGCGTTGTTCGGCGTCGACGGCACGGCGCTGGTGGTGCGTGAGGACATCGGCAGGCACAACGCGGTCGACAAGGTCGTCGGCTGGGCGCTGGAACATGAGCGCGTTCCGCTGGAGGCCTCGGTGCTGCTGGTCAGCGGGCGGGCGTCGTTCGAGTTGACGCAAAAGGCCGTGATGGCAGGAATTCCCGTGCTGGCCGCGGTGTCGGCGCCGTCGTCGCTGGCGGTGTCGCTGGCCGAGGAGTCCGGCATCACGCTGGTGGCGTTCCTGCGGGAAGACTCGATGAACGTCTACACCAGGGCCGACCGCATCGCCTAGCCCGCTGTCGTCGGCCCGCTGTGGATGGGCCCTCGACTGTGGATAACCGGTCGTTGCGGCGGCCATTCGGCCTCGACGGCGCCACGTCGTGTCGGGATCACCGGGCACCTTGGCTCCCATGACGACCCAAAAGACTATGACTCGGGTGCAGCTGGGAGCGATGGGGGAGGCGCTCGCGGTGGATCACCTGACGAAGAGGGGGTTGCGGATCCTGGGCCGCAACTGGCGCTGCCGCTACGGCGAGCTGGACGTGATCGCCTCCGACGAGGCCAGCCGCACCGTGGTGTTCGTCGAGGTGAAAACCCGCACCGGGGACGGCTACGGGGGGCTGGCGCACGCGGTGACCCCGCGGAAGGTCTGGCGATTGCGCCGGCTGGCGGGGCTTTGGCTGGCCGGCCAGGACCAGCGTTGGGCGGCGCTGCGCATCGACGTGATCGGCGTGCGGATCGGGCGCCGCCGCACGCCGGAGATCACCCACCTGCAGGGAATCGGCTGATGGCGCTGGGGCGGGCATTCTCGGTCGCGGTGCGCGGATTGGACGGCGCGACCGTGGAAATCGAGGCCGACATCACGTCCGGCCTGCCGGGGGTGCACCTGGTGGGCCTGCCCGACGCCGCCCTGCAGGAGTCGCGCGACCGGGTCCGGGCGGCGGTCACCAATTGTGGCAACAGCTGGCCCATGGCCCGCCTCACGCTGGCGCTGTCGCCGGCGACGCTGCCGAAGATGGGATCGGTCTACGACATCGCGCTGGCTGCGGCCGTGCTCTCGGCGCAGCGAAAACACCCATGGGAGCGCCTGGAAAAGGCGGTGCTGTTGGGTGAGCTGTCGCTGGACGGCCGGGTGCGGCCGGTACGCGGGGTGCTGCCGGCCGTGCTGGCCGCCAAACGCGACGGCTGGCCGGCGGTCGTCGTCCCGGTGGACAACCTGGCCGAGGCCAGCCTGGCCGACGGGATCGACGTCTGGGGGGTGCGCACGCTGCGGCAATTGCAGGGCTGGCTCGGCGGCTCCGGCGGCCTGGACCGCAGGATCAGCGTGGCAGCCACGGACCCGGAGCCGTCGGCGGACCTGGCCGACGTGGTCGGACAGGCGCAGGCGCGGTTCGCGGTGGAAGTCGCGGCCGCCGGGGCGCATCACCTCATGCTGACCGGGCCGCCGGGGGTGGGCAAAACGATGCTGGCGCAACGCCTTCCGGGATTGCTGCCGCCGCTGTCGGGGGGTGAGTCCCTCGAGGTCACCGCTATTCACTCGGTGGCCGGGCTGCTTTCGGCGGATACGCCGTTGATCACGCGGCCCCCGTTCGTGGCGCCGCACCATAGTTCCAGCGTCGCGGCGCTGGTCGGCGGGGGTTCGGGGATGGCCCGCCCCGGCGCCATCAGCCGGGCGCATCGCGGGGTGTTGTTCCTGGACGAATGCGCTGAGATCAGCGTCAGCGCGCTGGAGGCGTTGCGAACACCGTTGGAGGACGGGGAGATTCGCCTCGCCCGCCGCGACGGGGTGGCCTGTTACCCCGCCCGCTTCCAGCTGGTGCTGGCCGCCAACCCGTGCCCGTGCGCGCCGGCCGATCCGCAGGACTGCATCTGCGCGGCCGCGGCCAAACGCCGCTACCTGGGCAAGCTGTCCGGGCCCCTGATGGACCGCGTGGACCTGCGGGTACAGATGCATGCGGTGCGCGCCGGGGCAATCTCGATCACCGACGGTGAATCGACTGCGCAGGTTCGCCGGCGGGTGGCGGCGGCGCGCGACGCGGCCGCCGAGCGTTGGCGGCCACACGGCTTCCGCACCAACGCCGAAGTCAGCGGGACGCTGTTGCGGCGAAAGTTTCGTCCCAGCAATGCCGCGATGGACCCGCTGAAGACGGCGCTGGACCGCGGGCTGCTCAGCATCCGCGGCCTGGATCGCACACTGCGGGTCGCGTGGAGCCTTGCCGACTTGGCCGGCCGGGTGATGCCGGGGCTCGACGAAGTCGCCACCGCGCTCAGCTTCCGGCAACCGGGGGCGCAGCGATGAACGATCCGGTGTCGCGGGCGTGGGCTTACCTGTCCCGGGTGGCCGAACCGCCCTGCGTGCAGCTTGCCGCGCTGGTGCGACGCGTGGGCCCGGTAGAAGCCGCCGACAGAGTCCGGCGCGGACTGGTGGATGCCGACGTGGCCCGGCACACCGAGGCCAGGCGCGAAATAGACCGGGCCTCAGCCGATCTCGAGCTGATCGCCGGCCGCGGCGGGCGATTGATCACACCCGACTCCGACGAGTGGCCGCTGCTCGCGTTCGCCGCCTTCGGCAGCACTGAGGTCAAGGCTCGCGGCGGGCCGCCGATGGTGTTGTGGGCGATGGGTCCCCAGCGCCTCGACGAGGTGGCCCAACGCGCGGCCGCCGTGGTCGGAACCCGGGCGTCGACGGTATACGGCGAGCAGGTGGCCGCGGACTTGGCCGCCGGGCTGGTCGAGCGTGACGTCGCGGTGGTCTCCGGCGGCGCCTACGGCATCGACGGCGCGGCTCACCGTGCGGCGCTGAACTGCGACGGAATGACCGTGGCCGTGCTTGCCGGCGGTCTCGACATCCCTTATCCGGCAGGTCATTCCGGGCTGCTGCATCGCATCGGCCAGCACGGGCTCTTGTTCACCGAATACCCGCCGGGTGTCCGGCCGGCCCGGCACCGGTTTCTCACCCGCAACCGCCTGGTCGCCGGCGTCGCGGGGGCGGCGGTGGTGGTGGAAGCGGGCCTGCGCAGCGGCGCGGCGAACACCGCCGCCTGGGCGCGGGCGCTGGGCCGGGTGGTGGCCGCGGTGCCCGGGCCCGTGACATCGTCGGCGTCGGCGGGTTGCCATGCGCTGCTGCGCAACGGCGCGGAGCTGGTCACCCGCGCCGATGACGTCGTCGAACTCGTCGGGCGCATCGGTGAGCTGGCGCTCGACGAACCGCACCCCACCACGGCGCTCGACGGGCTGAGCGACGCCGAGCGTCGGGTGTACGAGGCGTTGCCCGGTCGCGGTGCCGCCACCGTCGACGAGATCGCGGTCGCATCGGCGCTGGCGCCCGAGCAGGTGCTCGGGCCGCTGGCGATCCTCGAGATGGCGGGTTTGGCGCGCCGCGACGACGGGCGGTGGCGAATTGTCCGCCCCGGCAGCCGCCACTCCGCGGCCGGGAATTCGACGGCGCGGCTCGTATAGTCGACGGGGGGTCGGGTCTGGACAGGAGGATAAGTGGCAGGTCGACCTTTGCAACGCTTCGAAGTTGCGCGTACCGAACGGCTCACCCGGCACATCGTTCGGGTCGTACTCGGGAGCAGTCATTTCGACACGTTCGCGCCCAGCAAGTTCACCGACTCCTACGTGAAGCTGGCTTTCGTCCCCGAGGACGTCGACGTGGCCGGGCTGCCGCAGCCGTTGACGCTGGACAGCTTCGGCGACGTGCCCCCGGAGAAGAAGCCCGCGGTGCGGACCATGACGGTCCGTCGCGTCGACGTCGCGGCCCGCGAGCTCACGGTGGACATCGTGGTGCACGGCGAGCACGGGGTCGCGGGCCCCTGGGCGGCGGCGGCCCAACCCGGCCAGCCGATCTACCTCATGGGTCCCGGCGGCGCCTACACCCCCGACCCGGCCGCGGATTGGCATCTGCTGGCCGGCGACGAGTCGGCGCTGCCGGCCATCGCCGCGGCGCTGGAAGCCCTGCCGCCCAACGCGGTCGGCAAGGCGTTCATCGAGGTCGCCGGCCAGGAAGACGAGATACCGCTGGCCGCGCCGGAGAACGTCGAGGTGGGCTGGGTCTACCGCGGAGGCCGCGCCGATCTGGTTCCCGAGGACCGCGCCGGCGATTTCGCGCCGCTGATCGAGGCCGTCACCACCGCCCAGTGGCTGCCCGGGCAGGTGCACGTTTTCGTCCACGGCGAGGCGCAGACCGTCATGCACAACCTGCGGCCCTACATCCGCAAGGAGCGCGGCGTGGACGCGAAATGGGCGTCGATCTCGGGTTACTGGCGGCGCGGCCGCACCGAGGAAACGTTCCGGCAGTGGAAGAAAGAGCTGGCTGAGGCCGAGACGGGGGCGTAGGAAGGGACTTGCGCCCGGCTGGCATCCTCTATCGCATGGCTCATTTCGGGGACTACCAGAACGAGATCTACCTGCAGGGACTGGGCGGAGTGGTGCCGCCGCTGCCGATGGCCTTCGCGGAGCTGGAAGCCAAGGCCGCCACGGCGCTGCCGCCGTCGGTTTGGTCCTACGTCGCGGGCGGGGCCGGCGATGAGCGCACGCAGCGGGCCAACTGCACGGCTTTCGAGGGTTGGGGTCTCATCCCGCGCATGTTCGTCGGCGCCGCGGAGCGCGACCTGTCCGTCGAGCTGTTCGGCATGACGCTGCCGTCGCCCCTGTTCATGGCACCCATCGGGGTCATCGGGCTGTGCGCCCAGGACGGCCACGGCGACCTGGCCACCGCGCGCGCGGCCGCCCGCACCGGGGTCCCGATGGTGGCCTCGACGCTGACAGTCGACCCGATGGAAGACGTCGCCGCCGCCTTCGGCGACACCCCCGGCTTCTTTCAGCTGTACACACCGACCGACCGGGAGATGGCCGCCAGCCTCGTGCAGCGCGCCGAGGCGGCCGGCTTCAAGGGCATCGTCGTCACGCTCGACACCTGGGTCACGGGCTGGCGCCCGCGCGACCTGAGCACGTCGAACTTTCCCCAGCTGCGCGGGCACTGCCTGGCCAACTACTTCGGCGACCCGGTCTTCCGCGCCGGCCTGCAACGCCCGCCGGAGGAGGATCGCCAAGGCGCGGTGCTGCGCTGGGTGCAGGTCTTCGGAAACCCCTTGACCTGGGACGACCTGCCCTGGCTGCGCTCGTTGACCGACCTGCCGTTGCTCGTGAAGGGGATCTGCCATCCCGACGACGCCCGGCGCGCCAGGGACGGCGGCGTCGACGGCATCTACTGCTCCAACCACGGCGGCCGGCAAGCCAACGGCGGCCTGCCGGCGATCGACTGCCTACCCGGGGTGGTGGAGGCGGCCGACGGGCTGCCCGTGCTCTTCGACTCGGGCATCCGCAGCGGCGCCGACATCATCAAGGCGCTGGCGCTGGGAGCCACCGCGGTGGGGATCGGCCGCCCGTACGCCTACGGCCTGGCCCTGGGGGGCATCGACGGCATCGTGCACGTGCTGCGCACGATGCTCGCCGAAGCCGACCTGATCATGGCCGTCGACGGGTATCCGACCCTGAAAGATCTCACCCCGGAAACGCTCCGGCGCGTCAACTGAGCCGAACCCCCGGCGCCTGCGAGCGTAAGGGCGTGGAGGCGATCCTCGACGAGTTCAACGAGTACCTGGATCTGCAATGCGGGCGTTCAGCGCACACCCGTCGGGCGTACCTGGGCGACCTGCGCGCGCTGTTCGCGTTCCTCGACGGACGGGGGCTCGACGCATTGAGCCTGCAGGTCCTGCGGGCGTGGCTGGCCTCGGCCGCCGGCGCCGGCGCCGCCCGAACGACGCTGGCGCGCCGCACCTCCTCGGTCAAGGCGTTCACCGCATGGGCGGCGCGGCGCGGCCTGCTCACCGGGGACCCGGCCGCCCGCCTGCAGGTGCCCAAGGCGCACCGCACCCTGCCGTCGGTGTTGCGCCAGGATCAGGCCCTGGCGGCCATGGCGGCCGCGAAATCCGGTGCGCAACAAGGTGATCCGCTGGCATTGCGGGACCGGCTGATCGTCGAGATGCTGTACGCCACCGGTATTCGGGTGAGCGAGCTGTGCGGCCTGGACGTCGACGACGTGGACACCCGGCATCGGCTGGTGCGGGTCCTCGGCAAGGGCAACAAGCAGCGCAGCGCGCCGTTCGGGGCGCCGGCCGCCGATGCGCTCGGCGCCTGGCTGGCCGGCGGGCGTCCCGCTCTGGTGACCGCGGAGTCCGGGCCGGCGCTGCTGCTGGGCGCGCGCGGCCGGCGGCTCGACGTGCGCCAGGCACGCACCGTCGTGCACCAGACGGTCGCGGCGGTCAACGGCGCGCCCGATATGGGACCGCACGGGCTGCGGCACAGCGC
>NZ_JAOPWB010000239.1 GCF_025965855.1 Mycobacterium sp. | reverse complement strand
GCGCGCCGTAATCAGAATCGATGCCACCTGTTCCATCGCGGCTGTGCTGAATCGGTCGAATTTCGAATCGACGACGAAGCGCACCGAATGACCGTCGGGCGAGATGAACATCAACGCGGCGTTGTTGAAGTCCTCTGAGGTGAGCTCCTTGGGCGGGATGTACATGCCCGCCTTCGAGGTTGGTGAGGCGTCGCTCTTCATCGACAGCAGCAGGTCGGCTGCCTGGTTCATTCCTAGACCCATCTGCTTGGTCTGATCAACTAGTGCGCGGACACCCTGGTCCAGCCGCTGGCTGCCGTCGGCCAGTGCGTCGGCGCCTTCCTGCATTTGGGCAATCCTCTGCGGCGCACCGGCAGGACTATTGATGTCCGCTGCCCGCAGACTGCCGCCTGCCGTTGCCAACAGGGTGCTCAGATGCTGCACTGTCGATTGCACGTTCTGTGCCGCCGCTCTCTGCGCGGCGTCCAATGTGCCGTTGTTTCGCGCCTGGACAAGTTGTTCGAGTTGGGAGCGGCCGGCGCTGCACGCCGGGTCGGCGCTGCACTGCGGACTGTTGTTCAAAGCGTCGATCATCGGGCCCGCCGAGTCGACGACACTGGCGGCGAGCGTCAAAACCGACCCGTTGGTGTTCGCGTGTCCGCGGATGCTGTCCAGCAGTTGGGCCGCCGCGGCGAGTTGCTGCTGCACCTGGTTCAGCGTTGCTGTGAGCCCGGTCACCGACCCGCTGGCGCTGCGGATTTGGTCGCGAACCTTTTCCAGGCTTGCTGCGAGTTGGTCGGCGCCACTTGTCAGTGCGTTGAGGTCGTTGGTTCGGTCGCTGATGTGGGTCGAAACGTTAGCGAGGTTGGTACCGACCTCTCCGGCTTGAAAGCTGAGCTTGGTCTGATCAAGCGGCTGGCCGGTTGGTCGCGTGATGCCGCGCACCGCGGCGATATTGGGCAGCTGAGACACGCGTTGCGCCATCTGATCCAGGTCGGCCAGGGACCGCGATGTCCGCAGGTCGTGTGGCGAGCGCACGTAGATGTATTGCGGCAGCAGGGCACTCGTCGAGAAGTGGTTTTCCATCGTCGAAAAGCCGATATTGCTCGGCGCCGATTGCGGTAATTGCAGGCGGTCGTTGAAGGTGGGCCGCAGGAAGGCCGCGCAGCTGGCCAGCGCGATCAACACCGACAAACTGATCAGCAGATGTGCTTTGGGCCGGCGAACGATTTGGACGGCTGATCTCCGCCACAGCCGGTTGGTGAGCGCCTGTCGGGGCGTTACCCATCGGCGTCGACCGGCTAGCACGAGTATGGCGGGCAACAGCGTGACGGCGGCAAGAAAGGCGATCCCGATCGAAACCGCAAGTGCCGGGCCCACACTCGTGAACGCGGGGAGGCGGGTGAAGACCATGCCACAGAAGGTGATGGCGACGGTGGCCGCCGACGCCGCGATGACCTTGCCGATGGAGCTCAGCGCCTGCTGCACAGCCAGGTCGGAGTCTGTGCCGGACCGGATGTATTCGTGGTAGCGGCTGATCAAGAAGACGGCGTAGTCGGTGCCGGCGCCGACGATCATCGCGGTCATCAATACGATCGTCAGGGCGGACACTCCAAGTCCGAGCTGAGTCAGCGCGGACACCACACCCTGGGCCGAGGCCACCGAAATTCCGATGGTGATCAATGGCAGCAGCACGGTCACGGGTCGTCGGTAGATCACCAGCAGGATGGTCAGTACCAGCAGTGCGGTGGCGATCTCGATTAGGTGCATGTCGCGGGCGCTGACGATTGACAGGTCGCCGACCATGGCCGCCTGTCCGGTCACATCCGCGGTCAGCGAGGAACCCGCGGTGGAGCGTTTGGCGATTTCTGTGATCCGCTGGTAGGCCTGCGAGGACTCAGGGGAGCCGGCAGGCGCCCTGAGATTCACCGCCATGTAGAACGCTTTGTTGTCGGCGCTGACCATCATTGAACGCAGTGCGGGCGTGGTGAGGACGTCCTGTACGCCGGTCACATCGTTGGTGTCGCCGCGTAACGTGGCGGCCAGTTTGCGGTAGGCATCCTCATCGCCAGGTTGCAGACCCCGGTTGTCGGTGAGTACGACGATGAGGACGTTCTGAGCGGATTCACCGAAATCCTTGGCCATCTGCTCGGCGGCCGCCATGTCTTTGGGCGGCAGCGGCTGCACGGTCTGGTTTTCCACCACCTTGGTCAACGGGGGGATGGCCACAGCCAGCACGCCGACCACTACGATCCAGGCTGCGATCATCAGCCACGGCGCGCGCACCACCAAGCGGCCCAGCACCGAAAACGCATCGATGCTGGTCGAGGTCCGGCAGGCGCCGGACTGGTTAGCCACAGTGAACCCTTCTTTCGTATGGTCAAGCGGGGGGCGGGAGCGGGGTCACCCGCTCGTCGTGGATGGGACGCTTACTGCGCGCGGCCCACTGGTGTAGGGCGTCGCCAGCCCGTCGTGCCGATGAGCGAGAAGTCGTTCAGTGTGTTCGAAAGGTCTTGTCGCAAGCTGTCATTCGAGCTGCCTGGCTGGTACGCAAGGGCTGAGACGAAGACCTGTCCGTGGGCTCTCCCCGAGAGCAACGCCAGCACTCCGCCAGTGCGGTGCATCGTCGCTTTGGTCATGCCCGGGTAGAGCGACTTCATGGCGAAGTAGTCGGCGTCGGTGCCGTCTGGCCGGTTGGTGGCCGGGTTGACCGAACCGAGGTTCGATGAGACGACGCTGGTCGCGCTGCCCGCGGCCACCCTGACCATTCGCCGGAAGAGCCGCTTGGGCAACAGAGGAATGAGCGGCAGCAATGCCCACCGTTCGTCGGGCACCTCCTGGTGGCGGATCAGCGCTTGCTTGATCGCGGCCCGCATCTCGCGCAGGTCCGTCGTCGCGGGAGCGGGGTCGACCGTGACGTCGACATTCGTGACGGCGTTGGCGCGGGTATCGTCGGCGGTGCGGTCGTTGACGGGCATCGCCAAAGTGACCGAGCCGTCTGCGGTGACCCGACCCACTCGCTGGGCCAGGCGGGCTGCCAATCCCGCAAGCAGTGCGTTGCTGGTTCCCCCGAGCATGTGTGCGCGGGCGTTCCACTCGTCGGCGTCGACAAAGATCGTTGCCATCGGAAGAGTGATGCGTTCGTCCGCTGCGGCGGGCAGCGGACGCGGTGTGGCAGATTCAGCACTTCGGCGGTTGTGCCGGGCCAATCGTGCTGCGGCGACGACGGCGCGGCCGATCGCGGGGGTGTCACGCGCGGTTTGGCGGGCGTCCTCGCGCAGCGCCCGCCACCGCCGTCGTGACGCAGCAGCAGGCCAGTTGATGGCGTTGTCGTAGCCGCACGCCGCTTCCACCATCGCCAAGCACGCCCCGAGGCCGTCCGTGAGGCAATGTGAGACGACCAAGCTCACCCCCGCGCCGCCTTCGGTGAACGGGAGCACCGCAAGGTGCCATCCGGGTCCGTGCTCGGCATCCAGGGGAAGGCCGGCCTGCTCGTTCAGCCAGGCGTCGAATTCTTCCCGCGGCCGAGGC
>NZ_JAOPWB010000220.1 GCF_025965855.1 Mycobacterium sp. | reverse complement strand
CGGCGGGGCCGCGTGGCCGACGGGGATGCGGGTCGTCGGCGCGCCCGGGCCCGGGTGGGTGCCGGCCGGGCCGCCACGCGTGTGGGCGGGACGGCGCCGCTTGCGTCGCGCGCGCCGAGCGGCGAGTTGACCGGTGATGATCGCCGCCGCGAGGATGCACAGGGCCAGCACGCACAGCGCGACGTCGAAGGTGCTGGTGATCTGCTGGGCGAGGTCGTTCCCGTACACCGGGTTCGGCGCGGGCGCGTTGGGCGATTCTTCGAACCGCGGCGCCAGCGCGACGCCCACGACGACGCGGGAAATGCTCAGTGTGGCAACGAGTCCACACAGCGATGAGATCAGCCTCGCGGAGACGGCGTCGTTGCCGAGGTTGATGCGCAGCCAGATCGCAAGCACCGCGGTGGCGAGGTCGAACGCGGCCAGAACCACGCTGTCGTAGCGCGAGAACGGGTAGTTCAGGCTCACGCCGACGGCCAGGTCAGTGATCCGCATGAGCATCGAGCCCAGGCACCAAACGATGATGAGCAGCAACCCGTTTCGGGCCGCCGCGCGCCAGGCGTTTTCCTCCGTCGCCGGCGCGTCACGGCGCGCCAACAACGCGGAAGGCGCGAAAATGGCCGCGGCCGCCACCCACGCGAGGTAGCCCTCGAAACCCACCCCCGCCGTCGACGTGTTCTGCGCTATGCCGTGGAACGCGTCAATGTCGCGACCGGCGGGAAGGATCCACACCAGGATGCCGGCGATCAGCGTCGACACGCCCAGCGCCACGGTCGCCAGCCGAGATGCCCTGGTGTTGCGCAGCAGCCACCTCGACCCGACCAGGACGGCCACCAGCGCCACCCCGCCGTACACCAGCGCCGTTGCGATGACCGCGATGTTCTGCTTGCCGAAGCCGGATGAACCGCCCGCGTCGTGCAGCGCGTACCTCAGCCGCCAGAAGAGGTTGAAGCCGAAGCTCAGCGCCGCGCCCACCATCGACGCGTAGCCGATGATCCGGACGGGCCTGAGGTTGGCTCCTTCGCCATTGGCGGAGGCGGGGCTCGTGGTCACCGGTCGCGCGCTCAGCAGCGAGCCGGCGATTCCCAGCCAGGCCCCCGGCCCGACGCCGCCCGGGACGTTCACGCTGCCGCCGAACCGGGCGGTCTCGAACACGTCGAATGCGACGAAGCCGACGACCAGCAGCGCGTAGGGCGCGTTGAGCGCCAGACGAAGGCGTCCGGCCAACTCGGGATTTATCCGCCCGCTCGACGACCTCCAGGAACCGGCCAGGGCGATCGAAGCGAGGGACAGCAGCGTCACGACCAACAACACCGCCAGCAGGGCATTGTTGCTGCCCGGGATACCCATGCCGAAATACAGGTTCCACGGCAACAGCAGCGCCACGACCAGCATGGCGGCCGCGGTCAGGTCGGCTGCGACGTTCAAACGCCGGTCGGGCCGGGCGCCCGGCGGTGTCGGCTGCGTCGGGCGCGTCTGCCCGCGGATGGGACCGGTAGGGGCGTCGTCGCTGGTCTGACTCACGGTTTCCCCCGGACCTCGAGGACGGCTACTGGCGGCGCAAGTTTGGTTGCGGGGCGGGGGAACCCCCTGCCACGCCGACCGCGTTGCTTACTTGGAAACATAATCTCCGTTCGGGCGACGCGGCAGTGCTGAGAACGTATGCGTTTCCGCGGTGCCCGCCACGCGGTTACGCTGCGCTCGCAGGCGAACACCGAAAAACCTCGGCGCCCAAATGACTGGTACCGCCGACGGTATCGCAGTGTAATGATGCCGGGAGATGCTGGTTGTGGGGTAGCCAGCCGAAGGAGAGCCGGGATGGACGTCGTTTTGGGGGTCGCGGTCATAGGCCCCCGTGCCCGCTTGGCGCTTGTCGGGTCGGGCGCCCGGGGCGCCGACCTGATCGACGAGTCCGTCGTTTACCTTGCGGATCACCCGATCGAGAAACTGACCGAAGCCGTGGTCGGGACGAATCGGCTGCTGGCCGAGGAGAACCACCGGCTGCTCGCCACGCGATTGTGCTGGTCGGATCCGCGAAGAGCCGAGCGCTTGCGGCAGGCATTGGAAGACTCCGGCGTCCACGACGTCGCGGTGCTGTCGGAATCGCAGGCCGCCACGGCGCTGTCTGGGCCGGGACGTTCCCTCCCGGGCGCGCCGTCGCAGCCCGATGACGACCCCACCGTCGCGCTGGCCCGTGGCGCGGCCATGGCGGCGGGGCCCGCCGGGGACGCGACGGCGATGGGACCGGCGGTCGGGTTGCGCGGGGACGCGACGGCGATGGCCCCGGCGGTCGGGTTGGGCGGGGACACGACGGCGATGGCCCCGGCGGTCGGGTCGGCCGGGGACACGATGGCGATGGCCCACGCGGTCCCGGCGATGCACCCGGCCGGCCAGGTGGGACCCGACTTGGCGTACTCGATGGCCGGCGAGTCGGACCTGCTCGCGATGGAGTGGCTGACTGAGCCCGAAGACGACGACGACGCCGAGACCGGCCCGGTGGGGCTCACCTCACGACGGCTGGGGGCGATGGACGCGGTGCTCGGCATCGCGGTCGCCGGCTCCGTCGCCCGTTTGGCGCTGATAGGGCCAGTCGGCGGCGGCTATGCGGCGATCAAGCACTTGGTGGTCGAGCTGCCCATCCAGCCGTTCGAAACGTTGATCCAGACGGTGGCCGGCGCGCAGCGGGCTCTGGCCGCCGAGGGCCGCCATCTGGTCGCCACCCGGCTGTACTCGCCGGATCCCGCGCAAGCGGAAGCGCTTCGCCACGCGCTGGCCGACGCCGGGGTTCCAGACGTCGGACTGGTTTCCCAGGCGGACGCGGTCACGGCGCTGCTGCGGACGGTCTTCCGCGGTGTCGCGCTGCCCGGTGCTGTCGCGCTCGTGGTCACCGCCGAAGCGGCAACGTTGATTGCGCTGGGCGCCGCCAACGCTGCGGACGCGCTGACGAACGTCCTGGCCACCGTGGCGCTGGAGGGCGTGGACGCCGCCACCGCGGCCGTCGACATGCTGCTGGACTGGCTGCAATCCGCACCGTTCGCGGTGAGTGCCGCGTACGTGCTGGGCACTTTGACTGACCTGACCAGCCTCGCCGACCAGCTTCGCGCTCGATCGCCGCTACGGGTGGAGGTGCTGGAGCGTCCCGGCTTCGCGTTCGCGCGTGGTGCGGCGCTGGCAGCCGGGTTGGCGCCCACGACGCCCCAACCCCCGATCACGGCGGGCGCCGCGACCGCGATGGCCCCCGCGGTTGGGTTCCCCGGGGAGGCGACGGCGATGGCGCCCGCGACCGCGCCCGCCGGAGACGCGACGGGGCTCGCCCCCACGTCCGGGATGGCTGGTCCGGGTGCGGAGGATCCGCAGCTGGCGTACTCACAGGCCGAGGATGCCGAACCGTTCGCCGGCGAGGTGGACGAGTACGGCGACTTCGACGAAGACCCAGCAGACCCGGCCGCGACCGGTCGGGCGCCGCTGAGCAGGCGGTCACTGGTGCTCGGCAACGCCGTCATCGCCTTCGCCGTCATCGGATTCGCGACGCTGGCCGCCGCGGTGGCCATCGCCGTGCGGCCGACCGCGAGTGCGCAGCCGGTGGTGGGGCACCAGAACGCCGCGCCCGGCAAGTTCATGCCGCTGTTGCCGACGCAGCAGCAGGCGCCGGTACCCCCGCCGCCGATCGATCAGCCCAACGCCGGGTTCCAGGGCGGGATCGTCCCGGACGCCAACGGCTACATTCCGCCGCAGCTGGCGTCGCCCGGCGGGGGTGGTTCTGTCCCGGTCAACCCGGCGCCTGGCGTTCCCGGTTTCGTGCCCAACCCCGACCCGGGTATGCCGATCCCGGTTCCGGTCATTATTCCGTACCCGGGCTGGCGCCCCCCGTACCCGTACCCGAATGGGCCCACGACCACGACGCCGACGACCACCACCACGACGCTGACGACCACACCGCCGACGACGACCACCACACCGCCGACGACGACCACCACGCCGCCGACGACGACCACCACACCGCCGACGACCACGACACCGCCGACGACCACGACGGCGCCGACGACGACAACCCAGCCGACGACCACGACGGCGCCGACGACCACGAAGGCGCCGCTGGCCACGACACAGGCGACCACGCAGGCGCCGAAGGCCACGGTGCCCACCACCCCAGCACCCACGCCGACGAAACCGCCGACGAAACCGCCGACGCAGCAGCCGGTGGCCCCGCAGCAGCCGGTGGCCCCGCAGCAGCCGGTGACCCCGCAGCAGCCGGTGGCCCCGAAGCCACCGACTGCCACCCCCCATCACTGATCGCGGCCCAGCGCATGCCCGACGACGCGGTCACGGTGGTGCTGCCCTGTCTCAACGAGGAGGAGTCGCTGCCGGCGGTGCTGGCGGCCATCCCCGTGGGTTATCGGGCGCTGGTGGTCGACAACAACAGCACCGACGAAACCGCCGCGGTGGCAACAAGTCACGGCGCCCGGGTGGTCGCCGAACCACGGCCCGGCTATGGGTCGGCGGTGCACGCCGGCGTGGTGGCCGCGACGACCTCGATCGTTGCGGTCATCGACGCCGACGGCTCGATGGATCCCGGCGACCTGCCCCGGCTGGTCGCCGCGCTCGACCGCGGCGCCGACCTGGTGATCGGCCGGCGCCGGCCGGTGCCCGGGCTGCGCTGGCCGTGGGTCGCCCGGGTGGGCACCGTGGTGATGAGCTGGCGGCTGCGCAGCCGCCACGGCCTGCCGGTGCACGACATCGCGCCGATGCGGGTCGCCCGCCGGGAGGCGCTGCTGACCCTCGGTGTCGCCGACAGGCGATCGGGCTACCCGCTGGAACTGCTGGTCCGGGCCGCGGCGGCCGGCTGGCGCGTGGACGAACTCGACGTCAGCTACGGCCCCCGCACGGGCGGCAAGTCGAAGGTCAGCGGTTCGCTGCGCGGCAGCATCACCGCGATCCTGGACTTCTGGAAGGTCATCTCGTGAGCGTCCTGCCGGTGACCCTGCTGGTGGTCGCCAAGGCGCCGGAGCCGGGCCGGGCCAAGACGCGCCTCGCGGCGACGGTCGGTGACCGGGTGGCCGCCGACATCGCCGCCGCCGCGCTGCTGGACACGCTGGACGCGGTGGCCGCCGCGCCGGTGGCGGCGCGGGTGGTGGCCCTGACCGGCGATCTCGACGCGGCGGCGGGCGCCGCCGAGATTCGGCGACGGCTCGAGTCCTTCACCGTGATTCCGCAGCGCGGTGACGACTTCGCCGACCGGCTCGCCAACGCCCACGCCGACTCGGCTGACGGGCACCCGGTGCTGCAAATCGGGATGGACACCCCGCAGGTCACTCCCGAGCTGTTGACCGACTGCGCGCGCCGCCTGCTCGATGCGCCGGCCATCCTCGGGCTGGCCCACGACGGCGGCTGGTGGGTGCTCGGTGTCGCGGCGTCGACGATGGCCGAATGCCTGCGCACCGTGCCGATGTCTCAACCCGACACCGGAGAGTTGACGTTGAAAGCGTTGCGCGACAACGGCATCGACGTGACACCGGTGCAGCGCCTGGCCGATATCGACGTCGTCGACGACGTCGCCGCGGTCCGCGACGCCTGCGGGGCCGCCAGCCGCTTCGCGCGGGTCACCCGCGCGGCCGGGCTCTGACCCAGGGATCGTGCGACGCCGTCAGCGCACACTGAATTGTTGCGGCGAGGTGCTCGGCTTTGGGTGTGCACTGAGGGCTTTGCGTGTGCGTCCTGGGCTTTGCGTGTGAGTCCTGGGCGGAGAAATCGCCGAAATTCCGCCGTCAGTGCACACGGAAAGCCGTCAGTGCACACGGAAAGCCCTCAGCGCACACTGAATTGTTGCGGCGAGGTGCTCGGGTTTGCGTGTGCTTCCTGGGCTTTGCGTGTGCGTCCTGGGCGGAGAAATCGCCGAAATTCCGCCGTCAGTGCACACCCAAAGCCCTCAGTGCACACCCAAAGGCCTCAGTGCACACCGAAAGCCGCCAGCGCACACTCGAACGCGCACCTACCAGTTGGTCACTATGACAGTGTTCAGGACCAGGGCCCCTGCGGCGTTGACCGCCAGCCACCAACGGTGTGACCGCACCGGCAGCAACGCGGGCGCCGCGGTGAGCCAGATGGTGAACGGCAGCCAGATCCGTTCGACCTCGGCCTTGCTCAGCATGCTCAGGTCGGCGCAGGCGACGGCGGCCAGCATCGCCAGCACCACCAGGTGGAATCCGGAGCGGCGGCGGAAGGCTGACCGATCGAACACCCGGCTGATGCCCGCGACGCTGCCCAATCCGATCGCGCACACCACGCAGGCCAGGTTGGCCCAGCCCCAATACCGGAACGGCCGGTCCTTGGCGATTCCCTGCCAATAGCGTTGCTGCACGAGGGTATAGCCGTCGAACCAGTAGAACCCCGCGACGGCGAACGCCACCGCGACCGCCAGCGCGGCCAGCGCCGCCGGGCCGACCGCGCGCAGCACCGCGCGCCAATCGGAGGCCGAGACCAGCACCGCCAATGCCGGCAGCCCAAGCAACATCAGGCCGTAGCTGAGGAAAACGCTCCAGCCCAGCAGTAGACCCGCGCCGGCGGCGACCAGAGCGGGGAACCGAACGGGACGGCGCACCGCGACGGCCAACAGCGCGAGGCCCCACGCCGCGACCCCGGCGAAATATCCATCGGCCGAGACCGCGACCCAGGTCGCCGTGGGCGCGACCGCGACGAACGGCGCTGCCCGGCTCGCGGTCTGCTCGTCGGCCAGCGAG
>NZ_JAOPWB010000209.1 GCF_025965855.1 Mycobacterium sp. | reverse complement strand
CTCGTCGATCGGATGATCGGCGCCGGCCATATTCGACGGGAACCCGACCCGGATGACCGGCGAAAGTGGCTGCTGCGCTACGAGGAGAGCGGCATGAGGCTGGCGCGCGACTTCTTCGGACCCCTCGGCGTCCTGCTCAGCGCCGCCCTGACGGACCTGACCGACAGGGACCTGGTCGCCGCTCACCGTGTTTTCACGGCGATGCTCGCCGCGATGTGGACGTTTGAGGATGAGCGGCGCCAGGAGACCGCACGGTAGCAGACCGTGGCTAGCCATGGTCTATTAGGGCGGGAGCTGGCTCAACCGCTGACATCGAATATGCCGGCGCCGTTGAGGTTTCGCCGGGATCTGCGGTAGCACGATCGCGCCGCCATGACGCCGAGCGCGCCGAAGCGCTGCGCCGTCATCGCAGCATCCGCGCAACCAGTCAGTTCACCACCGCGCTTCGGTGAAGGATTAGCGATTTCTCCTACCCCAAGCTGGTTGGCATGTAATCATCAGCCGATTCTCAGTTGTCGTCGATTTCGGCCCGGGAGGCGCCATGGCTCGCTCGATCGTTCGGACGTTGTTGGTTGCAGGCGCTGCCGCGGGGCTGATGGCCAGCGCCGGCGCCTGTTCGTGTTCGGTCGGATCGAAGCACGCGGTGAGCAAGGGTGACGTCGCCAACCAGATCACCTCCAAGCTGACGGACGCCGCCGGCAACAAGCCCGAATCGGTCACGTGCCCGAACGACCTGCCCGCCGCGGTCGGGGCGCAGCTGAACTGCACGATGAAGGTCAAAGACCAAACCTTCAACGTCAACGTGACCGTGACCAGCGTCAACGGCAACGACGTCAAGTTCGACATGGTCGAGACGGTCGACAAGGACCAGGTCGCCAAAATCCTCAGCAACAAGCTCACCCAGCAGGTGGGCCGCAAGCCCGATTCGGTGACCTGCCCGGACAACCTGAAGGGAGTCGAGGGCGCGACGCTGCGATGCGAACTCACCGACGCCGGCCAGAAGTACGGCATAGCGGTGAATGTCACGAGCGTCGACGCCGGCGACGTCAGCTTCGATTACAAGGTCGACGACAAACCCGAATAGGCCGGAACAGGCCCGACATTGGTCGGGATAGCCGCCGCTACCGGGACGCCTTCTTGCGTTCGATATCGGCCAGGGCGGCGGCCCTTTCGGCGCGCTGCGCGGCCGAGCTCTCCCAGGACAGCTGCCGGTTCTTGACCACCTTGGCAGGTGCGCCGACCGCGATCGAGTAGTCGGGGACGACGCCGCGGACCACGGCGTGCGACCCCAGCACGCAGCCGCGCCCGATGGACGTGCCGCGCAGCACCGTCGCTTTGACCCCGACCCAGGTGTCGGGGCCGATCCGGACCGGTGACTTGACGATGCCCTGGTCCTTGATGGGCAGGTTGATGTCGTCCATTCGGTGGTCGAAGTCGCAGACGTAGCACCAGTCGGCCATCAACACCGAATCGCCGAACTCGATGTCGAGATAGGTGTTGATGACGTTGTCGCGGCCCAACACGACCTTGTCACCGAACCGCAGCGAGCCCTCGTGCGCGCGGATGGTGTTCTTGTCCCCGATGTGCACCCAGCGGCCGATCTCCAGCTCCGACAGTTCCGGTGTCGCGTGGATCTCCACGCCCTTGCCGAGGAACACCATCCCGCGGGTGATGATGTGCGGGTTGGCCAGCTTGAATTTCAGCAGCCGCCAGTAGCGCACCAGGTACCACGGGGTGTAGGCGCGGTTGGCCAGCACCCACTTCAGCGAGGCCAGCGTGAGGAACTTGGCCTGGCGAGGGTCCCGCAAGTTCGATCCACGCCAACGGCGATGAAGCGGAGCATTCCACATGCTCGTCATGGCCGGAAAGCCTATCGGAGCCGCCACGGGTTACCCTCACCTGTACTCGATCGCCGCCCGCTCACATCGAAGGATTTGGACACCCGAGGTGCTTGCCCGACATCTCTTCCGTGGGCTTCGGCGTAGCTCGTGCGCAGCGCTGGCGGCCGCGCTCGCCGTCGGGCTCGGCGGCTGCGGCAACACAGATTCGTGGGTCGACGCCTCGCCCGCGCAGGGCTGGCCGGCGCAATACGGCGACGCCGCCAACAGCAGCTACACCGCGACCGGCGGCGCCATCAAGCTGTCGCTGCAGTGGACGCGGTCGGTCAAGGGCAGTCTCGCGTCCGGTGCCGCGCTCAGCGCGCGCAGCTATCTCGCGCTCAACGCGCAAACCCCGGCCGGGTGTTCGCTGATGGAGTGGGAGAACAACGACAACGGCCGCCAGCGCTGGTGTGTCCGGCTGGTCCAGGGCGGCGGCTTCGCCGGCCCGTTGTTCGACGGCTTCGACAACCTCTACGTCGGCCAACCGGGCACCTTCTTCTCGTTTCCGGTGACCCAGTGGACGCGGTGGCGCCAGCCGGTGATCGGGATGCCCACCACCCCAAGGTTTTTGGGACACGGCCAGCTGCTCGTCACGACACACCTTGGGCAGGTGCTGGTTTTCGACTCCCACCGCGGCGAGGTGATCGGCAGCCCGCTCGATCTGGTGGAGGGGGTCGACCCCACCGATGCGACGCGCGGGTTGGCCGACTGCGCGCCCGCCCGGCAGGGCTGTCCGGTTGCGGCCGCGCCGGCCTTCTCGGCGGTCAACGGGACGGTGGTGGCCGGCATTTGGCAGCCGGGCGCTCCGGCCGCAGGGCTGGTCGGGCTGAAGTACCACCCCGGCCAGACCCCGCTGATCACCCGGGACTGGGCCAGCGACGCGGTAGGCGCCGGTGTCATCGCCAGCCCGGTGCTCTCCGCCGACGGGTCGACCGTCTACGTCAACGGCCGCGACCAACGGCTGTGGGCCCTGCACGCCACCGACGGGAAGGTGAAATGGTCGGCGCCGCTGGGCTTCCTGGCGCAGACGCCGCCCGCGGTCACTCCGCAGGGCCTGATCGTGTCGGGCGGCGGCCCCGGCACGCGGCTGGCGGCGTTCAAGGACGCCGGCGATCACGCCGACCCGGTCTGGCGCCGCGACGACGTCACGCCGCTGTCGTCGTCGAGCCTGGCCGGCGGCGTCGGGTACGCGGTCGTCGACGGTCC
This sequence comes from Mycobacterium sp., assembly GCF_025965855.1. Lineage (GTDB taxonomy): Bacteria > Actinomycetota > Actinomycetes > Mycobacteriales > Mycobacteriaceae > Mycobacterium. The sequence goes on along the minus strand of NZ_JAOPWB010000209.1, from coordinate 5,928 downwards.
ACCCGCGGACGGCGCACCCGGCATGTCGGCGCTGGTCTTCGATCCGGCCAACGGCCATACGCTGGGCAGCTATCCGCTTCCGGCGGCCACCGGGTATCCCGTCGGGGTGGCGGTGGGCAACGATCGCCGGGTGGTCGCCGCCACCAGCGACGGTCAGGTCTACGGCTACGTGCCGGCATGAGCACCCGCAGCCGGCCGACGGACATCGCCGTAACCGTCGTCCTGTTGGTCGTCCATGGATTTCTGCTGGCGGCGACGGTTGTCCTGCTGGGCCTGGTCGTCATGGGCACCGACCCGTGCGGGGCCGTGAAGTGCGGCGATCCCGCCTGGATCGACCGCGCCATGATGTTGGGGATCTGGGGCGGCGCCGCCGTCCTGGTCGCCGACTTCGCGGTCTCCGTGTTCCTGCTCGTCCGGCGCCGGACCGCCTTTTTCGTCCCGATCATCGGTGGTGTGGCGCAGGTCGGGCTGACGATCGGCGAAGCGGCGATGGAGTCGCTGGCCGGACCCGTGTAGGCGCTAGATCGCCAGCGGCGGGATGGCGCTGCGGGGCACCTGCGCCTGGACCGGGCCGCCGACCGCCGGCAGCATCTCGCCTGGGGCGAAGTAGAAGATCAGCTGGTCGTCGGTGATGGCGAAGTTCTGATAGTGCGAGGGGTCAAGCCCGGTCGAGGGCAATATCAGCGCCCCCAAAGGGTTTTGACGGTTCAGCTCGCGCTGGACGATCGGGAAGATGCTGTCCAGCGACGTCGTGCCGGGCGCGAACAGATTGTCGAAGGTGATGGGCTGCTTGGTCCCGAGGTTGTAGTTGAACGCCTTGTACCAGGTGGTCGGCCGCGAACCGCCCAAGTCCTGGAAGAGCTTCAGCACGACGCTGCGGGTGTTATGGGGCGGCTGGCCCGCGGTGTGTTGTTCGGTGGTGGCTTCCATTTGGTAGGGCTGGTCGCGTGTCCCGGATCCCTGGGCGACGTTGACGAACCCGTCGCGGTTCTGCGTGATGTAGTCGGTCAACGCCTGCTCGTCGGGGTAGTCGGCGGGGAACGTCATGTTGAGCATGTAGCTGGGGCCGGTGGCGTGCACCTGGCACATCTGCCCTGTCTCGACGGTGCCGCCCAGGCTGGCGCACGACGGCGGCTCGGAGACCGAGCGGGGGGCGACCGGCCAGCCCAGCACGGCCGCGGCAGCCAGCGCCGCGGCCGCAATCAGGTAACGCATCGTCGAATTGTCCTCGCAGATTAAGGGCGGGGCGCCTACCAGGGTGACCGCAGCCAGCCTACCGGGCGCTATGGGGAGGGACGGCAGACGAAGGCCGCCGCGTGACCGGCGGCCCCGGAGCCGATGCGGGTGATGACCACCGACAGCGGCCGGTCACCGCGCGGCCGCAGCCGCCGCCGCAGACCGTCGGGGTCGATTCGCACACCGCGGATCAGGATCTCGAGCGACCCGCAGCCCAGCGCGGTCAACGCCTGCCGCAGCCGGCGCTCGTCGAACGCCAACTGCTCGAGCACCTCGAAGCCGCGGACCCCCGGCGGCAGCCGATCCCCGGACAGATACGCGATGTCGGGGTCGAGTTGCCACAGCCCGTGACGCGCGCCGTAGTGGCGCACCAGGCCGGCCCGGACCACGGCCCCGTCGGGGTCGACGATCCACCGCCCAGCCGGCTGCGCCGGGCAGTCGTCCGGTTCGGTGTCGGTGATCTCTTCCCCGCGGTCGAGGACGCTCGCCCGTCGGCGCACACCCGGCCGCGCCAACCCTGCCGACCACAGGCACGCTTCGCGGACCGACCCGCGATACGACGTCACCTCGATTTCACCGTCGAAACCGAGGCGCCGCACCTCGTCGAAATCTATTCCGGGAGCACACTTTACGACGAGGCCCCGGTCGCGATAGGTGTCCATCACCGGGCCCAGGCCGGGCCGGTAGTCATCGATGCGCAACCGCCGCCGCCCCCCGAGACGACGCGCCGGGTCGACGAGGACCACCGCGTCGCGGGTCACCGGATGCAGCGCGTCGGCGCGGCACAGGTCGGTCGCCGCGCCCAGGTTGTGGCGCGCCATCGCCAGCCGCACCGCATCGATGTCGCTGCCGACCGCCCGGATCCCCGCGTCGCGCAGCGCGGCCAACTCGGTGCCGATCGAGCACGTCGCGTCGTGCACCGTCACCGCCGCCTCAGCCAGCCGCCCGGCCCGATGCAAGGCCACCGGCGCCGCGGTGGCCTGCTGCAGCGCCTCGTCGGTGAACAACCAGTTCGACACGTCACCGAACTCGCCGAGCTTGCCTAGTTTTTCCAGGGCCCGGCGGCGCAGCAGCGTCGTCTCCACCAGCACCGGCGCCCGATCACCGAACCGCGCGCGCACCGCCGCGATGTCGGCGACCCGCGTCGCGTCGGTCAGCTCGAATTCGGCGACGGCGGCCAGCGCCGCGGCACCCGATTCCGACCCCAGGTAGTCGACGTCGTCGGCGCTGAAGCGCAGCCCGGCACTCAGGAGGGTTTGACCCCGGTGATCATCACGTTGTAGAACCAGCCCTTCGGCACCAGATGCCGCCACATGTTGGCGTCCACCCAGCCCAGCGTCTTCCAGCCGTTGAAGGCGAACTTCGCCCAGCCCCAGCCCAGCCGCCCGGGCGGCACGGTCGCTTCGAATGTGCGCACCGGCCAGCCGAACATTGCGGCGGTGAACTCCTCGCTGGCAGTGCGAACCCGCACGGCGCCGGCGTTGGCAGCCATCCGCTCCAGGTCTTTCGGCTCGAAGGTGTGCAGGTCGACCACCCACTCCAGGGCGGCCGCCCGTGAATTCTCGTCAATCTCGGCCTGCGGCCGCCGCCAACCGCCCAGTCCGGGCAGCTTCACGGCTCGGATGGTGATGTTCCATGTCAGGTCCGCCAGCCCGCGGGCGTAGCTATTGCCGACGGTGGTCGGCTCGCCGGCGAACACGAACCGGCCGCCCGGCTTGAGAACCCGGATCACCTCACGCAGCGACAGTTCCACGTCGGGAATGTGATGCAGCACGGCGTGCCCGACCACCAAGTCGAAGGTGTTGTCTTCGTACGGGATGCCCTCGGCGTCGGCGACCCGGCCGTCGATGTCCAGACCCAGCGATTGGCCGTTGCGGGTGGCGACCTTGACCATCCCCGGCGACAGGTCGGTCACCGACCCGCGCCGCGCCACCCCGGACTGGATCAGGTTCAGCAGGAAAAAGCCTGTCCCGCAACCCAATTCGAGCGCACGGCCATACGGCAACTCCCTGAGCGCCTCGTCGGGCACGGCGGCATCGAAACAGTCCCGGGCGTAATCGACGCACCGCTGGTCGTAGGAGATCGACCATTTCTCGTCGTAGTTCTCCGCCTCCCAATCGTGGTAGAGCACCTGGGCCAGCTTGCTGTCATGCCGCGCCGCTTCCACCTGCTCGGCGGTGGCATGCGGGTTGGGGACGGCGTCGGTGGAACTCCTCGTCATGCAGGGCAGCCTAATCGGCATCCGGTAGCGGATCGAAAACGGCGTTGATTCGGGCCTTGGCGGCGGCCAGCGCCTCGGACGGCCCGTCGAGGAAGCGGCGTGCCCACGCCGCCGCCGCGTCGTAGACGTCGTCGGGGGCCACCATCTCGTCGATCAGGCCCAGAGCCAGGGCCTCCTCGGCGCCGAAGAAGCGCCCGCTGAACACCAACTCCTTGGCCCTGCTCGCCCCGGCCACGTGGGTCAGGCGGGCCATTGCCCCGCCGCCGGGGATCAGGCCGGCCAGGATCTCGGTGGCGCCGAACTTGACGTTGTCGCCGCTGACCCGCCAGTCGGCGGCCAGGGCCAGCATGAGGCCGGCGCCCAGCGCGTATCCGGTGATCGCGGCCACGGTCGGCTTCGGGATTGCCGCCACGGCGTCGAGGGCCTCCCGGCGCACGCCGGCCGCGGTATCGGCCTCCGGGGGGCTCAGCGTCCGCAGCTCGGGCAGGTCATCGCCGGCCGAGAAGATTTCGTGGCCGCCGAAAAGGATCACGGCGGCGACGTCGTCACGGCGCCCCAGCTCGTCGGCCGCGGCCACGATCTCGCGGTAGACCTGCCGGGTCATCGCGTTGGTGGGCGGCCGCGACAGCAGCAACATGGCCAGGCCGGCGTCCTGGGAGCCGTCGCTGACCACGACGCTGACGAACTCCCTCAATGCCGCCACCCCATCCCACCGGCTTCCCGCGCCTGGTGGTACCGGTCGGAGTCGAAGAACTCGAAAATCCAGTTGTCGTCCTGGATCTCGAGGTGCGGCTGCACCGTGACGATCTGACGCTCGACGGCCAGCACATCGGCGACCGTGCGACCGGCCAGCGAGTCCAGCTGGGTCCAGGTCGGCGGCAGCAGGAAGCTACGTCCGGCGGCGAAGTCGTCGATGGCGGCCCGCGGCGTCGTCCAGCCGGCGTGGTCGGATTCGGTGTTCTCCCCGTCGGCCCGCTGCCCCTCCGGCAGGGCCCCCACAAAGAAATAGGTGTCGTAACGACGGGTGCGCTCGGCCTCCGGGGTCACCCAGTTGGCCCACGGCCGCAGCAGGTCGGATCGCAGTTCGAGGTTCTCCCGGCGCAGAAAGTCGGCAAAGGACAGCGAGCCCTCGGCCAGCGCGCGGCGGGCGTCGCCGTAGACCGAGGCATCCCCGACGATGCCGTCCGGGTCGCCGGCCGGGCCGGCGAACAACACCCCCGATTCCTCGAAGGTCTCCCGAGCGGCCGCGCAGACCAGCGCTTCGGCCAGGTCGGGTTCGATGCCGAACCGCTGCGCCCACCACTGCGGCGGCGGCCCGGCCCACGCGATGTCGGCGTTGCGGTCGCGGTCGTCGACGCCGCCCCCGGGAAACACCATCGTCCCCGCGGCGAACTCCATCCGCGAGTGCCGTCGCATCAGGAAGACGGCCAGGCCGTCCCCCGCTTCGCGCATCAACATCACCGTCGCCGCGGGCCTGGGAACCAGGGGCGGCGGATCCTGCGGTGAAGTCATGACTGCCTCCGGTGGGCCGCGCGGGTGCGAACTCGGCGGGCGAAATAGCGCCCGTCGGCGACGTCCAGGGCGATCGACTGGCCGAACGCGGTGGACAGGTTCTCGGCGGTCAGCACGTCGGGCAGCAAACCGGCGGCGACCACGCGCGCCTCCGACAGCAGCATGCAGTGGCTGAAGCCCGGCGGCACCTCCTCCACGTGATGGGTGACCAGCACCAGCGCGGGCGCATCGGGGTCGGCGGCCAGGTCGGCCAGCCGGGCTACCAGCTCCTCCCGGCCGCCCAGGTCCAGGCCGGCGGCGGGTTCGTCCAGCAGCAGCAGCTCCGGGTCGGTCATCAAGGCGCGGGCGATCAGCACCCGCTTGCGTTCCCCTTCCGACAACGTCCCGTAGGTGCGGTCCACGAGGTGCTCGGCGCCAAGGCTTTCCAGCATGTCGATCGCCCGGCGGTAGTCGACGTCGTCGTAGGGCTCACGCCATCGACCCAACACCGCATAGCCGGCGGATACGACGAGGTCGCGCACCAGTTCGTCGGTGGGGATCCGCTGCGCCAGCGCCGACGAGCTCAGCCCGACCCGCGAACGCAGCTCGCTCATGTTGACCCGGCCCAGCCGCTCGCCGAGGACGAACGCGACGCCCGACGACGGGTGCTCGGTCGCGGCGGCGATGCGCAGCAGCGACGTCTTGCCGGCGCCGTTGGGCCCGATGATCACCCAGCGTTCGTCGAGCTCCACGGCCCAATCCAGCGGTCCGACCAGGGGGCGTCCGCCGCGCTGTAGCGACACGTTTCTGAAGTCGATCAGCAGATCGGGGTCGGCTGCCTCGCTTCCGTTTTCGGGCACCCGACCATCGTGCCGTACCGCGGCGCCGGAATACCTGCCGGGTCTCCCTCCCGCGACCAGACGCAAAAGCCCCCATTTCGTCGCGAAATGGGGGGCTTTTGCGTCTGCTCGGGACCCCTA
>NZ_JAOPWB010000201.1 GCF_025965855.1 Mycobacterium sp. | reverse complement strand
AGAAGCTGCCGACGGTCGAGGTCCCGCCCACGCCCCTGAAATCCCGGCGGCACGAAACCTGGCTGATGATGCTGCTGGGCGCCGGGTTCGGACTCGGCGTGGCGCTGACGCTCAGCCGGCTGGTCGCCGGGCTGGCATCCCGGCTGAGCCCCGTACTGGCCGCCGCGGGGGCGGCGGGGTGCGTCGCCGTCGGGGTGGCGGTCACGTTCGTGGTCATCCACATCCGCGGCCTGCTGCGGGACCGGGCGCTGCTGGACCGCTGGGCGGCCGAAGCGACGTCGTCGCTGCAGTCGACGGTGGAGGAGCTGGTCGCGACCCGCGTGCTGGTCGCCGAGTCGCTGCTGAGCACCGCGCTGATCGCCCGCGATGAGGCCGAGAACGCGCAGGTGGCCGATCAGGTCAGCGCCATCGACAGCGAACTGCGCGAGCACGCGATCGCCGCGGCACGGGCGGCCGCCGTACGTGACCGGGAGATGCCCACGGTCCAGGCCGCGCTGGACGCCGTGCGTGCAGAACTGGGAGAACCGGGTATACCCCGAGCCGAGCGCGAAAGCGATAAACCGGCTTCAAGGAGCGCGAATGGCGACGACGTCTGACGTTCGGTGACGTTTCTGAATCGTTGATGTGAGAAGGCTTATACCCGCCCGAGGCCTCCCCGACAAGTAGCTCACGATAACCTGTAGTTAACGCCACCATGTGAACAGTTGTGTGGGCGAACGCATATCTACCGCAACCGACGAGCCGAGTAAGCAGGCAGAAATCCAGGAGAGTTCGATGACTTCAGCGACCATTCCCGGTCTGGACACCGCGCCTACCAAGCACCACGGGCTGCTGTCTTGGGTGGAGGAGGTCGCCGAGCTCACCCAGCCGGACCGGGTGGTCTTCGCTGACGGTTCCGACGAGGAGTGGAAGCGGCTCACCGAGCAGCTCGTCGCCGCCGGCACGTTCAAGCGGCTGAACCCCGCAAAGTTCCCGAATTCTTTCCTGGCGCTGTCCGATCCGTCCGACGTGGCGCGGGTCGAGTCGCGGACCTTCATCTGCTCCGAGCGGGAGATCGACGCCGGGCCGACCAACAACTGGATGGACCCCGCCGAGATGCGGTCCACCCTGAAGGACCTGTACCGGGGCTGCATGCGCGGCCGCACCATGTATGTGGTGCCGTTCTGCATGGGCCCGCTCGGTGCCGACGACCCCAAGCTGGGCGTGGAGATCACCGACTCCGAATACGTCGTGGTGTCGATGAAGGTGATGACCCGGATGGGCAAGGCCGCCCTGGAGAAGATGGGTGACGACGGCTTCTTCGTCAAGGCGCTGCACTCCGTCGGAGCCCCCCTGGAGCCCGGCCAACAAGACGTGCCGTGGCCGTGTAGTGACACCAAATACATCACGCACTTCCCGGAAACCCGCGAGATCTGGAGCTACGGCTCCGGCTACGGCGGCAACGCCCTGTTGGGCAAGAAGTGCTACTCGCTGCGCATCGCGTCGGCGATGGCGCACGACGAGGGCTGGCTCGCCGAGCACATGCTGATCCTCAAGCTGATCTCCCCGGAGAACAAGGCGTACTACTTCGCCGCGGCCTTCCCGTCGGCGTGCGGCAAGACCAACCTCGCCATGCTGCAGCCGACCATCCCGGGCTGGCGCGCCGAAACGCTCGGTGACGACATCGCCTGGATGCGGTTCGGCAAGGACGGCCGGCTGTACGCGGTCAATCCCGAGTTCGGCTTCTTTGGGGTCGCGCCGGGCACCAACTGGAAGTCCAACCCCAACGCCATGCGCACCATCGCCGCGGGCAACACCGTCTTCACCAACGTCGCGCTGACCGACGACGACGAGGTGTGGTGGGAAGGCCTGGAGGGCGAGCCGGATCACCTGATCGACTGGAAGGGCCAGGACTGGGTTCTTCGCGAGACGGAAACCAAAGCCGCGCACCCGAATTCGCGGTACTGCACGCCGATGTCGCAGTGCCCGATCCTCGCGCCGGAGTGGGACGCCCCGCAGGGCGTGCCAATCTCGGGCATCCTGTTCGGCGCCCGCCGCAAGACCACGGTGCCGCTGGTGACCGAGGCCCGCGATTGGCAGCACGGCGTGTTCATGGGGGCGACCATGGGAAGCGAGCAGACCGCCGCCGCCGAGGGCAAGGTGGGCACCGTGCGCCGCGACCCGATGGCCATGCTGCCGTTCCTGGGCTACCACGTCGGCGACTACTTCCAGCACTGGCTGGACCTGGGCAAGAACTCCGACGAGTCCAAGCTGCCGAAAGTGTTCTTCGTCAACTGGTTCCGCCGCGGTGAGGGTGGCAAGTTCCTGTGGCCGGGCTTCGGCGAGAACAGCCGCGTGCTGAAGTGGATCGTCGACCGCATCGAGCACAAGGCCGGCGGCCAGGACACCCCGATCGGTGTCGTGCCGACCGCCGAGGATCTGGACCTGGACGGGCTCGACGCCGACAGCAAGGACGTCGCGCAGGCGTTGGCCGTCAACGCCGACGAGTGGCGCCAGGAACTGCCGCTGATCGAGGAGTGGTTCGAGTTCGTCGGCGAGAAGCTGCCCACCGGGGTCAAGGACGAGTTCGAGGCGCTCAAGCAGCGGCTCGCCGAGTAGCGCGAGCAGATGCAAAAGCCCCCGTTCCGGACCGGAATCGGGGGCTTTTGCGTCTGCTCGGCGAGCTGGGCCCTAGCCGCTAATCGCCGGTCGTCGTAGCGATCTCGGCAGGTACACCGCGCCGGCTCCGGCGCCGGCCGCCAGGTCGCCCGGATTGGAGATGGCGCAGCGCTTCAGTGACAGGCACCCGCAGCCGATGCACGAGTCGAGGTTGTCGCGCAGCGCGATCAACCCGGCGATCTGGTCGTCGAGGCGCGCGCGCCAGGTTTTGGACAGCCGGCCCCAGTCGGCGCGGGTCGGGGTGCGGCCGTCCGGAAGTGTCGCCAGCGCGTCGGCGATCTCATCCAGGCTCAGCCCGACGTTGCGGGCGGCCTTGATGAAGGCCAGGCGCCGCAGCATCTGCCGCTCGAATCGGCGCTGGCCGCCGGCGGTCCGGGTCCCCGTGATGAGGCCCTGGCTCTCGTAGAACCGGATCGCCGAGGCGGCGAAGCCGCTGCGGCGGGCTATCTCGCTGACGGTGAACAGATCCCGTTTGTCCATGTGGTCTCCTCGAATTGGGGACTTGACTTAAAGTTTACTTCAACTATCAGTATGGCCATATGACCCAATTTCAAGCCCGTCCCGTTGCCATTGTCACCGGCGCCTCCCGCGGGTTCGGCAGGGCGGTGACGGCCGCCCTGCTCGACCGTGGGTGGGCCGTCGTCGCCGACGCCCGCCGTGCCTCCGATCTGAAAACCACTGCCGCGGAGCTTAATTCGTCGCGATTGATCGCATTGCCGGGCGACGTAACCGACGCGCCGCACCGTGACGCGCTGGTCGCGGCCGCGATCGAGGCCGGTCCACTTCGCCTGCTGGTGAACAACGCCAGCCGGCTGGGGCCCAGCCCGCAGCCGGTGCTCGCCGACTACCCGGCGGGCGAGTTGTGGGCCGTCTACCAGAGCAACGTGTTCGCCCCGCTGGCGCTGATCCAGGCGGCGCTGCCGGCGCTGACCGACAACGCGGGGGTGATCGTCAACCTGTCATCCGACGCCGCCGTCGAGCCGTACCCGGGCTGGGGCGGATACGGCTCGTCGAAGGCCGCGTTGGATCAGCTGTCGGCCGTCCTGGCGGCCGAGGCGCCGGCCGTCAGCGTTTACGCCTTCGACCCGGGCGACATGCGGACCGAGATGCACCAGGCCGCGTTTCCCGGCGAGGACATCTCCGACCGCGCCGAGCCGGAGGCGAAGGTCCCGGCATTGCTGCGCCTGCTGGACACCCGGCCCGCCGCCGGTCGTTACCGGGCGGCGGACCTGGCGCTATCCGGAGCGTGGCGATGACTGTTTCCAGGACCCTCGCGGCGCGGCCGCGGACGCACTTCGACCGCCCCCCGGGCTCCGACGCCATCGAGCCGCCCGAAGCCCACGGCGTGGCCCGCGACGCGGTCAGGCTGCTGGTCGCCCGCCCGGGCGGGGTAAGCCACGCCCGCTTCGCCGACCTTGGTGACTACCTGCGACCGGGCGATCTCCTGGTGGTGAACAACTCCGCCACGATGCCCGCCGCGGTCGACGGCCGCCGCGGCGGCCAGGAAATCACCGTGCACTTCTCGACGCCGCGCGCCGAAAAGGCCTGGGTGGTGGAACTGCGGCCCGCGGTGGACGCGGCCGGACACCTGACCGACGTCCGGCCCGGCGAACGCGTCGACATGCCCGGCGGCGCGGCGCTCGTCATCGGGTCGTCCTACCCGGAACCCGGGGTCGAGGGCGCACGGCTGTGGACGGCGCGGGCGATCCTGGAGGGTCCGGCAGGCGCTGTCGGCTCGTACCTCGCGCGGCACGGGCGGCCGATCCGGTACGCATACGTGCCGCGCCCATGGCCGCTGCGCTACTACCAGACCGTGTTCGCGCGATCCGCCGGCAGCGCTGAAATGCCCAGCGCGGCGCGGCCTTTCAGCACCGAGCTGGTAACCGCCCTGGTCTCCACCGGGATTGGGATCGCGCCGATCACGCTGCACGCCGGGGTGTCGTCGGCGGAAGCGGGCGAGCCACCGACTCCCGAGCCGTTCGAGGTGCCGGCGGCCACCGCGCGGATGGTGAATTCGGCGCGCGCTGCCGGCAGCAGGGTGATCGCCGTAGGCACCACCGTCACCCGCGCGCTGGAGTCGGCCGCGGACGCGCTCGGCGTGGTCCGGCCGGCCGCCGGCTGGACCGACCTGGTGCTCGGTCCCGGCCACCCGGGCCGGGTGGTCGACGGCCTGATCACCGGATGGCATGACGCCGGCGCCTCACACCTGCTGCTGCTCGAGGCCGTTGCGGGCCCGGACCTGGTCGCGGCGGCCTATCGGGAGGCCGTCACACGAGGCTATCTGTGGCACGAATTCGGTGACAGTGCCCTGCTGCTGCCGGAGCGCTGACGCGGTTCGGGCATGCGCGTCTTTGCCCGCCTAACAGCGACAGTTCTCGGTGATGTCGGCGGTCCTGCCGCATGCCCTCGGATTGTCGCTATGAGGGGGGCAGATCGGGCTACCCCGAACTTCTTGTGACTGGTGTGACTTCATGCCGAGCGAGGACCGCCCGAGAGTGACCTACGTGCCGCCGGCCCGTGGGCGGGTAATACAGTCGGCGCATGCAGATTCGCCCCCATATCGGCGCCGACAAACCTGCTGTCATCCTCTACCCGGCCGGCACGGTCGTCACCTTCGACGACCTGGAATCCCGCGCCAATCGGCTGGCGCATCGGTTTCGCCAGGCCGGACTGCGCGAGGGGGACACCGTCGCGATCCTGATGGAGAACAACGAGCACATCCACGCGGTGATGTGGGCGGCGCGACGCAGCGGTTTGTACTACGTGCCGATCAACACCCACCTGACCGCGGCCGAGGCCGCCTACATCGTCGACAACAGCAGCGCCAAGGCCATCATCGGTTCGGCGGCGTTGCGCGACACGCTTGTGCAACTGGGAGAACACCTGCCGGACGGGCTGCCGGGCCTGCTGATGATCGCCGGCCCTGTTTCGCCAGGCGACCTGCCGAATTGGGAGCGCTATCCGGAATGCGTTGCCCGCCAACCGGATACCCCGATCGACGACGAGATTGAGGGCGACCTGCTGCAGTATTCGTCGGGGACCACCGGCCGGCCCAAGGGCATCAAACGCGAACTGCCGCACGTCCCGCCCGCCGAGGCGCCGGGCATGATGGCGGCGCTGATCGGGTTCTGGATGACCCCCGAGTCGATCTATCTGAGCCCGGCCCCGCTCTACCACACGGCGCCGTCGGTGTGGTCGATGAGCGCGCAGGCCGACGGCATCACCACGGTCGTCCTGGAGAAGTTCGACCCCGAGGGAACGCTGGACGCGATCCAGCGTTATCGGGTGACCCACGGCCAGTTCGTGCCTGCCATGTTCACCCGGATGCTGAAACTGCCCGCAGCCGTTCGTGATTCGTACGACCTGTCCAGCCTGCAGCGGGTGATGCACGCCGCCGCGCCGTGCCCGATGGAGATCAAGAAGCAGATGATCGACTGGTGGGGTCCGATCGTCGACGAGTATTACGCGTCCTCGGAGGCCATCGGGTCGACGTTGATCAGCGCCGAGGAGTGGCTGGCGCACCCGGGTTCGGTCGGCAAACCCATGCTGGGCGCGATTCACATCCTCGGCGAGGACGGCACCGAGCTGCCACCGGGCCAGCCCGGCGAGCTCTACTTCGAGGGCGGGTACTCCTTCGAATACCTCAACGACCCGACGAAAACCGCCGCCTCGCGCGGCACGCACGGCTGGGTGACGGTCGGCGACGTCGGCTATCTCGACGACGAGGGTTACCTGTACCTGACCGACCGGCGCCACCACATGATCATCTCCGGCGGGGTGAACATCTACCCGCAAGAGACCGAGAACCTTCTGGTCACCCACCCGAAGGTGTTGGACGCCGCGGTGTTTGGCGTTCCCGACGACGAGATGGGTCAGCGCGTCGTGGCGGCCGTGCAGACCGTCGACCCGGCCGATGCCACCGATGGGTTTGCCGACGAGCTGACCGCATGGCTGCGGGACCGCTTGGCGCACTACAAATGCCCGCGCTCGATCGCCTTCGAGGCGCAGCTGCCGCGCACCGACACCGGAAAGCTCTACAAGAACGGGCTGATCGAGAAGTACTCGGTGTGACCGATGCTGCGGGTGGTGGACCTGTCGAGCGCGATGGAGGCCGGTCCTGAACCGGAGCCGGCGTCACCGCCCGGAGTGGTCGTCGCCGTAGGCTCGGCCGCGGATATCGCCCGGGACGAATACTGGCTTCAGGCCGCGACTTTCACGCTGACCGAGGACGCGTGCTCCGATCGCAGGGCGGTCACGGTCGATTCGGTGCCCGAGGCCCTGGCCGAGCTGACGCAGCGCTGCCGGCGTTGGCCGCACGCCAGCCGCGTGTGCGACGACGTCCTGCGCGCGGTCGACCCCCGCGGCCCGACGCTGGCCGGGGTGGTGACCGAGTCGCTGGCCTACTCGACCCTGCAGGCCGGCCCGGAGTTCGGGCGGTGGCTGGCCGAACGCGGTCCGGCCCGCGTGCCCGACATCGCCGACCCGGTGCTGGCGCGGCGTGAGGGCGACACGCTGCGGATCACCTTCAACCGGCCGCAACGCCACAACGCGTTTTCCACCGATGCGCGGGGCGCGTTGCTCGAGGCGCTGACCGTCGCTCAGCTGGATCCCTCGGTTACCGGGATCGTGTTGAGCGGCAACGGTCCATCGTTTTGCAGCGGCGGGGACCTCGCGGAATTCGGCACCTTCGCCGACCCGGCGAGCGCGCACCTGGCCCGCACCCGCCACAGCCCCGCGCTGGCGCTCGACGCGTTGGCCGCCCGGCTCGGCCGGTCATGCCGCGCGCAGGTTCACGGCCGGGTGATGGGCAGCGGATTGGAGATGGCGGCGTTCTGCGGATGGATTGAGGCGCGCGACGATTCGGTGTTCGGCCTACCCGAATTGGGCCTCGGCCTGATACCCGGCGCCGGCGGAACCCTCAGCGTCACCCGGCGGATCGGGCGCTGGCGCACCGCGTATCTGGTGCTGTCCGGGCAGTCGGTCGGCGCCGACACCGCGCGGGCGTGGGGGCTGGTGGACGCGACTTACGTTGGCGCCCAAGGCCTCGCTCAGAAGCCCGAATAGGTGGTGGTGGTCGTCGACGGGATGCTCGAGATGGCCACCGCGAAAAAGACGAACCACAGGATGACGCCAATCACGTAGGCGGCGACGCCGGCGATCGCGCCGATGATGGCCCACTTCTTCGCGCTGTCGGCCGCGGATTGTGCCTCGGCGTATCGCCCCTGGGCCCACAGCCCGGAGACCTTGGTGGAGTACACGATCGAGACGATCCCGAACGGGAGGCAGCACAGCACCGTGACCAGGATCGCCCAGACGAGGTAGTTGTCCGGCTCGCGCTGGGCCGGCCAACCCTGCTGCGGGACCGGGTATCCGGGCGGCGGCTGGCCCTGCCAACCCGGCTGCTGCTGGCCCTGCCATTCTGGGGAACCCTCGTACGGCCCTTGGGGATAACTCATGGCAGCTGCCTCTCCTTGGTTACTCCCGCGCCGCTTCGCTGGTGTGAGAAGTCAGGCAAATATACAGCACACGCCGACGTCAGGCCGGGAGATTCGCTTCAGATCCCGCCGCGGGCGACCAGCTGCGCGGCGATCACATTGCGCTGGATCTCGTTGGTGCCCTCGCCCACGATCATCAGCGGCGCGTCGCGGAAGTAGCGTTCGACGTCGTACTCGGTGGAGTAGCCGTAGCCGCCGTGGATGCGCACGGCGTTCAGCGCGATCTCCATTGCGGTCTCGGAGGCGAACAGCTTGGCCATCCCGGCCTCCATGTCGCAGCGTTCGCCGCTGTCGTAGCGCTCGGCGGCATAGCGGGTGAGCTGACGGGCGGCGGTGAGCTTGGTCGCCATGTCCGCCAGGTAGTTGCCTATCGACTGATGTTTCCAAATCGGCCGCCCGAAGCTTTCCCGCTGCTGCGCGTAGGCCAGCGCGTCCTCGAGCGCCGCCGTCGCGACGCCCAGGGCCCGGGCGGCCACCTGGATGCGGCCCGTCTCGAGCCCCTTCATCATTTGCGCAAAGCCCTCGCCCACCCGGCCGCCCAGCACCGCCGACGCCGGCGCACGGAAGTTGTCGAACGACAGCTCGCAGGACTCGACGCCCTTGTAACCCAGCTTGGGTAGGTCCCGCGAGACCGTCATACCCGGCCCGTGCTCGACGAGCACGATCGAGATGCCCGCGTGGCGCGGCGTGGCGTTCGGGTCGGTCTTGCACAGCAGCGCGATCAGCCCGGACCGGCGCGCGTTGCTGATCCAGGTCTTGGAACCGTTGATGACCAAACCGCCAGGGGCGCCGGCTTCGCCAAAGGGCACAGCGGTCGTCGTCATGTTCTGCAGGTCCGAGCCGCCGCCGGGCTCCGTCAACGCCATCGTGGCCCGCAGCTCGCCGGTGGCCATCGGCGGCAGGTAGGCCCGCTTCTGCTCCGCGGTGCCGAACAGCGTCAGCAACTTGGCCACCACGGTGTGCCCTCCCATCGCGCCGGCCAGGCTCATCCAGCCGCGGGCCAGCTCCTCGGTGACCCGCACGTAGCACGGCATCGACACCGGTGACCCGCCGTATTCCTCGGGAACGGCCAGGCCGTAGATGCCGATCCGCTTCATCTGGTCGATCCACGCCCCGGGGTAGGTGTTGGCGTGCTCGACCTCGCGGACGCTGGGTTTGACGTCGCGGTCGATGAACGCCCGCACCGTGGCGACCAGCATGTCTTCTTCGTCGTTCACCCCACGCCCAGCCTCCTGCGTTGACCCCCGATCCGACAGCCTGCCAGCATGTGGCGTTGTGACTAGCGACGGGTATGCGCGGATGCGCGAGGGCGGCCCCTACTTCGACGATCTCGCGGTGGGCGACGTCTTCGACTGGGCACCGGCGATGACGCTGTCGGCGGGGATGGCCGCCGCGCATCAGGCGATCGTGGGCGATCGGTTGCGGCTGTCCCTGAACGCCGACCTGTGTGCGGCGGTGACCGGCGCGCCGGGGCCGCTGGCGCATCCGGCCCTGGTCTGCGACGTCGCGATCGGGCAGTCGACGCTGGCCACCCAGCGGGTCAAGGCGAACCTGTTCTACCGCGGCCTCACCTTTCACCGATTCCCGGTCATCGGCAACTCGCTGTACACCCGCACGGAAGTGGTTGGACTGCGGGCCAATTCGCCGAAGCCGGGCCGGGCCCCGACGGGCATGGCGGCGCTGCGGATGATCACGATCGACCAGGCCGACCGGTTGGTGCTCGACTTCTATCGGTGCGCCATGCTGCCGGCCGGCCCGGACCACAACCCCGACAGGGACGGATCGGAGGCTCCCGACGACGATCTATCCACGATCGGCGCCGACGTGCCCGGCCCGGCCCACGATCCGACCGCCCAGTGGGACGCCGACGTGTTCCGAAACAAGGTGCCGGGCCCGCGTTTCGACCCCGCCCTGGCGGGTGCGGTGCTGCGCAGCACGGGCGATGTGGTCAGCTGCGCGCCCGAACTCGCCCGGCTCACCCTGAACATCGCCGCCACACATCATGATTCGCGGGTCGGCAGTGGCCGGCTGGTGTACGGCGGACACACCATCGGGCTGGCGCTCGCGCAGGCCAGCAGGCTGCTGCCCAACCTGGCGACGGTCCTGGGCTGGGAGTCCTGCGATCACACCGGCCCGGTGCGCGAGGGCGACACCCTGTACAGCGAGTTGCACGTCGAAACCGCCCGGCCGACCGACCACGGCGGAGTGCTCGGGCTGCGGTCGCTGGTCTATGCGGTCGGCGAGCCCGACCGCCCGGTGCTGGACTGGCGGTTCACCGCGCTGCATTTCTAGCCCGCGCCACGCGCACAATGGGGTGGTGACCACGTCATCCAAGTGGGGTAGCAGCGGGCTGGCCTGCCTGACGGGCCTGCCCGACGGGCCGCCCGACTTCTCCCGCGCGAACGTGCTGGCCCGCGCGGAGCACGTGGCCGCCACCGTGGGTCACCGAATGCACATCGTCATCGACGCGGCCGGCCTGCTGACCGGGCGGGCCGGCTTGCTCGGATTGACCCGCCGCGGCCGGGTATCGGCCGGTGGGGCCACCCGGTTGCTGGCGGCCCGCGATGGGTGGTGTGCGATCACGCTGTCGCGCCCCGACGACGTCGCCGCCGTCCCCGCCCTGCTGCAGACCGATGAGATGCCCGCCTACCCCTGGCCGGCGCTGCGGCGCTGGGCCGCAACGCACCCCGTGTTCGCGGTCACCGAACGGGCGCGTCTGCTCGACATTCCCGCGGCCACCCTGGGCGAGGCCGCCGCCGCATCGCCGCAGGTCCGGCACATGAACTCGCGCGCGCACGCGCGCGAGTTGGCCGGCCTGCTGGTGGCCGACCTGTCCTCGATGTGGGCGGGCCCGCTGTGTGGGCAGCTCTTGGCCCGCGCCGGAGCAACCGTGGTCAAAGTGGAAAGCCCGCGCCGCCCGGACGGCACCCGAGACGGCAACGGTGCCTTCTACGACTGGATCAACGGTGAAAAGCTCTCCTACTGCATCGATTTCGACAGCCAGGCCGACGAGCTACGCGACTTGCTCGCCGTCGCCGATATCGTGATCGAAGGCTCGCGCCCCGCCGCGTTGGTGCGGCGCCGGCTCGGGCCCGACGACGTCGCACCGCGAGCGGGGCGAATCTGGTTACGCATCAGCGGATATGACGACGCAAGGCCGGCGTTCGGCGATGACGCCGCGGTGGCCGGTGGCCTGGTGGGTATCGCCGCCGATGGACCGGTGTTCTGCGGCGACGCCATCGCCGACCCGTTGACCGGGCTGGACGCGGCCTTGGCGGTGGTCGAATCGCTGAGCCGCGGCGGGGGTGAATCGATCCACGTGCCCATGGCCGCCGTCGCCGCGACCTATGCGGCGTTGCCGACCGAAGCGCCGGCCGGGCAGAACCCGGCGCCGCCACCCCAGGCACCACCGGCACCCGGCCCGGCGGCCGAACTCGGCGCCGACAACGACGCCGTGCGCCGGATGGTCTCCGAAAGGCGTTGCCTGTCATGCTGATTCACCGCGCCGCCCTGCTGGACGGCAGAACGGTCGACATCCGGGTCGGTGCGCAGATCGATGAGATAGGGGACGGTCTGGTCTCTCGCGAAGGGGAGGGCGTGCTCTACGCCGGCGGCGGGACCGTCCTGCCCGGGCTGCACGACCACCACGTGCACCTGCGCTCGGCGGCTTCGGCGCTGGATTCGTTCTTCGTCGGGCCGCCCGGGGTCACCACCAAAGCCCAACTGACACAACTGCTGTCGAACGCCACGCCGGGCCCCGACGGGTGGATTCGCGCCGTCGGCTACCACGAGTCCGTCGCAGGCGAGCTTGATCGGACCGCCCTGGATGCCGTCGTGCGCAACATTCCGGTGCGCATCCAGCACCGCAGCGGCGCGCTGTGGATCCTCAACTCCGAGGCGCTGGGCCGGGTCGGCCTACCCGAACATCCCGACGGCCGCCTGCGCAGCGCCGACCGCGGCTGGTCGGACGCCCTGCAGCAGCGCGAAACCGACCTGGCCGAACTCAGCCGCCGCATCACCGCGACCGGCGTCACCGGCGTCACCGACGCCACCCCCGACCTCGGCGCCGACGACATGGTCTCGCTGTTGGTGGCGCACCGCCACGGCGAGTTTCGGCCGCGGCCGAGCTTCCTGGCACCGGGTAAGAAGATCCTGCAGGACGACCGTCTCGATCTGGACGCCCTGACGGCCTTCATCGCCGACCAGCACAGCAACGGCCGACCGGTCGCGGTGCACTGCGTGACCGCGGCCCAACTGGTGGTCACGATCGCGGCCCTGCGGGCCGCCGGCAGCCACCCGCTGGATCGCATCGAGCATGCCGCGGTAGTGCCCACGGAAAACTTGGCCGACCTGGCCGACCTGCAGATCACGGTGGTGACACAGCCCAACTTCGTCGCCGAGCGCGGCGATCAATACCTCGCCGACGTCCCCGCCGGCGAGCACGGCCAGCTGTGGCGGGTCGCGTCCCTGCTTGACGCGGCCGTGCCGGTGGCGCTGTCCACCGACATGCCCTTCGGCCACAGCGACCCATGGACGGCGATGCGGGCCGCGGTGTACCGCACCACACCCAGCGGCGCCGTGCTCAATCCGAACGAATGCGTCACGGCGCGACAGGCTTTGACGATGTTCCTGGGCCGGCCGGATCAGCCGGGCCGGGCGCGCACCGTCGAAGCCGGGCAGCCCGGGGACCTCTGCGTGCTGACCGAGCCCCCGGCGACGGCGCTGGCCGAGCTGGACGCCGGCATGGTGGCCGCCACCGTCATCGGCGGCGAGCTCGTTTACTTCGCGATGTGACCGGCGCTCAGGCCGCCGGGGCGAGCGCGGCGCGCAAACTGTCGCATTGGCTGTCGAAAAACCGCCGCGACACTTGGGCTTTCCGTGCCACCGCATCGAAGCCGTGAAACGCGCCCGGAATCACCTCGACGTGGCACGGCACCCCCGCGTCGATCAGGCGCTGGGCGTAGGCCAGGTCCTCGTCGTAGAATAGGTCGTGCGTCCCTACGCCGATCCATGCCGGCGGCAGCCCGCTCAGGTCGTCGCGGCGCGCCGGGACGGCGACCCGCGGGTCGGCGCCGCCGAGATAGGCCGTCCAGCCGAAGTCGTTGCTGCGCGTGCTCCACAGCCGGTGGTTCGGGTTCGCGGCGGTGGCGGAGCTTCGGTCGTCCAGCATCGGATAGGCCAACACCTGAAACGCGGGGCTTACTTCGCCGCGGTCCCGGGCCAGCAGCGCCAGCGCCGCCGCCAGGCCGCCGCCCCCGCTGGCGCCGGCGATCGCCACCCGGTTGCGGTCCACCGCGGGCAGGTCGGCCAGCCAGGTGAGCGCCGAATAGCAGTCTTCCAGCGGCGCGGGATACGGATGCTCGGGCGCCAGGCGGTATTCCACCGACGCGACGGTCATGCCCAGCCTCGAGCTGAACCGGCGGCACAGCGCATCGTCCTGCTGGGCGGTGCCGAGCACGTACCCGCCGCCGTGAATCCACAGCAGCGCGGGCGCGGGTTCGGTCACACCGGCGGGCCGAAACAGCCGCACGCCGACCCCCGATCCCAGGGTGATCACCTCGACACCGGGGGGTGCGCCGGCTTTACGGCGCCATCCCGTCAGGCCGCCCATCGCCCGCATTATCGGCAGGCTCCGGGGACCGATCAGATGCCGTGGGGTGAAACGGGCGATTCGGCGCAGGTCGGGGTGAACGTCGTCGTTCGGCATCGACTCAGTATCAACGACGACAACACATCTTCACCGACAGGGCCGTGAGTAGGCGGTAGTCGTGTGGACAATCCGCGGAAATGCCTTCGAAACACGGGCGCCGTAGTTTCGGCTGTAAGGGCCGATCGGGAGGCATCATGGAAGGAACGTCCGGCCGAGCCGGCCGAAGGTGTGCCGGCTCATCAGCTAAGCGGTGATCGCCAGTGGCGTCGGCGCCGACGAAAACACATTGCCCGTACTGTTCATTACAGTGCGGCATCACCCTCGACGTGTCCGGGGGACCCGCGAAGCCGCCGGTGCTCGCGCCGCAAGGAGACTTTCCCACTAATCGCGGTGGGCTGTGCGCGAAGGGCTGGACGGCGGCCGACCTGCTCGGGCATCCGGAACGGCTGAGCCGCCCGCTGGTTCGCGACGGGCGAGGTGCGCCGCTGCGTCCGGCGACCTGGAACGAGGCGCTGGAGCGGATCGTCGCGGCGTTCCAGAAGACGCAGCAGAACCATGGCCGGGACGCTGTCGGATGTTTCGGCGGCGGCGGCCTGACAAACGAAAAGGCTTACCAGTTAGGCAAATTTGCGCGCGTCGCACTGCGCACCTCGGCAATCGATTACAACGGCCGGTTCTGTATGTCGTCGGCGGCCGCGGCGTCGAACCGTTCGTTCGGCATCGACCGCGGGTTGCCCTTTCCGCTCGCCGACATCGCGCACGCCGACGTCATCCTCCTCGTCGGTGGTAACCCCGCCGAAACGCTGCCCCCGGCGATGCAGTATTTCGACGCGGGCCGCGCCCGGGGCGCCAAGCACATCGTCGTGGACCCGCGCCGCACCGCCACCGCCAGTCGCGCCGACCTTCATCTACAGCCCGTCCCCGGAACCGACCTCGCCTTGGCCAACGGCATGCTCAATGTCGTTGCCCGGGACGGTCTTATCGATCACGAGTATGTCGCCGAGCGGACCGCGGGATTCGAGGCGGTGCGTCGCGCGGTGCGGCTGTACTGGCCGGACCGGGTCGAACGGATCACCGGCGTGCCCGAAAAGGACATCGTGGCCGCGGCCCGGATGCTGGCCCGGGCCGATCGCGCGATGATCCTGACCGCCCGCGGCGCCGAGCAGCACAGCTCGGGGACCGACACGGTGCAGGCCTTCATCAACCTGGCGCTGGCGCTGGGACTACCGGGCCGCCCGTATAGCGGTTTCGCGACGATCACCGGTCAGGGCAACGGCCAGGGTGGCCGCGAGCATGGGCAGAAGTGCGACCAGCTGCCCGGCTACCGCAAACTCGACGATCCCGTCGCGCGCGCCCACGTCGCACGGGTATGGGGGATCGACCCCGCCGACCTGCCGTCGTCCGGGCGGTCGGCCTACGAAATGCTCAGCGGCATCGGCACTCCCGCCGGGGTGCGCGCGCTGTGGGTGATGGCCTCCAACATCGTTGTCTCGGCGCCGAATTCGCTACACGTCGCGGACAAGATGAAGGAACTGGATTTCCTGGCCGTGTCCGACATCTTCTTGTCCGAGACCGCCGCGTTGGCCGACGTGGTGCTCCCCACGACGCAGTGGGCCGAAGAGTCGGGAACCATGACCAACCTGGAAGGCCGGGTGATCCTGCGCCGGGCGGCGGTCGCACCGCCCGACGAGGTGCGCGGCGACCTTGTCGTCATGGCCGACCTGGCGAAGCGCGTAGGGGTACACGGGTTTTCGGCCGATCCACAGGAAGTCTTCGAGGAGCTGACCCGCGCGAGCCAGGGCGGCAAGGCCGACTACCGGGGAATCAGCTACGAACGGATCGCGGCCGACAAAGGAGTGTTCTGGCCCTGCACGTCCGCCCTGCACCCCGACACCCCACGCCTGTTCGCCGAGGACTTCCCGACGCCGGACCGGCGAGCCCGCTTCCATCCCGTCGAGCAAAGGGGCGCAGCGGAACTGCCGGACGACGAATTCCCGTACTACCTCACGACCGGCCGGGTGTTGCGACAATATCAATCCGGGACCCAAACGCGCAGGGTCGCCACACTCGCCGAAGCCGCGCCGGAGCCGGTGGTCGAGCTGCACCCGACGCTGGCGCAACGCCTCGGTGTCGGCAGTGGCGACAAGGTTCGGCTGACGACCCGCCGGGGCGAGGTCGTGATGACGGCGCGGACGGACACCGGTATCCGCCCGGACACCGTCTTCGCACCGTTCCACTGGGGCGGCGCGGCGAGCATCAACCGGCTGACCAATCCGGTTCTTGACCCGCATTCCCGGATGCCCTCATTCAAAGCCTGCGCGGTCGCCGTGGTGCGCGCAGACGCAGCCGATTCACCGAAGGGAGATGTGACGCATGGGTGACGACAGCGTGCCTCGCTTTTTGCAGGGCCCATTCACTTTTCACGGAAAAGGCTACGATTCGCCGTCCCTGCTCGATTCTTCTCTGCGCTATGCCGTGCCGGCCGGGGCGATCACCCAGCCCGTCTATTTCCGCGGCGGCAACAGCACCGACGAGTTGGTCACAATCGTCCTCATGCGCGACGGCGCCCCGATGCGGTACTTCCCCATCGGCGCCAAGGACGCGGTGCACGTGCCGCTCCGGGTCGTCGAGGACCTGATCGCCGACACCGTCATCGAGGTGTTCGTCGCGGCCCCCGACGGATTGAGCGGCACGGTGTTCGTGGACATCGGCTTGGTTGAAATCTGAGTCGCCATGACTACATTGGCCCAACCCGAAACCAACGGCCAGCCCTCGACCGCGCTGGCCAAGCTGGTGGTCGTCGGCAACGGGATGGCGGGGGCGCGCGCGGTGGAGGAGATCCTCGCCCGCGGTGGCAATGAGCGGTTTGCGATCACCGTATTCGGCGACGAACCGTACGGGAACTACAACCGAATTCTCCTGTCCAATGTGCTGGCCGGCTCCGACGACGCCGGCGAGATCTATCTCAATCCGCTGGACTGGTACGCGCAGAACAACATTGAGCTGCGCGCCGGGGTGCGAGTGGTGCGGATCGACCCCTTCGCGCACCTGGTCTACGCCGACGACGGCACCACCGTCCGCTACGACAAGTTGATTCTGGCCACCGGCAGCAGGTCCTTCTTCCCGCCGGTTGACGGCATCTGGCAAGACGACAAGGCCTTGGCCCGCGGCGTTTTCGGGTTCCGCAGCCTCGACGATTGCGAAGCCATGATCGAATTCGCCAAGGGGCGAAGCAAGGCCGTCGTCATCGGTGGCGGACTGTTGGGATTGGAAGCCGCACGGGGCCTGCAGAGTCGGGGACTTCACGTAGCTGTCGTGCAGGGTGGCAACACCTTGATGAACGCGCAACTCGACGACCAGGGCAGCGCCATCCTGCGCCGGCTGGTGGAGGCGCTGGGCATCGAGGTGCACACTGGCAAGAAAACCGTCAGGATGCTCACCCTGGACGGGCTGCCGTCGGCGATCGAATTCGCCGACGGCACCCAGCTGCCCTGCGACATGGTGGTGATGGCGGCCGGCATCCGGCCAAATGTCGTGCTCGCGCGGCGCGCCGGGCTGACCGTCGAACGTGCCATCGTCGTCGACGACCAGATGCGTTCGATCGACGACGACGACATCTATGTGGTGGGCGAGTGCGCGCAGCACCGCGGGCAGGTCTACGGGCTCGTGGCCCCGCTGTGGGAGCAGGCCGTTGTGCTCGCCGATCATCTGACCAGCGCCAATCCCCGTGCGGCCTACCATGGATCGCGCACGGCGACAAAGCTGAAGGTCGCCGGTGTCGACGTGGCGGCGATGGGCCTGAAGGGACCCGAGCGTGACGACGACGAGTTCGTGCAGTATTCCGAACCGAAGCACGGCGTATACAAAACCGTGGTGGTGCGCGACGACAAACTGGTCGGCGCAACCCTCGTGGGCGACGTCAGCAAGGTGGCCTTTTTGATGCAGGCCTTCGACCGTGGGCTTCCGCTTCCGCCCGAACGGGTCTCGCTGATGTTCGACATCGGCGCCCCCGACGTTGCCACCGGCGCAGCCGAATTGGCGGATGACGCGCAGGTGTGCAACTGCAACGGCGTGAGCAAAGCCGCGATCGTCGGCTGCGTCAAAGGCGGCCAGTCGTCGGTCGCGGGCGTGATGTCGGCGACCCGCGCGGGCAAGGGCTGCGGCTCGTGCAAGGGGCTGGTCGCCCAGCTAGTGGAGTGGGCGGCCTCCGAAGCCGGCGCCGCGATTTCCGAGGACGCGGGGGCCAAGTGGTACGTTCCGGGGATCCCCTATGAGAAGCCGGAATTGATGCGGCTGATCCGCGAGCTCGAGCTGCACTCGGTGTCGTCGGTGTTCGCCGCGTTGGCGCCGGAAGGCCGCGAGGACGCCGGCTCGAAAATGGCGCTTGCCTCGTTGCTGCACATGATGTGGGGCGACGAGTTCGTCGACGAACGCGACAGCCGCTACATCAACGACCGGGTCCACGCCAACATCCAGCGAGACGGCACCTTCTCGGTGGTTCCGCAGCTCAAGGGTGGGGTGACAAGCTCCGACCAGCTGCGAAAGATCGCCGACGTAGCCGACAAATACCAGATTCCGATGATCAAACTCACCGGCGGCCAGCGAATCGATTTGCTGGGCGTGCGCAAGGAAGACCTTCCGGCGGTGTGGGCCGACCTCGGGATGCCGTCCGGCTACGCGTACGGCAAGAGCTTCCGCACCGTCAAAACCTGTGTGGGAAGCGACTTCTGCCGCTATGGGCTGGGCGACTCAACGGCACTCGGCATTGCGATCGAAGACCGGTTCCAGGGCCTGCCCAGCCCGGCGAAGATGAAGCTGGCGGTGACCGGGTGTCCCCGCAACTGCGCCGAGGCTCTGTGCAAGGACGTCGGCGTCGTCGCAATCGAGGGCGGGCAATGGCAGATCTACGTGGGCGGCGCGGCCGGCTCACACGTCCGCAGGGGCGATCTGCTGACAACGGTGGGTACCCCCGACGAGGTCATCGCGTTGACGGGTCGGTTCCTGCAGTACTACCGGGAGAATGCCAATTGGCTGGAACGCACCTACGACTTCGTGCCGCGGATCGGTATCGAGCGGATCCACTCGATCGTGGTGCAGGACAGCGAGGGCATCGGTCCCGACCTGGATGCACGCATGCAGAAGTCGGTCGACTCCTACCGTGACCCATGGGCCGAAAGCCGAAAAGCAGTCACGTCCAACCACTTCCGTTCTTCGCTGCCATTGATCCCGCTTCCGCAGGTGCCGGTGCGATGAACGACATCATTTTGGGCCCGGTTGACGACATCCCGATGGGCGAGGGCCGCGCCTACGCGATCGCCGGCCGGCAAATCGTGGTCTTCCGGCTGCGCGACGGTTCGCTGCGCGCCCTTGACGCGGTATGCCCGCACCGCGGAGGCCCGTTGGCGGACGGGCTCACCGACGGCCGGGTCGTCGTCTGCCCGCTGCACGGCTTCACCTACGACCTGGAAACGGGATGCGAGGTCGCCAACGGCGGCGCGGAAGTGACCGCCTATCCCGTGCACGCCGACGGTGCCGGATCGATCCAGCTGCGCCTTGACGCCAAATCACAGCGCCCGCAAAACAACGGCGCGGTTTCCCGCCCGGCTTAAGAGGTGGGCCGGCGCTCGCGACGGGCGTTCCCGCACGCTGGCTCGAAGCCCGGCGCGTCGTTACGGATCGACATATGGTGGCGACGTGAGCAAGCTGGTGTCGCGGTCAGTCGATACCGCTATGGGGACGATCCGCACCCAGATCAGCCACGGAACCGGGCCCGCCGTGCTGATGTGGCCCAGCCTGCTGATGAACGGAGACCTGTGGGCCGGCCAGGCCGCCCGCTTCGGTGAGAGCAACCGCCTGGTGCTCATAGACCCACCCGGCCACGGGGGCAGCGCGCCCCTGCACGCGGCGTTCAGCTTCACCGACTGCGCGCGCTGCGTCGTCGACCTGCTCGATGGGCTCGGCATCGACAAAGCTCACTTCGTCGGCAATTCCTGGGGCGGAATGATTGGCGCCACGTTCGCGGCCCGCCATCCCGACCGCCTCGACCGCGCCGTCTTGATGAACTGCACGGCGTCGAAAGCCGGTTTCGTCCAAAAGATTCGGTTTGCGACCATGTTGCGGCTGGCGAGAGCCCTGGGCGGCATCCGGCCGCCGCTGACGCGGCCGGCGGTGCGCAGCTTCCTGGGTCCGACGACGCTGCGCAGCCGTCCGGAGGTGGTCGAGGTTGTGCTCGCGAACTTGCGCGCTGTCGACGTCGATTCGGCCCGCTGGGCGGTCCGCAGCGTGGTCCCCGACCGGCCGGATCAACACGCTCTACTGAGTCGCGTAACCGCCCCGGTACTCGTGATCGCGGGCGCCGAGGACGCCACCTTCCCGCTGGCGGAAACCCGGGCCATGGCGGAGTCGATTCCCAACGCGTCCTTCACCGTGCTGGACGGAGTCGCGCATCTGGCCGCGCTGGAAGATCCGGCCCGCGTGAACCGGCTGCTGGACGAATTCCTGTTCGACGCCGGTTCGCCTTAGCCGGGACCCATCCGGGCTGGCTCCGGCGCCGAATCACTCGCGTGAACCATTCGGCCCGGTCGGCAGGGCGGCCTCACCCGGGCGGGGTTAGCCGATCGCGGATCGGGGTATCGATCCGGTTGATCGAAATGCTGGCGTATCCCGTGGATATCGGCGTGCCGGCGATGCGGGTTTGTGGAAACATCCCCCACCGGGGCAAAGGCGCGTCCGGCCGCCTGGTCGCGCACGATGCGAGAGGCGTGACATGCTGGGCCATCTCTACGATCGGGCGCTCGGTGGCGAGAGATGTTGGGTCCGGCACGAGGACGGCGAGGTTCGGCCGCTGCCGGCTCACCGTTGGCTGGGCGAGCGATGTTCCGACAGCGCGCCCCGCGACGCCTTCGACGACGTCTTCGACGAGGCCGTGACGTGGATGTGCGCCGGACCGACGATAGAGCTGGGATGCGGGCCGGGACGGCTGGTCGCCAAGCTCATCCAGCGGGGGATACCCGCGCTCGGCATCGATCGGTCGGCGACGGCGATCCGCTTGGCGGGCCACGGCGGTGCGCCCGCGCTGCTGGGCGACGTGTTCGAGCCGCTACCCGGAACCGGTTTTTGGCAGACGGTTTTGCTCGTCGACGGCAACGTCGGTTTGGGCGGCGACCCGCGACGGATCCTGGCCCGCGCCGCCGAGCTGCTCGGCCGCGACGGGCGTTGCGTCGCTGAGTTCGAGACCGACGCGATCGGGGTCCGTCCGCGCTGGGTGCGCCTGGAGACGGCCCGCGACGTCGGCCCCTGGTTCCGGTGGGCGTCGGTCGGTGTGGACAGCGCCGCCACGCTGGCCGCGCAGGTCGGTCTGACGCTGACCGGCGTCCGGTTGATCGGCGGTCGGGTCATCGCGAGCCTGGCCGCCCTGTGAGCGACTACGGTTTTCCCGCCAAGCTGTGGCGCGCGCTCGACCGGCATCCGCCGCCGGGCGCGCAGCGCCTGGGGCGTTTGCTCATCCAGTTTCGAAGCCCGTTGCGCGGCCCGTGGCTGACGTCGGTGTTCGGGCTGGTGCTGCTGATCGCGATGCCGATCGTCATCGTCACCGGGCTGCTGTCCTACATCGCCTACGCGCCGCAACTCGGTCAGGCCATCCCCGCCGACGTCGGCTGGCTGCGCCTGCCCGTCTTCGCCTGGCCGACGCGCCCGTCGTGGTTGTACCGGCTGACCCAGGGTCTGCACGTGGGGCTGGGCCTGGTGGTCATCCCGGTGGTGCTGGCCAAGCTGTGGTCGGTGATCCCGCGGCTGTTCGTGTGGCCGCCGGCCCGCTCGATCGCCCAGCTGCTGGAGCGATTGTCGTTGCTGATGCTGGTCGGCGGGGTGTTGTTCGAAATCGTCACCGGGGTGCTGAACATCCAGTACGACTACATCTTCGGGTTCAGCTTCTACGACGCGCACTATTTCGGGGCTTGGGTCTTCATCGCCGGGTTCCTGATGCACATCGCGGTCAAGATCCCGCGCATGCTCACCGGGTTGCGGTCGCAATCGCTGCGAGAAGTGTTGCGCACCAACCGAAGTGACACACACCCGGAAGCGCCCGATCCCGACGGTCTGGTGTCGGCCGATCCGGCAGAACCGACCATGAGCAGACGCGGCGCGCTGGCGCTGGTCGGCTCCGGCGTGGTTCTCATCGGCGTGCTGACGGGCGGCCAGACCCTCGGCGGGGCCTCCCGCGGCGCCGCCCTGCTGCTGCCGCGCGGGCGGGGTCGCGGCGACTTCCCGGTCAACAAGACCGCGGTCGCCGCGGGCATCACGCCCGAAAGCGTTGGCGCGAGTTGGCGATTGGTCGTGCGCGGCGGGTCCTCGGAGGTGGTGCTGGACCGGGCGGCGCTGGCCGGTATGCCGCAATCCACGGCGCGGCTGCCGATCGCGTGCGTCGAGGGGTGGTCGACCGTGCAGACCTGGAGCGGGGTCCGGCTGGCCGAGCTGGCCCGAATCGCGGGGGTGCCCGCGCCACAAGCCGCGCGGGTGACGTCGCTGCAACGGGGTGGCGCGTTCGGCGAGGCGGCGTTGCAGGCCAACCAGATTCGCGACCCCGATGCCTTACTGGCGTTGCGGGTCAACGGCGCCGACCTGTCGCTGGATCACGGCTACCCGGCGCGGATCATCGTGCCGGCGCTGCCCGGCGTGCACAACACCAAATGGGTGGCGTCCATCGAATTCGAGTCGAGCTGAGATGTCAGCACTCTCAAGAAGTTTCGGGGTGGTTTACGGGTCTCGCCCGCTGCATCTGCTGACGATGCTGTCCGGTTTCGCGCTGCTGGGCTACATTCTCGCCACTTTCAAGCCGGCCACGCTGTGGAACTCCGGCACCTGGTGGCAGTCGATCGCCGTCTGGTTGGCCGCCGCCGTGATCGCCCACGACCTGTTGCTCTTCCCGCTCTACGCGCTGGCCGACCGGGCGCTGTTCGCACGAATCGGGCGAGCCGCGGCCGACCTTCCAAACATCAGCGCCCGCAACCACATTCGGGTGCCTGCCCTGGGCGCCGGGCTGACGCTGCTGGTCTTCCTCCCCGGCATCATCCAGCAGGGCGCCCCGGCCTACCAGGCGGCCACCGGGCAAACCCAGCAGCCGTTTTTGGGCAGGTGGCTGTTGCTCACCGCGGCGATGTTCGCGGTGAGCGCTATTTGCTACGCCGCCCGACTCGCCGTCGCGCGTTATCGAACCCCCGGCGCCGTGCCACAGCAAATAGCTCCAGCCGATTTGAACAAGGATTAGCCTGCATGCAGCAAACTGGTGGTTGGGCGTTCGTTCACCGCGGGCACCACCCTTAACGCAATCGTCAGTTTTGGCGTGCCGCACGGGGGTACAGTCCGTACATGACCGCGAGGGCACCCCGCATGACACCCTGCATGAAATGGTTGCTGCGGGCCGGTCCCGCCGACTACATGCTGGCCCTGAGCGTTGCCGGCGCCTCGCTGCCGGTCGTCGGCAAGCGCCTAGAGCCGCTGGGCGCCCTGACCGCGATGAGCGTCTGGGGCGCCCGTCACGCACCGCAAGCCCTGTCCGCGATGACGAAGGATTGGCTGACGCCCGGCGTCAACGACGTGCGTCGCCAGGACCGGGAGAGCATCCGTGAGGTCGCCGTCGCGGCGCTGCGGGGCGTCGTGTCGGCCGCGGACCTCGACGTCGAATGGCCCACCGCCGAGCGGACCCCGCCGATCTGGGATGCGATGCGCCAGCGCCGCTACCTCTATCGTCGCGGCGTCCACTACGGGGACAGCCCGGCGCAGGTGCTCGAGGTCTGGCGCCGCAAAGACCTGCCCGCGCATCCCGCGCCGGTCCTCATCTTCGTGCCCGGCGGCGCCTGGGTGCATGGCAGGTGCATGGGGCAGGGCTCCGCGCTGATGTCCCGGCTGGCCGCGCAGGGCTGGGTGTGTCTGGCGATCGACTACCGGGTCGCGCCGCACCACCGCTGGCCGCGCCACATCACCGACGTCAAGACGGCTATCGCGTGGGCGCGCGCTAACGTCGACAAGTTCGGTGGCGACCGCAATTTCGTTGCGGTGGCGGGCTGTTCGGCCGGTGGACACCTGTCCGCGCTGGCCGGGCTGACCCCCGACGACCCGGTGCACCGGGCCGAACTGCCGGAGGGCGCCGACAGTTCGGTGGACGCGGTGGTCGGCATCTACGGCCGTTACGACTGGGAGGACCGCTCCACCCCCGAGCGGGTGCGGTTCGTCGACTTCCTGGAGCGGGTGGTCGTCAGGAAGTCGATCACCCGCCACCCCGAGGTGTTCCGCGACGCGTCGCCGATCGCGCGGGTGCATCGAAATGCGCCGCCATTCCTCGTGATTCACGGCAGCAAGGACAGCGTCATCCCGGTCGAGCAGGCGCGTAGCTTCGTTGACCGGCTGCGGGCCGTCTCGCATTCGATGGTCGGCTACCTGGAATTGCCCGGGGCGGGCCACGGGTACGACCTCATCGACGGGGAGCGGGCCGGCGCGGCGGCCCATGCCGCTTCGCTGTTCCTCAACCAGGTCTACCGCACCAAAACGCAGATCGGCGCGAAAGAGGTTATCTGAGACCCCGCCGCTGAGTAAGGTCCCCCTATGAGTAAGGGGCAGCGGTGAAAAGGCTCAGCGGCTGGGACGCGGTACTGCTCTACAGCGAGACGCCGAACGTGCACATGCACACCATCAAAGCCGCGGTGATCGAACTGGCTCCGGATCGGCGTGACTTCGACGTCGACGCGTTCCGCCAGGTGATCGGCGGCCGGCTGAACAAGCTCGAGCCGTTCTGTTACCAGCTCGTCGAAATACCGTTCAAGTTCCACCATCCGATGTGGCGGGAGAACTGCGAGCTCGACCTCGAGTACCACATCCGGCCGTGGCGGCTACCCGCGCCCGGCGGTCGCCGCGAATTGGACGAGGCGATCGGCCGGATCGCCAGCACCCCGCTCGACCGCACCCGTCCGCTGTGGGAGATGTACTTCATCGAGGGTCTGGCCAATGACCGGATCGCGGTGGTCGGCAAGATCCACCACGCGCTCGCCGACGGCGTCGCCTCGGCCAACCTGATGGCCCGGGGGATGGACCTGCAGCCCGGACCCGCGGACGGCCCCTATCTGTGCGACCCGGCCCCCACCGCGATGCAGCTGATGGCTTCGGCGTTCACGGATCACCTGCGCCACATCGGGCGAATCCCCGCGACGATCCGCTACACCGCGCAGGGGCTGGGCCGGGTTCGCCGCAGTTCGCGCAAGCTGTCCCCGGAACTGACGCGGCCGTTCGAGCCGCCGCCGACCTTCATGAACCACATGATCACCCCGGAGCGCAGGTTCGCCACCGCCACGCTGGCGCTGGCCGACGTCAAGGAGACCGGCAAGCGGCTCGGGGCGACGATCAACGACATGGTGCTTGCGATGTCGACCGGCGCGCTGCGCACCTTGCTCCTGCGCTACGACGGCAAGGCCGCCCCGCTGCTGGCGTCGGTGCCGATCAGCTTCGACTTCTCACCGGAGCGCATCTCCGGGAACCGCTTCACCGGGATGCTGGTGGCGCTGCCCACCGACTCGGACGATCCGCTGGAGCGGGTGCAGTGCAGCCACGAGAACGCCATCTCGGCGAAGGAAAGCCACCACCTGATGGGGCCGGAGCTGGTCAGCCGGTGGGCGGCCTACATGCCGCCCGCGCCCACCCACGCCTTTTTCCGGTGGGCGTCCGGCCGCGACGGGCAGAACAAGATCCTCAACCTGAACATCTCGAACGTGCCCGGTCCCCGGGAGCGCGGCCGGGTGGGCGGCGCCCTGGTCACCGAGATCTATTCGGTGGGGCCGTTGACCGCCGGCAGCGGCCTCAACATCACCGTGTGGAGCTATGTCGATCAGCTCAACATCTCTGTGCTCTCCGACGGGGCCACCGTCAAGGATCCGCACGAGGTGACCGAGGCCGTGGTCGCCGACTTCATCGAAATACGCAGGGCCGCAAATATTCCCGAAGAGCTCACGGTCGTCGAGGCCGCGATGGCGCCCGCCTGAGCCGTCCGGTTCGGGTGTCGGGGTAACGGCACTCTCGGCTGGTGTCTATGGCGTTCCGGTCGGCCGTTACCATCGGGTCGGACAACCCCCATCCGAAGCCACCTGATATCCGAAGGAGCTGCGCAGCACCGTGAGCACTGGGAGCGAAGAGGCCAGCGTGGGCGAACCCGAAGTCCTGGTCGAGCAACGGGATCGGATCCTGATCATCACCATCAACCGGCCGAAGGCCAAGAACGCGGTCAACGCCGCGGTCAGCCGGGGCCTGGCCGATGCCGTGGATCGGCTCGACGGCGACACCGGCCTGTCGGTGGGAATCCTGACCGGCGCGGGCGGCTCGTTCTGCGCGGGCATGGACCTCAAGGCGTTCGCCCGCGGCGAGAACGTCGTCGTCGAGGGCCGCGGCATGGGGTTCACCCAACGCCCGCCGGCCAAGCCGCTGATCGCCGCGGTGGAAGGGTTCGCCCTGGCCGGCGGCACCGAGCTGGCGCTGGCCACCGACCTCATCGTCGCGTCGCGCGAGTCGGCGTTCGGCATCCCTGAGGTCAAGCGTGGGCTGGTGGCCGGCGGCGGCGGGCTGTTGCGGCTGCCCGAGCGCATCCCCTATGCGATCGCCATGGAGCTGGCGCTCACCGGCGACAACCTGCCGGCCGAGCGCGCCCATGAACTCGGGCTGGTCAACGTGCTGGCAGAGCCGGGCGAGGCGCTGGAGGCGGCGATCGCGCTGGCCGAGAAGATCACCGCCAACGGGCCGCTCGCGGTGGCCGCAACCAAGCGGATCATCACCGAGTCCCGCGGCTGGACCCCGGAGTCCAGGTGGGCGGAGCAGACCAAGATCCTGGGCCCGGTGTTCGTATCCAACGACGCCAAGGAAGGCGCGATCGCGTTCGCGGAGAAGCGCCCGCCGCGCTGGACCGGAACTTAATCGGTCAGATAGCGCTGCACCGTCGGCCCCAGCCACCCGACCAGGTCGTCGACGGCGGTCGACGCGAGCGGTTCGATCTTCAGCTGGTAGCGCGCGAACGCGAGCCCGGCCAGGTGACTGGCCACCAGCTCGACCCGTAGCTCGGCATCGGCCACCCCGAATTCCGCCGCGATCCGCTTGGCGATGGGGCCGGCGAGGCTGTCGTGCAACACCTTTCGCGCCTGGGGGTGGATGGCCGCCGAACGCCACAGCGTCATGAACGGCTCGAAGACGCCGCCTTCCTCCCAGTGCTCGATGAAGCGGCGCACCAGCCGCGGACCGATCTGCCCGGTGCCCTCGTCGAGGAGCGTGCCCAGCTGGTGCAGCGGGTGCTCGGGCCCGGTGAGCGCCGACGCGGTGAAGAGCCCTTCCTTGCTGTCGAAGAAGTAGTAGACCATCGCGACGTCCACGCCGGCGTCGGCGGCGATCGCGCGGACCGTGGCCTTGTCGTACCCGTCGCGCATGAAACGTTCGCGCGCCGCGTCGATGATGCGCTGCCTGCTCTGCTGACCGGTGCGCCACCGCCCCGCCCGCCGGGCCTCCGCCATGCGCCACAGCATACTTCAACAAGCGTTGACCTTTGTACCGCGGCGGGCGTAGCCTCGGATTTGTTCAGCGATGGTTGAAGTATCTGGAGGAGGTCTGACATGGCGACAAGCACCCGCGAACGACGGCTTTGGTGGCGACACCTGATGTCCGTCGTGCTTTTCCCGGTGACGGTGACGCTCGTCGTCCCGGCCCTGATCGTGATCCCGTCTGGCGTGGGGACGTCGCACTTAGGTGCCCCCCTGACGGCGGCGCTGGTCGCGGTCGGCTGCTTGCTGATCGCCGCCGGTTTGGGCCTGATGATCTGGACAAACGTGCTGTTCGACCACGTGGGCGAAGGGACGCTCGGGTTGGGCGACGTAATGGGCGAACCGGTCCACCTGGTCGTGCGGGGGCCCTACCGGCACGTGCGCAATCCGATGATCACCGGGGTGCTCTGCATCCTGCTCGGCGAGGCGGCCGTCACCGCGTCCGGCTCGCTGTTGGTCTGGTTCGCGATCTTCTTGACGTTCCAGGCGACCGCGATTCGGTTCTGGGAAGAGCCCCATCTCACCCAGCGGTATGGCAGCGAATACGTCGACTACCGGCGCAACGTTCCGCGCTGGATTCCCCGGATCATGCCCTGGACCGCCGGCGAATGACGGCCACACGCGGGCTCAGACGACGGGGGTTGTCGCGCCGCGCGTCGAGGAGGTGGAGCGAATCCGCGGTTTAGGCAATCGCAGGCAGGGGCACCTCTGCGGCATGATCGCACCCCACATCCCTGGTTTCCTCGCTCCTGCGGTGGTCGCGGCGTCTGGCGTTAGCGCGTCCGTCCTCGCGTCCGCAATCCCCGTCGCCGCCGCCGATCCGTGTCCGGACGTTCAGGTGGTGTTCGCTCGCGGTACCGATGACCCTCCCGGTGTCGGCCCGACCGGACAAGCATTCGTCGACTCCCTGCGCCCGCGCGTTGGCGCAAAGTCGTTTGACGTATATCCGGTCAACTACCCCGCTACCCATGACTGGACGAGCGCGGGCCAGGAGGGCATCAGGGACGCGGGCGCGCATGTCATTTCGATGGCGCACGACTGCCCCAACACCAAGATGGTGCTCGGCGGTTATTCCCAGGGCGCGGCCGTGATGGGCTTCGTCACCTCGGCAGAGGTACCGAACGGAATCGATCCGGCGACGGTACCCAAACCGATGGACCCCGACGTGGCCAACCACGT
The DNA here is from genome assembly GCF_025965855.1 of Mycobacterium sp. Lineage (GTDB taxonomy): Bacteria > Actinomycetota > Actinomycetes > Mycobacteriales > Mycobacteriaceae > Mycobacterium. The sequence goes on along the minus strand of NZ_JAOPWB010000201.1, from coordinate 22,003 downwards.
CTCCTCGGTCGTGCTCTTCGCATTGCCGAGCGACCGGGCGATGAACTTCTTCGGCGAGCCGCCGGTCGTCATTGGCCCGCTCTATCAGGCCAAGACCACCAAGGTGTGCGCTCCGGAGGACCCGATCTGCTCCGATGGGATGAATTTCGGCGTACATATGTCGTATCCGAGCAACGTCGCGATCATTGACAGGGGCGCGGCCTTCGCGGCCGATCGTCTTGCCGCAGAAGGTCCTGGCGGGCCAGCGGGTGCGGGTCCGGGCGCGCCGGCGTCGGTCCTCGGGTCTCCGTCTGCAGGCGGAGGCTTTGGCGGTTAATCCCTGACGCAGCTTTTGTTGCGCATCGGGACGGCTGCCACGAACCCGGCGTCGCGCCGGTCGCTCCGGGCAGTTAATCGGCTCGGTTACACTGCGGACTAGATTTGTAAAGGGCTGAGATCCAGAAAGATCGAGGATGAGCATTTCGTTGCTGCTGGAGATGGCCGCGTCGAGCAACCCCGAGCGCACGGCGGTCGTCTCGGGAGACCTGCGCCTGACGGCGCAGCGGCTCAGCGATCTCGCCGACGGAGGCGCCGGTGTCATCGCGGCTTCCGGTGCCAAGCACGTCGCCTACGTGGGCACCGGCGGCGCGATGCTGCCGGTGCTGATCTTCGCCAGCGCGCGCGCCGGGCTGACCTTCACGCCGATCAATTACCGGCTCTCCACGGACGGCATCCAGGCGCTGATCGAGCGGCTGCCCGAACCCCTGGTGGTCGTCGACGACCGCTACCGGGACATGATCGGGGACGCGTCCGATCGGGTGATGTCGTCCGACGAATTCCTGGCGGCCGCGCGCGACAGCGAGCCGGCCGCAGAGTTCCCCGACCCGGAGTCCGTGGCGATCGTGCTGTTCACATCGGGCACCACGTCGCAGCCCAAGGCCGTCGAACTCTCGCACAACAACCTGACCAGCTACGTGACCGGTACGGTCGAGTTCGAGTCGGCGGATCCAAGCGACGCCGCCCTGATCTGCGTGCCGCCGTATCACATCGCCGGCGTGGGGGCCGCGCTTTCGAACCTGTACGCCGGCCGAAAGATGGTCTACCTGCCCAACTTCGACGCCGACGAATGGGTGCGGCTGATCGACGCCGAGCGTGTGACCACCGCGACCGTGGTCCCCACCATGCTCGACCGCGTCGTCACAGTTCTCGAGAGCGGCGGTCACGAGCTGCCGTCGCTGCGCAACCTCGCCTACGGCGGCTCGAAAGTGGGCCTGCCGCTGGTCCGCCGGGCGCTCGAACTGTTGCCACACGTGGGCTTCGTCAACGCCTACGGACTGACCGAAACGAGCTCGACGCTCGCCGTGCTGGGTCCCGAAGACCACCGCGCGGCGCAAGCGGCGTCCGATCTCGCCGTGGTCAAACGGCTGGGGTCGGTCGGACGGCCGGTCCCCGGCATCGAGCTGGAGATCCGCGACGAGGACGGCAACATCCTGCCGCCGGGCCAGACCGGCGAGCTGTTCGTGCGGGGCGAGCAGGTCTCGGGCCGCTACACCGGGATCGGCTCGGTGCTCGACGAAAACGGTTGGTTCCCAACCAAAGACATCGCCATGCTCGACGAGGAAGGCTACCTGTTCATCGGCGGGCGCAGCGACGACACCATCATCCGCGGCGGAGAGAACATCGCGCCCGCCGAGCTGGAAGAGGTGCTGATCGAACACCCCCACGTGCGCGACGTCGCCGTGGTCGGTGTGGAGGACCCGCAGTGGGGCCAGGCGATCGTCGCCGTGGTGGTGCCGGCCGCGGGAATCGATCCCGACCCCGAGGAACTCCGTGAGCACGTCCGCAAGAGCTTGCGCGGCTCGCGTACCCCCGACCGCGTAGTGTTTCGCGACGAGCTGCCAACCACCCCTACCGGCAAGGTGCTGCGCAGGGAGATCATCCAGGAGCTAGAAGGACTGCACGCATGATCAAGAACGGAACCCGCCTCGCCAGCCAGGTGTGCGACACCCAGGTCATCGTCGTCAGAAGCAGCGACAGCCTCGACGACCTGCGCTGCGGTGGCGCGCCGATGGTGCCGATAGGGGGCGAGCGGTCCGGCGAGCTCGACCCGGCGTTCGCCGACGGCACCGTGATGGGCAAGCGCTACGTCGACGAGACCGGCGCCGAGGTGCTGGTCACCAAGCCGGGCGCGGGAAGCCTAAGCGTCGGGCAGACCGCGCTGCAGCTCAAGGAGGTCAAGCCGCTGCCGGCCAGCGACTGACGGTCGGTATGCGCCGCTATTGGCCGGTTGAGCCGGCGCGCTACTGCCCGATCTTGTTGCGAATGACGAATTCCCGTGCCTTGATCAGGAATTCGAGCTGCTCACCCACCTGATGCAGCGGGTCGATGCGGTGGGTCGAGCGGGCCAGCACGATGGCTCCTTCCAGGGCGGCGATCGACGTCACCGCAAGCGAGGCCGCATCCGCGTCGTCGAAGCCATCGTTGGTGAACGCCCGGGTCAGGGCGGTGCACCAGCGGCCCAGGATCGCGCCGGCCTCGCCGGAAAGGTTGGGATCGCCGTCGTCAGAGCCGATCGCCGCAGCCACCACCGGGCAGCCGGCCGCGAAGTCGCCCTCGATCAGCAGCCGTTCCCAGAAGTCGACGAACTCGCGCAGCAGGGCCCGGGCGCCCCAGCCGGCGGCGTCGTCGATCATCGCGGTCATGGACTCACCCGAGTAGCGCAGTGCCTCGGTCAGGATCTGATTGCGCCCTTCGGGAAAGTGGTAGTACACCGAGCCGCGTGGCGCGCCGCTGCGGGCCAGCACCTCATCGATGGTCACCCCCGCGGCCCCGCGCTCACGCATCACCTGGGCGGCGCTGACCAACATCTTTTTGCGGGTGTCGCAGCGCTTGGCCGGCGCGGGTCCCGCCTTGGCATCGAGGGTAGTCGGCACTGTCGCACCTCGCGTGACGAGGGTCATGCAGCGTGTGAATGCCGCGGTACCGGCCAGGGCATATTGCGCGGGCTGAACCGGAACGGCCGCTTGATGTCGGGCATCTCACGCGTGAACTGATAGCCGGCGACATTGAGTTCGATGATCCACATAGTTTTCTCCCGGCCTGAGTGCAGCCCATGATTATGCTTAGAACCATATGAGACATCGGTCGAGTAAGCAACTTTTATTCCCTATGTAAGCCCAGCAACACCACAAATGGGAGACCGGCGCTGCCGACGGTCCTGGTCAGCGCGAACATAACAATCCGGTTTCTATGGCTTATTGCATAATCAGTAGGCCTGCGCTTCACTGAGCCGATGGCCCTTCCGAACCTCGACACCGTGTCCCTCGAGCGCGATGGATACGTCCTGCTGATCGGCCTGAACCGGCCGCACAAGCGCAACGCATTCGACCGGGCGATGCTCGCCGACCTGGCCCGTGCGTATGCGCTGCTCGAATCCGATGACTCGCTGCGGGCCGGCGTGCTGTTCGCGCACGGCGACCACTTCACCGCCGGCCTGGACCTGGTCGACGTCGGCCCCGGCATCGCGGCCGGGGAATTGGCCTTCCCGGACGACGGCCGCGACCCCTGGCGGCTGGACGGCCAGTGGACCACACCGCTGGTCGCCGTCGCGCACGGCTGGTGCATGACGTTGGGCATCGAGCTGCTGCTGGCCGCCGATATCCGCATCGCGGCGGCGGGGACCCGGTTCACGCAGCTGGTGGTGCAGCGCGGGATCTATCCGTTCGGCGGCGCGACGGTCCGGCTGCCCCGCGACGCCGGGTGGGGCAACGCCATGCGCTGGCTGCTCACCGGCGACGAGTTCGACGCGGCCGAGGCGTATCGGATCGGGCTGGTTCAGGAGGTCGCCGACGACGCGGCCGCCGGGTTGGCCCGGGGGCGTGAGATCGCGAACACCATCGCCGAGCGCGCCGCACCGTTGGGGGTGCGGGCCACGCTGGCGTCGGCCCAGCTGGCCCGTCAACAAGGTGAGGCGGCCGCGATCGAGCGCCTGCGCCCCGACGTGACCGTGCTGTTCGCCAGCGAGGACGCCGCCGAAGGGGTGCGATCGTTCATCGAACGGCGACAGGCCAAATTCCAGGGACGCTGATGCGCGGCGAGGCCCAGCGGGCGTCCAGCTGACCGTCGAGTGTGAACCACACGACGCTCAATCGGCGTGTCGCGTCGCAGAATTCACGGTCGGCGAGGCCGGCCGCTCACTCGAGCGTGTAGCCCATCGGCATCAGCACGCTCTTGTGCTGGGTGAAGTGCTCGACACCCTCCGGCCCGTTTTCGCGGCCGATGCCGGAGTTCTTGTAACCGCCGAACGGACAGCAGGGATCGAACGCGTACCAGTTGATCGCGTACGTCCCGGTGCGGATCTTCTCCGAGATCTCGATGCCCCGCGGCACGTTGCTGGTCCACACACTGCCGGCCAGGCCGTACTCTGAGTCGTTGGCGATCTTGATCGCGTCCTCCTCGGTGTCGTAGGGGATGATGCTCAGCACCGGCCCGAAGATCTCTTCTTGCGCGATCGTCATCTTGTTGTCGACATCGGCGAAGACGGTGGGCTGCACGAAGAATCCGTTTTCCAGACCCTCGGGACGGCCGCCGCCGCACACCAGCCGCGCGCCGTCCTCGATGCCCTTGGCGATGTAGCCCTCGACCCGGGCGCGCTGCTTCTCGGAAATGAGCGACCCGATCTGGGCGGCCGGGTCCGACGGCGGCCCGATCGGTAGCGCCTGCACGAAAGTGCCTACCGCGTCGACGATTTCCTCGTAGCGCGATCGGGGCGCCAGGATGCGGGTCTGGCCCACACAGGCCTGCCCGGTGTTCATGATCCCGGAGAACACCATCATCGGGACCGCGGAGGCCAGGTCGACGTCCTCGAGGACGATGGCCGCCGATTTTCCGCCGAGCTCCAGGGTGCACGGCTTGAGCATTTCCGCGGCGCGGCGGCCGATCTCTTTGCCGACACCCGAACTGCCGGTGAAGGTGAACAGGTCGACATCCCGGTTGGAGGTCAGCGCCTGCCCGGTCTCGATCCCGCCGGGCACCACTGACAGCACGCCCTCGGGGAGGCCGGCGTCGGCGAACACCTCCGCCAAAGCGTTTGCGGTCAAAGGTGTTTCGGCTGCCGGCTTGAGCACCACCGTGCAGCCGGCCAGCAGCGCCGGGCCCAGCTTATTGACCGCCAGGAACAGCGGCACGTTCCACGCCACGATCGCGCCGACCACACCGATGGGCTCACGATGCACGATCGTCTGCCCGTAGGAGCCGTTGCGGATCTCCCGCCACTTGACCTGGTCGACGGCGGGGCCGGCGAAGAAGCTCATCGCCCCCATCGACCCCATCCAGTGCATCGTCTCGATGGTCATCGGCGGCTGACCCGTCTCGTCGGCGAGCAGCTTGGCGAACTGCTCCTTGCGCTCCTCGAGCAGCTGCAGCGCCCTGGCGATGACGGCCGCGCGCTCCTTCGGGGGTGTCGTCGGCCAGGGGCCGCTGTCGAAGGCGGCGCGGGCCGCGGCGACCGCCGCGTCGACGTCGGCCGCCGCCGCGAGCGGCACCTTGCCGACGTATTCACCGGTGGCCGGGCAGTGCACCTCGATGGCTTCGGAGGTCGACGGCTCCGTCCACCTGCCGCCGATGAAAAGTTTGTCGTATTCGGTCTTAACGTCGGTCATGGCGCCACCCTACCCAAGCCGAAGCAAAACGAGAACATGTTTCATTATCGGGGTGCAAGCGCCAGCACGAGATTGCTCACAAGGAACTCGCGCAGCACCGGCACCGACGTCAGCCGCCACGCCCATCGAGGGTGGTAGCGCGGAAATGCGGCGACCTCGGCGCCGGTGCTGGCGGCCCAGCTCAGGCCGTCGGCGGCCGACACCGCGAACAACGACGACCCGTAGTTGTTTTTGGCCGGATGACCGTGTTTGCGGGCGTAGCGCGCGGCGGCCCGGGCGCCGCCGAGGTAGTGCCACAGGCCCGTCTCATGGCCGCCGAACGGGCCCAGCCAGACGGTGTACGAGAGGACGGCCAGCCCGCCCGGCTTGGTCACCCGCAGCATCTCGGCGCCGAGCTGCCACGGCCCCGGCACGTGTTCGGCGACGTTAGAGGAAAGGCAGATGTCGACGGAATTGTCGGCGAAGGGCAGCGCCACGCCCGAGGCCCGGACGAACGAATTGGTCGCCGCAGCCAAAGCCGGCCCGGCCCCGTGTATCTCGCCCGGGTCGGGTTCCACGCCGATGTAGCGGATCTCGGCATCGGCAAACGCCGCCGCGAAATATCCCGGGCCCCCGCCGACGTCGAGCAGCGTGCGGCCCACCGGAGCCTCGCCATGGGTCCCGCGCCATAGGTCGGTGACCATCGCCGCGGTATCGGCCGCCAGGGCGCGATAGAACCGGGCCGGGTCGGACCGCTCGTAGCGAAACTCCGCCAGCAAGCGCAGCGACCGGCGCAGCTTCGCCCGCCGCGCGAAAACCCGCGTGATTGGAGAGGCGACGGCCACCGGCCAACCCTACGGCCGGGTCGCGCGCGGCGGCTTCCAGTCACTGTTGTCACATCCGTCTCTGCACCGGGAAGAGGTCAGTGTGGCGGACGTGACCGAATCGGCGGCCACACCGCGCCGGCGGCTAGGCTGACCAGTAATGCCTGCTCTCCGCTCCGTCCTGCTGCTGTGCTGGCGCGACATCGGGCACCCGCAGGGCGGCGGCAGCGAAGCCTACTTGCAGCGCGTCGGCGCGCAGCTGGCCGCGTCGGGGATTGCCGTCACGCTGCGCACCGCCCGGTCTCCGGGCGCCCCCCGCCGCGAAGTGGTCGACGGGGTGCGGATCGACCGCGCCGGCGGCCGGTACTCCGTGTACGTGTGGGCGCTGCTGGCAATGGCCGCGGCGCGCATCGGACTCGGACCGTTGCGGCGGGTGCGGCCCGACGTGGTCGTCGACACCCAGAACGGTCTGCCGTTCCTGGCCCGGCTGGTGTACGGCCGGCGGGTGGTGGTGCTGGTGCACCACTGCCACCGCGCGCAGTGGCCGGTGGCCGGGCCGGTGCTGGGCCGGATCGGCTGGTTTGTCGAGTCGAGGTTGTCACCACGGCTGAACCGGCGCAATCAGTACGTGACGGTGTCGCTGCCGTCGGCCCGCGACCTGGTCGCGCTCGGCGTGCGCAACGAGCAGATCGCGGTGGTGCGCAACGGCCTCGACGAGGCGCCGGCGTCATCGTTGTCCGGCCCGCGCTCGGGCGCACCGAGGGTGGTCGTGCTGTCGCGGCTGGTGCCGCACAAGCAGATCGAAGACGCGCTGGAAGCGGTTGCGGCGCTGCGGCCGCAAATACCGGGCCTGCACCTCGACATCGTCGGCGACGGCTGGTGGCGGCAGCGGCTCGTCGACCACGTACGACGGCTCGGCATGTCCGACGCCGTGACCTTCCACGGCCATGTCGACGACGTGACCAAACACCATGTGCTGCAGAGCTCCTGGGTGCACGTGCTGCCGTCCCGCAAGGAGGGGTGGGGCCTGGCGGTCGTGGAGGCTGCGCAGCACGCGGTGCCCACCATCGGCTACCGCTGCGCCGGCGGCCTATCCGACTCGATCGTCGACGGGGTGACCGGGCTCTTGGTGGACAGCCACGCCGAGCTGGTGGACCGCCTCGAACGACTACTCCGCGACCCGGTGCTGCGCGATCAACTCGGCGCCAAGGCCCAGACCCGCAGCGGCGAGTTCTCCTGGACCCAAAGCGCCGACGCGATGGCCAGCGTGCTCCACGCGGTACAGGTCGGCGAGTTCGTCAGCGGGGTCGTCTAGCCCGGCGCCGCCACGCGTAGACCGCGGCTCCCGCGGCGCCCGCGACAAGCAACGCCAACCAAGCCAGGTGTGCGATCTGCGTCGCGGCGCGCCGGGCGGGAGAAACATCGGCGGTGTCGCCGCCGATCCGGTACAGAGCGAACTCGTCGTCGCGGTAGACCGGCGTCAGCGCGTCCAGCGTGCGGGCGGCCGCACCCATGTCACCGGCGCTGTCCGATTCGACGACGAGCCACCCGACGCCGGCCGGGGCCAACGCGGCCGGGTCGGGCCCGGCCAGCAGCATGTCCTGCACGGCCCGGGCGCGATCGCCCTCCCCGGGCACGGCGACCCCCGAGATGGCCAGGTCGCCGGTGGTCAGCACGTCGGCGCGCAGCCAGCGGGGCAGGGGATCCAGCACCGGCGCCTGCCCCGCCCACGAGAACCGCCGCATGGTGCCGGCGGGCAGCACCGCGACGGTCCGAGGATCGGCGTTGATCGCCGCCGCCACCGCGGCCCACCCCGGCGGGTAGCGCACCGGCGAGACCCTGCCCCACGCACCCCACGCCAGGTCGGGCAGCGCCAGGATCAGCGCGAGGCAGCAGACCAGGGCCGCCAGCGAAGGCCGCAGGGACCGTCGCAGCGTCACCACGGCGCCGGCGCCCGCCAGCGAGTAGCCCGGCACCGCCAGCGCCACCCACTTCTGCCCGTCGCGCAGCACACCGAAGCCGGGCGCGGCGTCGACCAACGCGCGCAGCGCGTGCAGGCCCGGGCCGGTCGCCAAAGCGGCGGGCACCAGCACGGACACCGCCGCCAGCGCCAGCAGCGGAACCGCCGCGCGACGACGCACCACCACCGGCAACCCGGCCGCCACCATCCCCAGCAGCACCACGGCGGAGGAGAGCGCGAAAAGCGTTGTCCGCGAACCCGGTACGGCCTCGCCGTTCCAGATGCCACCGAGGCTGGCCAGGCTGGCGAGCGTGCCCAGGCCGGGTTCGGCCCGCGGCGCGAACGCGTTCACCCCCAACGCGTTCGCCGCGGTGTGCGCTTTCAACGACGAGCCCAGCAACGCGGCAGTCAGCCAGGGCGCCGCCGCCACCAGCGCGGCAGCGAAGGTCGCCGCGGCGCAGAGCCAGCGCGGTCTGGCCGCACCGGGGGCAGCGACGCAGACCAGCGCCACCGTCGCGGCGAGCAACAGGCCCGTCGGGGTCAGCCCGGCCAGCGCCACCCAGGACGCCAGGCCGAAGACGCCAGACCAGCCGGCATCCCGCGCCGACCGCAGCCTGAGCATCGCCGTCGCGACCCAGGGCAGGCCGCCATAGGCGACCAGCAGGCTCCAGTGGCCCTGCAGAAGGCGCTCGGCGACATAGGGATTCCAGATCGCCAGCGTGCTGGCGACGAACTCGCCCGGCGCCCCCGCGCACGGCAGCGCCGTGGCGACCAGCCGGGCCGCGCCCCATCCCGCGAGCCACAGGCCCGCCACGAGCAGCGCCTTGACCACGACGCCGCCGTCGACCAGGTGCGAGGCCAGCGCCACCGCGAAGTCCTGGGGCGTCGCCCGCGGCGCCGACGTCAACCCCAGGGCGCTATCGGACAGATACGACCGTGGCGTCGACACCGCGTCGCGCAGCAGCAGGTACCCGGGCGCCAGGAGTGGCCCAACCACCAGGAGCGCCAGCAACAGCGCGTACCCCGGCCGGGTCCAGCGCACGGTCAGCGCCTCCAGGGAAAGCTAGGCCCGTTCGGGGGGACCCGGTGACTCCGGTGGTCCCGCGTCGGGCGGCCCCGGATAGGACGGCTCGTCGGCGCCCAGGGTGGGTGCGTCGCCGGGCGGGCCCTCATCCTCCTGCGTCGCGGGCCGCTGGGTGGGCAGCTTCTCGGTCTCGGCTTCGGCGCCGGGCACCGGTTCCTCGAGCCCGGGGCGGCCGAAGAATTCCTGGTCGGTCCGGTCCAGGCCCGGGTCGGTCAGCGCGCTCTCGGTCCGCAGGCTGAAGGAGGCGAGTACTCCGCCGCCGATCAGCGCGATCAGGCCGACCGATGTGAACGTGATGGGCAGCACCCGCGACCACAGCGCCAACCGGTCACGCTCATCGCGGGCCGCGTTGACCTGGGCCTCGACGGTGTCTCCGTTCGAGGTGACCTTGTAATCGGCCAGCGTCAGCTCCGGCTTGAGCGGATCACGGGCGAAGTAGTGGTTGGCGTGCTCGGTCTGCTTGACGATGGTCCCCGACACCGGGTCCACCCAGAAGGTCCGCTGCGCCGCGTAGTAGCGGGTCATGGTGATCTGTTCGTTGGGATCGCCGCCCTGGACGCCCCACATCGCCGCCGAGGCGGTGAACTTGGAGTCCGTCGTCTGGTCGGCGTACAGCGTCGGGTACGGCACCGGAGCCACCAGCTTGCCGTCGGCGTTGTAGCCGACGTTCTGCGTGAACTTGTAGGTGGTCAGCCCGTTGACGTCTTCCTGGCTGTCGTAGTTGACGTCGAACGGCTTCTGCGCGATCGGATCGAAATAGGGGTACGTCTTCTTTTCCGTGTGGAAGGGGAACCGGTAGGACAGCCCCTCGTGCCGCAGCGAGATCGCGGTGGGCGGGCTCTCGTCATTGACGGTGCGCGGCTTTTGCACGGAGCCGCCGGGGTGGGTGTCGTCGGAGACGGCCATCGCGGTCTTGCGGTTGAGGGTGACGGTGTCGACGATCGCCAGCAACAGGCCGCTGTCCTTTTGCTTGTCGGTGCGCCGGACCGAGGTGCCGACCTGCAGCGTGACAACGTCGGCGTTGGCGGGAGATTCGACGCTGATCTGCTGCTGGGACACCAACGGCACGTTCTGGTTGACGACGAGGTGGTCGCCGGACAGCGACGCGGAGTCGAGCGCGGTTCCGTTGCCGTCGCTGATCAACGTGGCGTCGAGGTTCAACGGGATCTTGGCGATCCGGCCGCTGGTGTAGGTCGACAGCAGCAGCGCGGCGATCAGCAGGGCGGCTCCGAGTCCGATGATCGCGCACGCGGCGAAACGCAACATGACTGCTCGGTTCACGTTGCTGTGCCCTCCTCGTGTCCCAGGTCTCGTCGGCCGCGACCCGCTCCGACCTGACCAAGCAGCGTGGCAAACCCGTTCGACCCTAACAGCAGAATTTAAGGCCCCGACTTAGCAACCCATAGCCAGGGCGCCGGGTGGTTCGGGTGCACCCGATTCGTCGGCCGAGAACCGACGGGCACACTTGTGACCGTGACCGATGGCCAACAGGTGGGAGGAATCCGCGGCTTCCTGCCCGCCGTGGAGGGTATGCGCGCGTGCGCGGCCATGGGCGTGGTCGTCACACACGTCGCCTTCCAGACGGGGCACTCCAGCGGCGCCGCCGGCCGGCTGTTCGGCCGGTTCGACCTCGCCGTGGCGGTGTTCTTCGCGTTGTCGGGATTCCTGTTGTGGCGCGGGCACGCGGCGGCGGCAAGGGGTTTGGGGCCGCGTCCACGCACCGGGCACTACTTGCGCTCGAGGGCCGTCCGCATCATGCCCGCCTACGTGGTGGCCGTCGTCGTGATCCTGACGCTGCTGCCCGACGCGGATCACGCCAGCCCGACCGTGTGGTTGGCCAACCTGACGCTCACCCAGATCTACGTGCCGCTCACCCTGACCGGTGGCCTGACGCAGATGTGGAGCCTTTCCGTCGAGGTCAGCTTCTACCTGGCGCTGCCCATTCTGGCGTTGCTGGCCCGCCGCCTCCCGGTCCGCGCGCGGGTGCCGGCCATCGCCGCGCTGGCGGGCCTCAGCTGGGCCTGGGGCTGGGTGCCGCTACACGGCGCTTCGGGGATCAACCCGCTGAACTGGCCGCCGGCCTTCTTCTCCTGGTTCTCCGCCGGCATGTTGCTGGCGGAGTGGGCGCACAGCGGGATCGGCGTGCCGCACCGGTTGGCGCGCCAGCGCGTGGTGATGGCCGTCGTGGCGGTGCTGGCCTACCTGGTGGCGGCGTCCCCGCTGGCCGGCCCGGAGGGCCTGGTGCCCGGCACCGCCACGCAGTTCGCGGTGAAGACGGCGGCGGGCGCCCTGGTGGCGTTCGCGTTGGTCGCGCCGTTGGTGCTGGACCGGGTCGACACGCCGCACCGGGTGCTGGGCAGCACCGCCATGGTGACGTTGGGGCGCTGGTCCTACGGCCTGTTCGTGTGGCACCTGGCCGCGTTGGCGATGGTGTTCCCGGTGCTGGGGACGTTCCCGTTCACCGGCCGGATGCCCTCGGTGCTGGCGTTGACACTAATCTTCGGCTGGGCGATCGCCGCGGTGAGCTACGGGCTTGTCGAATCCCCGTGCCGGGAAGCGCTGCGCCGCTGGGAGCTGGGCGGAAAGCCGACAGAACCGAAAGCAACCCAGGTCATAGACGCTGAGGCGGACGCAGTCGCGCCATGACCTCGGCGCGCACCGCCGACCGCCGCGCTTTGCCGGCGTCGTCGCGCAGGGGGGTGCTGACGAATTCTATGAAGTCGGGGGTGGGCGGCACCTTGTACGACGAGATGCGTTCGCGCAAAAAGGCTTTCACGCCGTCGGCGTCCAACGCGGACCCCTCGGCCGCGTGCACGAGGGCGTACGGCACCTGCCCCAGGTCCCCCGAGTTCGGGTCGGGGACACCGACGACGAGGCAGGACATCACTTCCGGGTGCGCCGACAGCGCGTTCTCGATCTCGGCGGGGTACACGTTGCGGCCCCCGACGGTGAACATGTCGACCCGGCGGTCCGACAGGTACAGGAACCCGTCGGCGTCGAAATAGCCGACATCGCCCAGCGAGTCCCAGCCGTCCCGGGTCTTCGCGGTGACGCCGACGTAGCGGTAGGTCGGCGCGCTGCCGGGGGCGGGGCGCATGTAGATCTCGCCGACCACGCCGGGCGGGCAGGGTTTGCCGTCGTCGCCGAGCACCTTCATCTCCCCGGCGACCACCGTGCCCACGGAGCCGCGGTGGGTAAGCCACTGGTCGCCGCGGATGAAGGTGAGCGCCTGTAATTCCGTGCCGCCGTAGAGTTCCCAGACGACTTCGGGACCCAGCAGGTCGATCCAGGCCTGCTTGACGGCGGGCGGGCACGGCGCCCCCATGTGCCAGAACCGCCGCAGTGACGACAGGTCGTAAGCGCCCGGGTCGGCGTGGTACACCGGAAGCGCCCGCTGCATGATCGTCGGCACCGTGGTCAGGAACGTCACCCGATGGTCGGTGATCAACCCGAGGAACCCCTGCGGGTCGAACCGGCTCATCAGCACCAGGTGATGGCGCATCAGCAAAGCGATCGTCGCGGTGGTGAAGCCGGTGTTGTGGGACAGCGGGATCGGCACCAGGGTGGTGTCGCCCTCCTGCGCCCCGAGCGGGTAGCCGACCGCGGCCGGTATCCGGCTGTCACCGCCGGACTCGATGAGCTTGGGTCGCCCGGTGCTGCCGCCCGAACCCATCGCCTTCCACACCGGCGAAACGGCCTCCGGCAATGCGGCATCGGACAACGCCGGGTCTGGAATGAAACCGGCTGGCATGCTTGGTATTTCGGGGCGATCGCCTCCGCGGCCCACCAGCAGGGCGCGCGGCCGCACCTCCAGCAGACCCTGCAGCTCCGCATCCGGCAACCGCGCCGAGAGCGGCTGCGGCACCGCGCCCAGCTTCCAGCACGCGACCGCGGCCTGGATCCACTCGATCGAGTTGGGCAGCACCATGGTCACGTAGTCGCCGACGCCGACGCCGCGCTCGGCATACGCCCGGGCCAACCGGTTCGTCGACCGGTCGAGTTCGCCGCGGGTGATGGTCCGCCCGTCACAAGTGACCGCGGGCTCGTCGGGAGCCCGTCGGGCAAGCTGCGAAATCTGGGTGCCGATCGGCGCGACCGGCTCACCCCTGGTCAATTAGTACGCGCCCTGTTGCTCGAAGATGCGGCGCGGGTTGTCGACCAGCATGGTGTGCAACTGCTCGTCGGTGACGCCGCGCTCCTTGAGGGCGGGGATCACGTCGTTGTGGATGTGCAGGTAGTGCCAATTGGGCGCGGCCAGCGGCAGCAGCTCTTCGGGCAGCGCGTCGAAGTAGCAGTTGGCGTCGTGCGACAGCACCATCTTGTCGGCGTGGCCGCGCTCGCACATCCGCGCCACCGTGTTCACCCGATCCTCGAACGGCAGGTATACGTCGATACCGAACCGGTCCATCCCGATATAGGAACCGTTGTCGATCAGTTCCTCAAGGTAGTCGAGGTCGGTGCTGTCACCGGAATGACCGATCACCACCCGGCTCAGGTCGACGCCCTCCTCGTCGAAGATGCGCTGCTGCTCGAGCCCGCGCCGGCTCTCCGCGTGCGTGTGCGTGGAGATCGGCACCCCCGTGCGTTTGTGCGCCTGGGCGACGGCGCGCAGCACCCGCTCGACGCCGGGAGTCACGCCGGGCTCGTCGGTGGCGCATTTGAGGATGCCCGCCTTGACGCCGGTGTCGGCGATACCCTCCTCGATGTCGCGGACGAACATGTCGGTCATAATCTCCGGGCCGTCCAGCGGTGTGCCCGGGCCGAGGTAGTGAAATCGGAACGGGACGTCGTTGTAGGTGTAAAGGCCGGTCGCCACAACGATATTCAGCTCGGTCGCCGCCGCGACCCGCGCGATGCGCGGGATGTAGCGTCCGAGCCCGATCACCGTGAGGTCGACGATGGTGTCCACCCCGCGGGACTTCAGCTCGCCCAGCCGGTTGATGGCGTCGGCCACCCGTTGTTCCTCGTCGCCCCAGGCCTCGGGATAGTTTTGGGTGATCTCGGTGGTCATGACGAACACGTGCTCGTGCATGAGCGTCACGCCGAGATCGGCGGTATCGATGGCGCCCCGAGCGGTATTGAGTTCTGACACGTGACTGACTTTAGGTCGAGTCGGTGCTCAACCGACAGTGGTGTTTTGTCCGGTGCGCCCCACGGCCGCGGTATTGAAGTACCGTCAGCCTCGTCTTTGTAGGAATCCCCCGGGAGTCGCCATGTTGCTCAATCCCAACCACCTGCAGCGCCGCTACCCGGACCGTCGCTCGGGGGAGATCATGGCCGCGACGGTGGACTTCTTCGAGTCCCGCGGCAAGGCGCGGCTGAAGCAGGACGACCACGACCGCGCGTGGTATTCCGACTTTCTGAACCACATCGGCCGCGAGCGGATCTTCGCGTCCCTGCTGACGCCGTCCGAGTACGGCTCCGACGATTGCCGCTGGGACACCTACCGGATCAGCGAGTTCGCGGAGATCGTGGGCTTCTACGGGCTGAGCTACTGGTACCCGTTCCAGGTCACCGCGCTGGGCCTTGGCCCGATCTGGATGAGCGCCAACGAGGACGCGAAACGCAAGGCCGCCGCCCAGCTCGAGGCCGGCGAGGTGTTCGCCTTCGGGCTCTCGGAGCAGTCCCACGGCGCCGACGTCTACCAGACCGACATGATCCTCACGCCGTCGGACGGGGTTGGCGGCTGGACGGCCAACGGGGAGAAGTACTACATCGGCAACGCCAACGTGGCTCGGATGGTGTCCACCTTCGGCAAGATCGCCGGAACCGACGAGTACGTGTTCTTCGCGGCCGACTCCCAGGACGACCGGTACGAGCTGATCAAGAACGTCGTCAACTCGCAGAACTTCGTCGCCAACTACGCCCTGCGCGACTATCCGGTGACCGAGGCCGACCTGCTGCACCGGGGACCCGAGGCGTTCCACGCGGCCCTCAACACCGTCAACGTCTGCAAGTACAACCTGGGCTGGGGTGCCGTCGGCATGTGCACCCACGCCATGTACGAGGCGGTCACCCACGCCTCCAACCGGATCCTGTACGGCACCGTCGTCACCGACTTCACCCACGTACGGCGGCTGCTCACCGACGCCTACGTCCGGCTGGCCGCCATGCGGCTCGTCGCGACCCGGGCGTGCGACTACATGCGCAGCGCGTCGGCGCAGGACCGCCGCTACCTGCTCTACAGCCCGCTCACCAAGGCCAAGATCACGAGCGAAGGCGAGCGCGTCGTCATCGCGCTGTGGGACGTCATCGCCGCCAAGGGGGTGGAGAAGGACACCTTCTTCGAGGCCGTGACCCGCGAGATCGGCCTCCTGCCGCGGCTGGAAGGCACCGTGCACATCAACATCGGCCTGCTCGGCAAATTCATGCCGAACTTCCTGTTCGCCACGGACGCCACGCTGCCCGCGATCGGCCGCCGCGACGACGCCGCCGACGACACGTTCCTGTTCGCTCAGGGGCCGACCGGTGGCCTGGGCAAGGTGCGTTTCCACGACTGGCGCGCGCCGTTCGAGAGCTACGGTCATCTGCCCAACGTGACGCTGCTGCGCGGTCAGATCGACGTGCTCGCCGAGATGCTCGCCAGCGCCACCCCCGACGCGGCGCAGCAGAAGGACGTCGACTTCGCCTTCGCCGTCGGGCAACTGTTCGCCATCGTCCCCTACGCCCAGCTCATCCTCGAGGAGGCGGCGGTGTCTGGTGTGGACGAAGCGCTGCTCGACCTGATCTTCGCCGTGCTGGTGCGCGACTTCAATGGCTACGCGGTGGAACTGAGCGACAAGCGCGCGACCAGCGACGAGCAGGCACGGTTCGCGATGCGGATGATCCGGCGGCCGGTGCACGACGCCGCGAGCTACGACCAGGTCTGGAAGGAGCACGTCCTGCCGCTCAACGGCGCGTACCAGATGCGGCCATAAGTCTGAACAGACCCGGCAAGTTCGGACCCGAAGGATTAGACAGGCACCAGGCGCAGGGGAAGGGTCGTCACGCCCCGCATTGTGGCGTTGTGCAGCCGTTGTGGCTGTCCGGTTAGTTCGAGCCCGGCGACTCGCTTGGTCAGATGGCTGATGACGTGGCGCGCTTCCAGGCGTGTCAGGTGGGCACCCAGGCAGTAGTGAATACCGATGCCAAACGAGAGATGATCTATGGGATCGCGGTCGAGGCGGAACATATCGGGGTGGTCGAAATGGCGCCAGTCGCGATTGGCGGCACCGAACATAAGCAGCACCCGGGACCGCCGGGGGATGACATGGTGCGAGATCGCGTAGTCCTCTATTGCGGTGCGGTAGAACCCTTGGACTGGTGACTCGAAACGCAGCTGCTCCTCAATAGCCGCGGGAATGAGACCGGGCTGGCCGCGGAGGGTGTCGTAGATGTCGGGACGGAGAGTGAACGTATGCAGTAAGCCGCCGAGCAACTGTGTGGTGGTGTGGCCGCCAGACATAATCAGCGTGGTGAGAGCCCAGAAAACTTCTTCGGTCGTAAGGGGCTCGGCGTCCTCGGCCAGGGCCATCAGCGAGATCAGATCGTCGCCGGGGTTTCGGCGGCGTTCCTCGACCAGGGGCATCAGATACCGGCGCAGTGCGAGCGTGGCCCGGCCCATGCGCCTTACTACGCCAAAGGTTCGTCGACCGAGTTCCACGAACGACCCCTCAATCAGGGCGTTGGCCCAGGCGAGGAACTGGGGATGGTCGGCTTCGGGAATCCCGAACATGTGGGTCATGAGGCGAACGGGCAACGGCTCCGCCAAATCGCGTAGCCCGTCGGGACTCGGCATGGCGATCATGCGCTCGATGAGCTGATCGGTGAGCTGTTCAATCGCGGCCTGCCAGACCTCGAGTGCTCTCGGTGTGAAGGCGGGATTAACCAGCCGGCGCCACCGCGCGTGGTCGGATGTGCCCGCCACCAACTTGAAGCGAATGCGGCTCCAGCCTTCCGTGGAGGACAGTCGCTCGTGGTCAAAAAGCCCGGCTCGCACGTCTGCGAATCGGGGGATGATCCAAATTCCCAGTCGAGGGTTGTAGCGCACCGGCGGCCCAGCGAGGAGTAAATCGTATTCCGGGTATGGGTTCGCGATCACTTCCGGCGAGAAGGGATTGAAGCGCGTTACGAGGTCTTTCGCGCTGTTACGGTGTCTGACCCGTGAAATAACCGTGTCCTGGACGATACCGGCGGTACCACTTACGGCGGTTTTAACGAGATTCGCGCTGAAGCGAGTGGTGCTGGTTGTGGTCGTCTCTGTTTGGCCGCCGAGCGGCATACCCGGTCGTTTTGCCCTGTGGTTACCGAGTGCGGTCATGACGGTTACTTCCTTTGCTTCGAGCCACAACGGGACATCGGAAGCCTTACATGACTCCCGCGAGGAAACGCGAAAACGAGTACTTGTTTCCCCGCGCACTGCCACTTAACTCTGTGGGGACACCACGCGACTGATTGACACTGCGCGAGGATTCGCCAGGCCTGGGTCTAAAAATGCCCTGACTGGCGACGGAATCGGCCGAACGAGTAATCAAAACAGTGCGTTGCAGTTCAACGAGGCGACATTGAGAAATGGGGCTCGGCGGATTATGACCCTTCACATTGGTCCTGCCTAGTTGGCTACTCGGCCGTCCAGCGTTCGCGCCCGGCCACCAGAATCTCTTGACTGTGACGTGGCTCACCGTAGAATGACCAGTGGTCATCGACGTTAGGGGGCCGCAATGCCGACCGTGACTTGGGCGCGCGTCGACCCCGCTCGCCGCGCGGCGGTGATCGAGGCCGCGGAATCCGAGTTCGGCGCGCACGGGTTTTCCCGTGGCAGCCTCAACGTCATCGCCCGCCGGGCCGGGGTCGCCAAAGGCAGCCTGTTCCAGTACTTCGCGGACAAGCGCGATCTCTACGCATACGTCACCGACGTCGCCAGCCAACGGGTCCGCGCCTACATGGAGGACCTGATCCAGGAGCTCGGTCCGAGCCGGCCGTTCTTCGAACACCTCACCGACCTGCTCGACGGCTGGGTGGCCTACTACGCCGAGCATCCGCACGAGCGCGCGCTGCACGCCGCGGTCAGTCTCGAGGTGGACACCGAGGCCCGCATCAGCGTGCGCAGCGTCAGCAATCGTCACTACCTGGAGGTGTTGCGGCCGCTGGTGCACGCGGCGAAAACGCGCGGAGACCTGCGTCCCGACGCGGACACCGGCGTGTTGCTGTCGCTGTTGCTGATGATCTTTCCGCACCTGGCGCTGGCCCCCTACATGCGCGGGCTGGACCCGGTCCTCGGGCTCGACGAGCCCACGCCGGAGCAGCCGGCGCTGGCCGTGCGCAGGCTCGTCGCGGTCCTGGCGGCGGCGTTCTCCGCGGAACCCCATGCGTCGCTGAATTCAGCCTCGATGCGATCTGAGGAGGTCACATGACACGTACACATTCGGGCTCGATGGTTGCGGGCGGACTCAACTGGGACAGCCTGCCGCTCAAGCTGTTCGCCGGCGGCAACGCGAAGTTCTGGAATCCGGCCGACATCGACTTCTCCCGCGACCGCGCGGACTGGGAGGCGCTGTCCGACGACGAACGCCATTACGCCACCCGGCTGTGCGCCGAGTTCATCGCCGGGGAGGAAGCGGTGACCGAGGACATTCAGCCGTTCATGGCGGCGATGCGGGCCGAGGGCCGGCTCGGCGACGAGATGTATCTGACGCAGTTCGCGTTCGAGGAAGCCAAGCACGTGCAGGTGTTCCGCATGTGGCTCGACGCGGTCGGCGTCACCGACGACCTGCACGCCTACCTGGACGACATCCCCACGTACCGAACGATTTTCTACGAGGAGTTGCCGGCCTGCCTCAACGCGTTGTCTACCGATCCTTCACCGGCCGCCCAGGTCCGGGCGTCCGTCACCTACAACCACATGGTCGAAGGCATGTTGGCGCTGACCGGCTACTTCGGCTGGCACAAGATCTGCGTGGAACGCGGAATCCTTCCCGGCATGCAGGAGTTGGTCCGGCGGATCGGCGACGACGAGCGACGCCACATGGCGTGGGGCACCTTCACCTGCCGGCGCCATGTCGCCGCCGACGACGCGAATTGGGAGGTCTTCGAGAACCGCATGAACGAGCTGATGCCGCTCGGGCTGCGCCTCATCGAAGAGGGCTTCGCCCTGTACGACCCGATGCCCTTCGGCCTTTCGGTGGACGAGTTCATGCAGTATGCCGCCGACAAGGGGATGCGCCGGCTCGGCACCATCAGCAGCGCACGCGGGCGCCCGCTCGGCGAAATCGACCTCGACTACTCACCGGTGCAGCTGGAGGACACCTTCGCCGACGAGGACGAGAGGGCGCTGGCGTCCGCGTCCGCCTAACGGCGCGGCTACTCGACCTTCTTCTTGCCGCCGCCGGAATCGCCGGACTCGGCTGGTCCCACCCAGACGGTCTTGGCGTTGCAGAACTCGCGGATCCCGAGGCCCGCGAGCTCGCGACCGTAACCCGACCGCTTGACCCCGCCGAACGGAAGCTCGGGGTAGGACACCGTCATCCCGTTGATGAAGACCTGTCCGGCCTCGATGTCGTCGATGAAGCGCTGCTGCTCGGCCTCGTCGTCCGTCCAGGCGTTGGATCCCAGCCCGAAGGTAGTGGCGTTGGCGATCTCGATGGCCTCGTCGACGTTCTCGGCACGGTATATCGAGGCGACCGGGCCGAACACCTCCTCGGTGTAGAGCGCCATGTCCTCGGTGATGTCGGTGACGACCGTCGGCGGGTAGAACCACCCCGGCCGGTCGAGGCGTTCGCCGCCGCAGCGGATCACCGCGCCGGCCGCGGCCGCGTCCTCGACCTGCTTGGCGACCTCGTCGCGGCCCGACTCGGTGGCCAGGGGACCGACGTCGGTATCCGGGTCGGTAGGGTCGCCCACCCGCAACGCTTTCACCCGCTCGACGAACTTGTCGACGAACGCGTCGTAGATGTCGGCGTGGGCGATGAACCGCTTTGCGGCGATGCAGGATTGGCCGTTGTTCTGCACCCGGGCGGTGACCGCGGTCTTGACCGCCTCGTCCAGGTCCGCGGACGGCATCACGATGAACGGGTCGCTGCCGCCGAGCTCCAGCACCGTGGGCTTGATCTCGTCACCGGCGATGGCGCCCACCGACTGGCCGGCCGGCTCGCTGCCGGTCAGGGTCGCCGCGGCGACCCTGGGATCGCGCAGGATGGTCTCGACGGCGCTGGAGGGAACCAGCAGCGTCTGGAAGCAGCCGTCCGGGAAGCCGCCGCGGGCGATGACGTCGGCGAGGTACAGCGCGCACTGCGGTACGTTGGACGCGTGCTTGAGGATGCCGACGTTGCCGGCCATCAGCGCCGGCGCGGCGAACCGGACGGCCTGCCACAGCGGGAAGTTCCACGGCATGACGGCCAGCACCACGCCGATCGGTTGGTAACGCGTGTACGCCTTCTTCGCGCCAACCTTCCCCGCGTCGGCCGGCTCGTCGGCCAGCAGCTTCTCGGCGTTCTCGGCGTAATAGCGAAAACCCTTGGCGCACTTGAGCGCTTCGGCCTTGGCCGAGGCCAGCGTCTTGCCCATCTCGAGGGTCATCATCGCCGCGACGTCGTCGGCCTCCTTTTCCAGCAGGTCGGCCGTCGCGTTCGCCCATTCGGCGCGCTGAGCGAAGGTGGTGGAGTGGCGGTAGTCGAGGAATCGCTCGTGGGCGCGCGCGATGGCTGCGTCGACCTCCGCGTCGGTTGCCGGGGTGAAGGTCTTGACTGTCTCGCCGGTGGTCGGGTTGATGGTGGCGATCGCCATGCTGACGTCCTTCGCTTGCGATGGTTGTGAAAGGTTCAACATCTAGCCTGCCACTATCGTTCCTCGAGGGAGGTGCCGGATGAGTACAGCGGCTCAGCTAATGGTCAAGTGCCTGGAAAACGAGGGCGTTGCCGTCGTCTTCGGGGTGCCCGGCGAGGAGAACATCCGCTTCGTGCAGGCGCTGGCATCCTCGAGCATCCGGTACGTGCTCACCCGGCACGAGCAGGCGGCGTCGTTCATGGCGGAGATGTATGGGCGCGTCACCGGCCGGGCGGCGGTGGTGTCGGCGACCCTGGGCCCGGGCGCCATCAACATGCAACTCGGCGTCGCCGATGCCACCACCAACAGCACCCCGGTGGTGGCGATCTCCGCGCAGGTGGGCCAGGACCGGGAGTACAAGGAGTCGCACCAGTACGTCGACCTGGTGTCGATGTTCGCGCCGATCACCCGGTGGGCCGCCGGTATCCCGACCGCGGAGGCGATACCGGAGATGGTCCGCAAAGCGTTCAAGCTCGCCGAGACCGAACGCCCGGCAGCGGTGTACCTGGCCGTGCCCGAGCACATCGACGCCGACGAAGCCGACTACGACCTGGGTCCGTTGCCCCGCAACGTCGTTCGCGCTGACGCGCCGGCCGTCCGCCAGGTGGCGCGCGCCGTCGACATCCTGCGTAAGGCCGTGCGGCCGGTGCTGTTGGCCGGGCACGGTGCCGCGCGCTCCGACGCGACCGATGCATTGGTGCGATTCTCGGAGAAGTTC
>NZ_JAOPWB010000137.1 GCF_025965855.1 Mycobacterium sp. | reverse complement strand
GTCGTCGGCAAAAGTGGCCGTGTTGTCGTGCTGGAATTTCCAGATCTGCCAGCGGGTGCGGCGCACGGCCGAGGGATCGCGCCGAAAGCGCGCCAATTCCGCCGCGCTGTAAGGCCGGTCGTCCTTGGGCACCATCCATGGCGGAGTCCGCTGGAACACCGTCACGCGTTCCGCGGTTTTCGCGAGCTCGGGAACAACCTGCACCCCGCTGGCGCCGGTGCCGATCACCGCCACCTTCGTGCCAGCCAGCTCGATGCCGTGATCCCACCGGGCGGTGTGCATGAGCGTGCCGTCGAAGTCGGTCAGGCCCGCGATTTTCGGGAGCTTCGGCGATCCGAACAAACCGACGGCGCAGACGACGACATCGGCGGTCAGCGTCGCGGCTTGCCCGGCACGGTCCAACTGGCAATCCCAGCTCCACGTGTCGGAATTCCAACGGACCGAACGCACTTTGGTGCCGAGCATCAGATGGCGGCGCAGGTCGAAGTCGTCGGCCACGGTCTCGAGGTAGGCCAGAATCTCGGGCTGGCGAGCGTAGGTGCGGCTCCACGACTTGTTGGGCGCGAAGGAAAAGGAGTACAGGTGGCTCTGGATGTCGCACGCGGCGCCGGGATAGGTGTTGCGCCGCCAGGTGCCCCCGACCCCGTCGTCACCCTCGATGATCACCAGATCATCGATGCCGGCGCGGCGTAGCGCCACCGCCGCGCCGATGCCCCCGAAGCCGGCCCCGATTATCGCCACCTTCGGTGGGCGCCGGCGGCGCGTCGCCGCTCGAAGCCGGCCGACCGCATAGCGCCCACGGGCGCGTCGGCTCGTCACGGCCCGGCCTTTCCGCCGCGGATCTCATACCCGCCCAGGTCCCCTTTCGCCCGCCATGCCTCCAGCATGTCGGCGTACTCGGTCGGTGCACCGATGAAGAAGCTGCCCTGCCGAGTCTTGGCGTCCGCCTTCCCCTCCCGGTTGTAGTAGCCCGGGGTGCAGGTCCTTGCCCGCTCGGCGGTCGCGGCAGAGCGGGCCACGACCAGGTCGACCCATCCGGATTCGGCGCTGGATGACGCCTCGATTTCGGTGACGCCGCGTTCAAGCGCCCACGCGATGATCCAGGCGGCGTGGCTTGCCTGCACGTCCAGCAGGTATGGGAAGTTCACCGTCAGCCCAGCCTGGGCGATGCTTTCGATGAAGCAATTCGGAAAGCCATCGGCGCACAAGCCCTGGAACGTGCGCACGCCGTCGCGCCACCGATCGGTCAGCGTCACGCCGTCGCGGCCGATCAACTCGAACCCAGTACGCCGGCAGTAGTCGGTTCCGACCTCGAAACCCGTTGCGAAGATGAGACAATCGAGCTCGTACGTCGCTCCGTCGACGACGACGCCGGCCTCGGTGATTTGCTGGACCCCGCGACCGCGGGTGTCGACCAGCGTGACGTTGTCGCGGTTGAAGGTCTGCAGATAATCGTCGTGGAAACAGGGCCGCTTGCAGAAGTAGCCGTACCACGGTTTGAGCGCCTCGGCGGTCGCGGGATCGACCACGATCTCGTCGACGCGCGCCCGAATCTCCTCCATCTTCGCGAAGTCGGCCAGTTCGATGTTGGGGGCCGGGCCGGCGCCGTCGTGGCGCATGACCGGGAGCTTGCGGGTGATGCTCGTCCAGGCGTCGGCGACCAGATCTTCATCGGACTGCCCCCCGGCCGTCAGCATCTGGAAGTTGCGGATGCGGTTGCGCTGCCAGCCCGGTTGTAATGCGTTGGCCCACTGCGAATCCGTTGGTCGATTTGCTCGGACGTCGACGGATGACGGCGTGCGCTGGAAGACGCAGAGATGTTGCGCCGCCGCGGCGAGATGCGGCACGCACTGGATCGCCGTCGCGCCGGTGCCAATGATGCCGACGCGCTTTTCGGCCAGGTTCTCCAGCCTTTCACCGGTGTAGCCATAGTCCCAACGGCTGGTGTGGAAGGTCTGGCCGCGAAAACTGCCGAGGCCGGCGATCCCGGGCAGCTTCGGCTTGGCCTGGTATCCGTTGGCCATGGAGACGAACTTCGCCCGCATCTCGTCCCCGTGGTTCGTCCGGATGATCCAGCGATAAGCCGTTGTATCCCAACGTATCTCATACACATCGGTCCGCAGGCACGCGTCGCGGTAGAGGTCGTAGTGCGCGGCGATGCGGCGGCAGTGCGCAAAAATCTCCGATCCCCTGGCGTATTTGTCCGCGGGGATGTAGCCGAGCTCCTCCAGCAACGGCATGTACACATAGGATTCGACGTCACAGGCGATCCCGGGATACCGGTTCCAGTACCAGGTGCCGCCCACGTCGGCCGCCCTGTCGATCAGCCGCACGCTTTCGACACCGAGCTCACGCAGCCGCGCCCCCGTCAACAGACCGCCGAAACCGGCACCGATTACCGCGACGTCAACCTCGTCGGTGAGTGGCTCGCGGGTGAACTTTCCGTCTACCCATGGGTCTTCGGCGAATCGGGCGAAAGCACCCGCCGTCTGCACGTACTGCGCGATTCCGTCCGGGCGTAGTCGCCGTGCCCGCTCTTCGGCGTATTTCTGGCGCAGCGCCTCGACGTCGAACGTCACGCCAACGGTCTCGGTCAAAGCATCGACTTCCTCATCGTGATCCCGGACCGACTATATAATCAATCGTTTGATCATATCAACGGCGCGGCTCGGGCTTGAGGATGCGGACACGGCTTCGAGCGCCCTCACCGCACCCGAGACGCGCGCGAAGGTCCACGGCGCCCGCTTGCGCTCAGCAGCGTGCCCCTGATCAGTTGCTTGGCGGAGCCTAGCGCCGCGTGGTAGTCCTCCGGCGGCAGCGTGGCCGCCACCTCGGTCAAGCCGTAGATCAGCGAATAGATCGCTTCCACCGCGCCCTGCCGATCCGCGCGGTCGGCGTCCTGGACGATGCCCTCGATGATCTCGCGGAACGCCTGAAAGCCGGTGCCGCCGGCCGCCCCGGGGCCGATGGCGCCTTCGGTCCGGATCGCCCACTCGAAGGCCGCGAGGTCGGGGTATTCCCGCATCAACTGGCCCGATTCGTCGAGCACCGCCTCGATTCGGTCGATGACGCCGCCGGGGCGGCCGGCGGCCTGGCGCAGCCGCGGCAACGCGACCTCGGTCCTGGCCGCGACGGCGGCCTTGATCAACTCCGACTTGTTGGGAAAGTAGTTGTACAGGCTGGCGCTGGTCACCTCTGCCGTGCGGGCAATCTCGCGGATGGTCGCTCGGGAATAGCCCGTTGTGGCCACGCAGCGCATGGTGGCGACGATGATCCGCTGGCGAGTCTCCTCGCCGCTGGCGCCGGCCGGGCGACCTAGCTGCGCCCGCGCCATCGCGATGTCCTCACCCGTGCGTCCTGTCCACCAATTCCCGAGACGGCATTACCGTCGAATATAATCGAGCGATCGATTAATGTTCGGTTCTCTACGGAGGTGCGCCGCTTGAACACCGCGCGGTCGCAGTTGGGTCGCCCCGCGGGCGCCAGCGGCGAGCGGACCCGCGCCCGAATAATCACCGCGGCCATGCGCTGCGTGGCCGAGGTGGGGTACTCGCAGGCGACCATTCGAGAGATCGCCAAGGCCGCCACGATGACCAGCGGCAGTCTCTATCACTATTTTCCGAACAAGTCCGAGCTGCTCACAGCGACCGTCGGGGAAATCGACGAGATCGCATTGCCACGGCTGCGGGCCGCCGCAGCGCAGTCCGATGACGTCGTCGATCGCCTCGGGGCGGTGCTGGACGAGCTGGATCGGTTGCTGCGCGAGTATCCGCATCTGGCCGCGTTCGATCGTGCCATGCGCGCCGAAAGCACCGCCCACCCGCGCAACGGTGGAGCAAGGCACACCGGCCTAAACGCGTTGCGCGACATCATCAATGACATCATTCAGGACGCGCAAGCGCGGCAGGAATTGCCACCCGGCACCGACCCGGGCGCCGCGGTCAACGCCATGTATGCGTTGGCCCGTGGCCTAACCGACCGGGCGGCCAGCCTGACAACGGAGGCCTATGTGGCCACGCTGGACGCGGCCAAGGAACTGATCAGGGGAACGCTTTTCGCGCCGCACGCGAGTCGCCGAGCGTCCACAGCGCGACGCCGATCAGCACAAGATCCTTGAGAGTTCAGTGACCCAATCGATCGAGCCCGGCGACGATGAGCCGCAAGCCGTATGCGAACTCCTCTTCCAATGGCACGGGCAGGTCGTCGGCGACCGCGACGGTCGCCGGATAACGGGACGGATCAAGCTCATGGAATGCGGCCGCTAGCTCGGCATCGTGCTCGGCCGCGGTCGATCCCGACTGCTGGATCGCGAAGCCGAGCACATAGCGGGACAGCGTTGCGTAGGCGTGGGCCGCGGCCACCGGCGGGAATCCGTTGTCGAGCAGAAGCGACAGAATCAGCTCGCGCTGGGCCAGTGCGTTGGGTCCCATCGGCACGTGGCCGATCAACAACGATGCGACATTGCCGTGGCGTCCCAGCGCGTCAAACATGTGCTGCGCGAACGATATACACGCCTGTTCCCACGGCAGCGCGGTCAGCGCGTCCGCGTCGAGACCGGCCTCACCGAGCATGCGGTCGACCATCATGGCCACCAATTCCGATCGGTTGGCGAAGTGACGGTACAGCGTGGCGGTTCCCGAACCCAGGCGTTGCGCCAGGGAGCGCATCGACAGCGCATCGGCCCCGCGCTCGTCGACGAGTCCGAGCGCCGCGGCGAGGATGCGGTCCAGTGGCAGGGCCGGGCGCCCGCGGGAGCGGCCGGGCGGGACTCCATCGCTCAACGCAGGCACCTCCGAACCCGAGCGCGCGCAGCGCCTTGACACAACCCCCAATAACGGACACACTGTATCCATTAATTGCGTCCCGAATCAAGCCCTCGATAGCAAGGACCTCTCGCCATGCTCCTTCCCCTGGCCACGGAGCCGTACACGGCTCCTACCGACCGCGACATGCTCCCTTCCGAGCGCCGCGAATTCGTCCGTACGCATCGGACCTGTGTGTTCGGTTACCGCCGTCGCAACGACGGCCCGGCCATGTCGATCGTCTACTACATCCCCACCGACACCGACGAACTGCTGGTAGCCACCATGGCCGGCCGCGGCAAGGCCCGCATCGTCGAACGCGACGGCAAGATCAGCCTGTGCATCCTCGACGAACGGTGGCCGTTTTCCTACCTGCAGGTGTACGCCGACGCGACCATCGATCGCGACCGCGATCTTGCGGTGGACGTCATGATGGCAGTCGCCGGTCGAATGTCGGGCCACCCGCTCCCCGACGAGGCACGCCCTTCCGTCGAAGCAATGCGGGAACGAGAAAGCCGCGTCGTCATCCGCTGCCGCCCCTACTCCAGCTACGCAACACCGCCGCGCCACCTGCACCGCAACGACCAGGTCGACGAATTGACCCATTGGGCGTCCGGTGTGATCGCATGGGACGCCGCGGATCCCGCGACCGATTGATGACCTACTGCCCGGCGTAGCGATCGCGCAGCTTGGCCAGCGTCGCCTCGATGCCTTCCGCGTTGGCTTTGCGGAACCCCATCCGCTCGTAGTACTTGAGCCCGTTCTTGATGGCGCCGGCTTCGCGGTAGTCGAACGTCTCGGTGACCCGCGTCCGGGTCGGTGACAGCGACTCGAATTCCCACCGCCAGCGGTGTCCCACGGGATGGCGCCATTCGATCAATTCGTTCGGTTTGAGTGCGGTCACCCTGCTGGTGATGCGGTATGGCACACCGTACATCTTCATCTTCGTCGAAAACTTCGAGCCCACAGCGATTTCCGACGGGACCCTGATGTTGTCGCCCACGGTGCCCGATCCGTCCAATTCGTGGTGGCGTCGCGGATCGGCGGCCATCGCGTACAGCTCGGCGGCCGGCGCGGCCACTTCGACCGAGCGGCTCACCTGGCGGGGGCCCGCGTCGACAACGTTGACAGCCATGACGGTCTCCTTCCTGCTGTCCGGCAGCCAGGCCGACGCTACGCTTCGCCGAGTTGAACTATTAACAACTGTTTGGATGACGACGTACAGCAGGAAGGGGTTCGGTGAGCGAGTCGATCTCGGGCAAGGTGGCATTGATCACCGGCGCGGCCCGCGGACAGGGACGGGCGCACGCGGTGCGGCTCAGCGCCGAAGGCGCCGACATCATCGCGGTCGATATCGCCGGGCCGTTGCCGTCCAGCGTTCCCTACGATTCACCGACGCCCGACGACCTGGCCGAGACGGCACGACTGGTGAGCGCCAACGGCAGAAAGGTCATCACTTCGGCGGTCGACATCCGTGACCTTGATGCGCTCAAAGCGGCGGTCGACGCGGCCGTCCGCGAACTGGGCCGTCTCGATATCATCGTCGCCAACGCCGGGATCTGCAGTCCCGCACCCTGGGACCAGATCACTGCCCAGGCGTTCCGCGACACCATCGACACGAACGTGATCGGCACCTGGAACACCGTGATGGCCGGCGCTCATCACATCATCGACGGCGGTCGCGGCGGCTCGATCATCCTCATCGGATCGGCCGCCGGTATCAACATGCAGTCGTTCATGATCCATTACACGGCGAGCAAGCATGCCGTCGTCGGGATGGCGCGCGCGTTCGCCGCCGAACTCGGCCGGCACAATATCCGCGTCAACAGCCTGAACCCGGGAGCAGTCGCCACCCCGATGGGCGCCGGCCGGATGCGCGACGCGCTTCATGCGGCCGCCGACACCTACCCACACCTGCGGGGCATGCATAAACCGCTGCTGCCCGACGGCATCGCCCAGCCTGAAGACATCGCCGATGCGGTCGCGTGGCTGGCCTCGGACCAATCCAGGCTGGTTACCGCCACTCAGGTTTCCGTTGACATAGGCGTGGGCTATGTCTGATCCCGGTCTCATCCCGGTCTGATCCCGGCGGGCGGGCGCCGCGATGGCCCTCTCCAGCGCGTTCGTCGTCGGCAACGGCCTGCGACTGCGCTCCTTCGCGAGCACGATGCGTGAGGATCCTGTGGGATAGTTGATCTGGCCTACCGCGTTCTCCAAGCCTCGGCCGGTGGGCTATTCGCAAAGCGATCGGATTTAGCGAAGGTCACCGCCGTTGTCCCAATTCGTCGAACAGCTGTCCTTGCTGCATGGCTGGTTGCCGGTGACGGTGCAGGCGCTCGCGCTGCTGGTGGTCGTCGGCGCGACCGGATGGCGCAGGCGGCGTTGGCGGGGCTGGGCGCTTCCGGTGGCACTGGGCGTCGCGGCACTGGCCACGGCGGTGTCGTATTGGTACATCACCTCGATCGGCGTGGCCGGGTACCCGGCGCCCGTGTCGCTCTGGCTGTGGATAGCGATGAGCGGGCTCGCGGTCGCGGTGCTGATGCTGGGATGGCCGGGCGCCCGCTGGTGGCGTCGCGCCCTGGCCGTGTTTTCGGTCCCCCTCTGCGCGCTGTGCGCGGCCCTGGCGTTGAACGGTTGGGTCGGCTACTTCCCCACGGTGCTGGCCGCGTGGGATCAGCTGACATCGCGGCCCCTGCCTGATCAAGTCGATCGGCTGAGGGTCACCGCGATGCAGCTCGAGGGGACCAAGCCGGCCAAGGGCGTCGTAGTGCCCGTGACGATCAGCGGCGACGCGTCGCACTTCCCCCACCGCCAGGAACTGGTGTATCTGCCCCCGGCGTGGTTCAACAGCAATCCGCCGCCCCGGCTGCCGGCGGTAATGATGATCAGCTCGGCGTTCAACACGCCCGCCGACTGGCTGCGCCCCGGCGGCGCATTCACCACCATCGACGACTTCGCGACCCGGCATCACGGCTTCGCCCCGGTGCTGGTGTTCGTCGACCCCACCGGCACGTTCGACAACGACACCGAATGCGTCAACGGCACCCGCGGCAACGCCGCCGACCACCTGACCAAGGACGTCGTGCCCTTCGTCGTCTCGAACTTCGGGGTGAGCGCCGACCGTGCCAATTGGGGCGTCGCGGGATGGTCGATGGGTGGTACCTGCGCCGTCGACTTGGCCGTCATGCATCCGGAGCTGGTCAGCGCCTTCGTCGACATCGCCGGCGACCGCAGCCCCAGCGTCGGCACGAAGGACCAAACCATCGCCCGGTTGTTCGGCGGCAACAGCGCCGCCTGGGCCGCCTTCGACCCCGCCACCGTCATCGCTCGGCACGGTCACTACACCGGGGTATCGGGATGGTTCGATGTCCCCGCGTCGCCCGGTTCGCGCACCGTCGCCGAGGCAGCCAATCCCGCCCTCGCCGCTCCCGGCGACGACCCCGCCGCCAACCCGGAAGGTCAGGACGCCGCGGCCAACGCGCTATGCGACGTCGCCACCGCCAACGGGATGACCTGCGCGGTGGTCACCCAGCCGGGCCAGCACGACTGGCCGTTCGCCGCGCAGGCGTTCGCCGCATCGTTGCCGTGGCTGGCCGCGACGCTGGGGACCCCCGAGACCGAGCCAGTCGCATTGCCGCAGCGCGGCGGCGGCGCGCCTCATTGACGCCAGCTATGCGAGACCGTTACCTTTTCGAGGCTGAATTCACAGCTGAACCTCCTGTAACGAACCCGACATATTGAAACGGGCAATGGTACGGTTCGCTGCTGTGGCGGCGGAGTTTGGCAATGCAGGTATCCGGGGTACCGGGTCGCGTGTGCCGACATCGCACCGCAAAAGACCCGCGACGAGTCGGGGCGGTTTCGCCGTCTCCGCTTTCGGGGGTCGAGGCGCCACGCCGGAGCTGAACAGGCGCCGTTTCCTGGGCGCGCTGGCCGCGGCGACCGTGGCCGGCGTGGGCGCGGCTCGCCTGGTGGTCGACCCGCAGCCCCGTACATTCGCCGAGACGTCTCCAGCGAACGTGGCAACCTCCGGCCCGACGGCGCCGTCCGCCCTGCTGCCGCCCCCGCCGCTGAGCGCCCGCGTACCGCTACCGGGTGGCGGCGCGCTGACCAAGATCCCGGGAGAGGGCGATCTGCTGGCGCTGACCGTCGACGACGGCGTCAACAGCGAAGTGGTCCGCGCCTACACGCAGTTCGCCCAGGACACCGGTATCCGGCTGACCTTTTTCGTCAACGGAATCTACAAATCCTGGACCGAAAACCTGGACTTGCTCCGGCCGCTGGTCGACTCCGGGCAGATCCAACTGGGCAACCACACGTGGTCACACCCGGATCTGACGACCTTGCCCAAGGACCAGATCGCCCAGCAGATCAGCCGCAACGACGAATTTTTGAAGAAGACGTATGGCATCGGGGCGAAACCGTACTGGCGGCCGCCCTACGCGAAGCGCAACGCCGCCGTTGATGCCGTCGCCGCCGACCTCGGCTACTCCATTCCGACCTTGTGGTCGGGGTCGTTGTCGGATTCCACGCTGATCCACGAGGACTACATCGTGAAGATGGCCGACGAATACTTCACCCCGCAGTCCATCGTCATCGGCCATCTCAATCACCTGCCGGTCACACACGTGTATCCACAACTCGTCGACATCATCCGCGACCGAGACCTCCGCACGGTCACCCTCAACGACGTCTTCCTCAAAACGCCGTAGCAGTGGACGCGCCCGATCCGCAGCGGCTTGGCGGTCTTGCTTGGGTCCGTCGTACCGGTGGTCAGCTGTCGGTTGCCGAGCGACGCCGACTTTTCGTTGCGATTGCGGTGGGCCAGTGGCAGAACGCCGTGGGCCGGGCCAAGCTCGCGCTGGGCCGGCTTCCGGCGGCGGCTGCGCGCGTGGATGTAACGGCCTTTCCGGTGCCCGATTCCCGGTTCGCGCGCGAGGCCGAGGAGGCGTGTGCGGAATTGCCGCCGGCCCTTCAGGGCCACTCCTACCGGACGTGGTTGTTCGGGCGCGCGCTTGCGAGCGTCGCCGGGCACGAGATGGATGACGAGCTCTTCTACTGCGGCGCGCTCCTGCACGACTACGGCATCGTCAGGCCAACGGCGAACCGCGATTTCACACTCGGCAGCGTCGAACGGATGCTCTCCTGCGCGACGGCGGCAGGGCTGAACGATGAGCGCGTGGATCTACTCGCGGACGGCATCTGCGTCCACACAACGCCGGGCGTCACGGTCGAAACCGACGGCGCGATCGGCTGCTACCTGCAATGGGGGGCGATGGTCGACGGTGCCGGACTGCGGATGTGCGACGTCGCTCCCCACAACGTCGAAGCGGTGCTTCGGCGTTACCCGCGGGGTGATTTCAAAAGGGAGCTGATCGCCATGATGCGCGCGGAGGCGGCCGCGGTGCCGCGGGGACGCTTCGGGCTCCTGGTTCGGTGTGGGTTGCCGTTAGCCGTGCGGCTGGCGCCGTTCGACTCCTGAGATCAACGCGCGGCGACGGTCGCCAGTCGAGCCAGCCGGTCATCGAGGGTGGCGTGGAAATGCCCGATCGCGCTCTCGTGCCGGCCAAATTCCACGAATTCGTTTGCCCCTGAGCGCAATCCACGTTGCACACCCACCGACATCTCGTTGTCCTCCACCGCGCCGCGCGCGATGAAGCTACCCGCCCCCGCCGGGTTGCTCGGTGCACCGCCCGACGCTCGGTCGGCCTGGTCGACAAACTCGGGCCGCACCATCGTGTAGACGACGAGCGTGCTGCGGTCGATGTCCACCGGGTCCACCACGATCACGAGCACCAGGTCCGGGAAGGTCGCCACCATGACGTTGGGAAACAGCTGGTACACGTATGTCACCCGCGCGTCCGTCGTCCAGCTGGTCTCCGGACGGTCGCGCAGTCGTTCAATGTTGCGGTACGGGAAGGTGATTCGACTGTTCGGACCGAATGTCTCGACCACATTGAGGTCATCGTATTGCACCGGGAAGAAGGTGTCCTTGTGCGTCGAGCGAATGTGGTAACCCTCGAGGAACTGTTCGACCAGCACCTTCCAATTCATCGCCTTAGCAGTGGACTCCGCGTACACGAGCCGTCGCGCCGGGACCAACTTGTCCCGCCAGGGGGCCCCGTCGGTCAGCGAGGCCAACGCCTCGTCGATCCAGGTTTGCGCGCCCGCATTAGTGTCCAGCGCGCCGATGACGATGAGCCCATCCACCTCGTGGCTGGGGACCTCGACCAAACCGCGGGTCGAGGGGTCCAGACCGGTAAACGCCTCGGCGTTGGGCACATGCGAGAGCGAACCGTCCAGGCGATAGGTCCAGCCGTGGTAGCGGCACACCAGGGTGCGGGAGCAGCCGGCCTCCTCGACCAGGGCGAAACCGCGATGCCGGCATGCGTTGCGGAACACCCGCGCCCGTTGGTCACGCCCCCGGACGGCGAACAGCGGCACGCCGAAGGCGATTCGCTCGACGTGGTCGCCCGGGGTCGGGATCGTCGCCGAGGGCACGAACACGCTCGGCATCGCGCGAAGCAACCGGAGCTCCTCGGCGAATCGGCTTGGGCTCAGGTAGTTTTCGACCCGCTCGCGCCAGGCCGCACCCTCGTCGGTGGTACCGGCGTCGATATGGGCGAGGACGCGCCGGACGATCTCGACATCGTCGGCGAGCACCGACTTCGTCGGCGAGCGCATGCGTGTCAGTATCACACTATGGACGTCACGCGTCAATGATTTGGTGATACCGTTGCCATCCGTGCCCGCCCTACCTCGATCCCGAGCGAGCGACCTGATCGACAACCGGCCGCTGAGCGCGCGCTCGGTGCTGGCCTCGGCGCTGCTGGGCTCCGACCTGGGGCGTCTCACGGTGGCGGAACTGGTCGCGGTGGGCTCGCTGTTCGGCATCAGCCCCGGCGCGGCCCGCACGTGCCTGTGGCGGATGGTGTCCAACGGCGAATTGACCGCCGACGACGGCAGCTACACACTCGCGGGTCGACTGTCGGAGCGCCGCCAGCGCGTCGACGAGGCGTCCCGGATCGACGACGCGGCCGCCCACCGATGGGACGGAACGTGGGAACTGGCGATCGTGGCGCTGGAGCGCAGATCGGCGACCGATCGCCTGGAGCTGCGAAAGGCGGCCACGGCCCTGCATCTGGCCGAGCTTCGGGAGGGCGTCTGGATCCGCCCGGATAACCTTGATCCGCAACGGTTTCCGACCTTCAGGGCGGTACTGGACCAGCAGTGCACCCACTTTCACGGCGCCGCCACGGACATCACGGCCGACAGGGTGCGATCACTCTTTTCCCTCGATGAGTGGGCCGACGATGCCAGGGCGCTCATCGACGCCATGGAGGCCGCGCTCAACACGGGCACGCGTGACGATTCGACCGAACGCTTCACCTATGAGTTCGCGCTGTCGATTGCCGTGGTCCGCCACCTTCAGCTCGACCCGCTGCTGCCCGTCGAGCTCACCGAAGTCCGTTGGCCGGGCCACACGTTGCGCAGCGGCTACCGACGTTTCGATCGCGCCTTCAAGCGGCGGATGAACAGCGCTTTCCGCCGGGCGTAGACGTGACGGCCCCTTTATAGAGAATCGACAACCCCTTTCGCCTCGCGCAAGCCCGCGCCGGTCAGCTCGCGGTACAGCTTGATCGCGGCGATCGCGTTCCCCGCGCGGGCGAGGGCGACGACTTCGGCGGGCACGCCGCCTTCGAGTAGCCCTGCCGGGGTGGAGCCCACGTCGCTACCGAAAGTCGGGCACGGAACCCCGAGCCGATCCGAGAGCAGGCGCACCTGCTGTTCGAGCAGCGCGAGACGGCGGTCGAGGTGGGGGTCTTCCATCACACGATGATTATGCGCGAAGGCGGGCCTCACGGGACCGCTCATGCGGTGTCGGTGGATCCGGCCGGGAAAATGTTCTGGTTGATGTGGAACACGTTGCCCGGATCGTACTGCGCCTTGATCTCGCTGAGCCGCTGGTAATTCGGGCCGTAGGTCGCGCGGACCCGGTCCTGGCCCTCGTCCATCATGAAGTTCACGTAAGCTCCCCCGGCCGAGTAAGGGTGGATGGCTTCCCAGTACTCCTTTGTCCAGCGCTTCAACACCTCGGCGGTCGCCGGGTCGGGGTCGACGCCCGCGATGACCTGTGAGAAGTTCACATCCCGGTAGGCCCAAGCGCTTTCGGTCTGGCCGACGCGGTGGACCGCGCCGTCGATCGGGTAGAGGTGCATCGTGGAGTGCATCGTCGGCAGCTCCTCGGTGAAGCGGGCATGGGCTGCAACGGCGGCGTCGGGCACCGTCCGGACGAAGTCGCCGCGCCAATACCACTGCAGCCCTTTCGGATACAGGGCGTCGAAGGTGGAGTTCAGCGCGGGATACGGGGCCGCGACGAGGCCCTCGAAGGCCGGCTGCATCTGCCGGACCGGCTCGAACGCCTCGTCGGCACGGGCGGGATCGCCGGTGTAGCACCAGACCACGGCGCACGCCTTCTGCAGGTGGAACACCTCGGGGAACGGCGGCGCCGGCGGCACGGTCATGCTTGCGAAGAAGCCGTAGAGATCCTCGTCTTGGGCGGGCAGGAAATCCCGGTACCAGCTGAGGATGTCGGCGGTGGCCGATGCGGGCCACGCCGTGGGTCCGCAAATCACGGTGTGCACCGGGTGCAGGCGGAATGTGAACGAGCTGACCACGCCGAAGTTTCCGCCGCCCCCGCGCAGCGCCCAGAACAGGTCGGGGTGCTCGGATTCCGACGCCGTCACCACGCGGCCATCGGCCAGCACGACCTCAGCCTGCAGCAGGTTGTCGATGGTCAGGCCATACTTGCGGGTCAGATAGCCGTGGCCACCGCCCAGGGTGAGGCCACCGACGCCGGTGCTCGAGATGATGCCGGCCGGCGTCGCCAGGCCGTGCGCGTGGGTCGCGCCGTCCACCTGCGCCCACGTGGCTCCGCCCTGGACGCGGGCGATCCGCCCGTCCGGGTCCACGTCGACGCGGTTCATCGGCGACAGGTCGATGACGAGGCCGCCCTCGACGCAACCGAAACCGGGTCCGTTGTGTCCGCCCCCGCGGACGGCGACCGCGAGGTTCGACGCCCGCGCGAACTGGAGGGCGCCGGCGATGTCGCCGGTGGATCCGCAGCGCACGATCACCGCGGGCCGCTTGTCGATCATGGCGTTGTGCAGCGCCCGAGCCTCGTCATATCCGGCGTCGTCGGGCAGGATCAGCTGTGCTCCGAACCGGCCGCGGAGTTCATCGGTTGCGGTTGTCACGCTCATGGCCCGCACCTCCTCTGGTTGCTTCGCAGGTCTTGATGCCGTGACGCTACGAGATGCAAAGGCCGTGCGTCATGACCACAACGAAGCATTTCCCAGGCACCCAACGATAGTTAGATCTGACTATCGACCGGGCAATTCGGCACGGTTACCTTGATTCCATGGCGCAATGGGTGCCGCCGCCGCTTCCAGCGGAACTGATCGCACGTCGCCGGGGCCCGCTCGTCGGTCGCGACGCGGAGCTTGCGGCGTTCGAGCAGGCCTGGGAGCGGGTCGAGGGCGGCAGCCGCCAGGCGGTGTTCATCGGCGGTGAACCCGGGGCGGGCAAGACGCGCCTGGCCGCCGAGGTGGCCGGATCGCTGGCCGACCATGGCGTCGGCGTGCTCGTCGGGAGCTCGACGGCCGACGCGGACGTGCCGTACGCGCCGTTCGCCGAAGCGCTGGATCGGCTGCTGAGCGCCACTCCACCGGGTTCGATGGCGGACGCCCTGGCCGACGCGGCGCCGCAACTGCGGCGGCTGTCAACCCAGGTGGCCCGCCATTTGCCCGATATCGGCCCCGCAGAAGACGTCGGGCCGCCCAGGCAGGCGCTTTTCGACGCCTTGACCGGTTTCCTGGGGCGCCTGGCGGTCGATCGTCCGATCGCGTTGATCCTCGACGACCTGCATTGGGCGCAGCTGCCCACCCTCGTGATGCTCGAACGCGTGCTGATCGGTTGCGCCGACGTCCGCATGCTGGTGGTCGCCACGTTCCGCACGACCGAACCGGACCGCTCCGACGAGCTCACCACCCGGCTGGCCGAACTGCACCGCTTCGACGGGGTCCGGCGTCTGGATCTCGCTGGGCTGGACACCGAGGCGATCGCCGAGTTCGTGAGGCGAACCCAGCAGCTGGCTCCAGCGTCGGCGCGCACTGCCGCCGCCTTGCTGCGCGACAAGACCGGCGGCAACCCGTTTTTCCTGACCGAACTGGTCAACGACCTGGAGTTCCGCGGCGGGCTGGCCACGCTTGGTGTGCAGCAGACCGTCCCGGCATCGATCGGCGACGCCATTGCCCGCCGCCTCAGCGGACTGGGTGCCGGCGTCCGGGGCGTCATCGAACAGGCGGCGGTGCTGGGCGAAACGTTCGATCTGCCCGCGCTCATCGCCGCCAGCGATACCGATCTTGCCGCGACGCTGGCGGCGGTCGATTCGGCCGAAGGCGTCGGGTTGATCCGGCCGGTTCGCGACTCCGACGGCGAGTTCTCGTTCGTGCACGCGCTCACCCGGGAGTCCGTGGCCGGCGGAATGGCGGCGTCGCGACTGCGGATCATGCACGCGCGGGCCGCCGAAGCGCTGGAAGGCCGGGCGGACCCATCGGTTGTTCCCCGCCTGGCGAACCACTACCTGCGGGCGCACGTGCTGGGCTACCACGAGCAGGCGTTGCGGTATGCGCACCAGGCGGCCCGGATGGCCGAACAGAGCCTGGCCTACGAGGACGCGGCGAGGTGGTTCGAGCGGGCGGCGTCGCTGCCCGAGATGAGCCGCACCGATCGGGCGCGGCTGGACCTCGACGCGGCCGCAAATCACGTGCGCGCCGGCGATTTCGCCCGGTCGCGGGCGATCTACGAACGCATCAGCGTGATGGACGACCCGCTGATCCGCCTCGGGGCGGCCGTCGGCTACGAGGAAGCGAATTGGCGTCGCGGGCAGTCCGATTCGAAGGCCGCCGACCTGCTGGCGTCGGCACTGGAATCCTGCGGGTTGGATACCGACGACCCCCGCTACGTGCAGGCACTCGGCAGTTTCGGGCGCGCGCTGGCCTTCGCCGGCGAGGCGGCGCGGGCGCGCGAGGTCGGCAACAACGCCATCGACCGCGCACGGGCCGCGGACGATCCCGCGGTCCTGATGCACACCCTCAAGGCGAGCCTGTGGCACGGGCTCACCCCGGAGCTGTGCGAAATCCAGGCGGAGCGATCGGCCGAGGTGTCCCGCATGGCGCTGGCGCGCCGTGACTACGAGGCGCTGGGGGCGTCCTCGCACTTTCGCGCCATGGTCAGCTATCTGGCCGGCCGGCCCGAGGACCTGGCCGCGTCCACCGTGGACATGCGGCGGGCGGGCCAGGCCTGCGGACAACCGGTCTTCGGCTTCGTCGGGGCGTGCGTCGAGCAGGCGCTGGC
The DNA here is from genome assembly GCF_025965855.1 of Mycobacterium sp. Classification (GTDB taxonomy): domain Bacteria; phylum Actinomycetota; class Actinomycetes; order Mycobacteriales; family Mycobacteriaceae; genus Mycobacterium. The sequence continues at coordinate 58,131 of NZ_JAOPWB010000137.1, read as the reverse complement.
ATATCTGCGCGGCGACTTCGCCGGCGCCGAACGGTGGGCCGACATCGCCTTGCGCACAGGTGATTTGTTCGACGCGGAGGACACCGAGGGCTCGAACGGGGTCCAGATGTTCATGATCCGGCGCGAGACCTCAGACCTGAAGAGATTCGCCGGGTTCATCGACGGCAGCGAGACATTCGCCGGACGCTGGGTGCCCGGCCTGCTGGCGCTGTACACCGAGCTCGACTGCGAAGCGGGCATGACCCGCGCCCTCAATCATCTGCTCAACCGCAAACTGGGCGATCGCACCAACGAGGCGCAGTGGCCGATGGAGCTGGTGTTCATGGTCGAGGCGGCGTTGGAGCTGGGCAACCGCGAAGCGCTGCATTCGCTGCGGCCATACATATCGCGCTATGCCGGCAAAAACCTGGTCGCCGGCCAGTTCGTCGCCCTGTTCGGCAGCGCCGACCGATACCTCGCCCGGATCGCGGCACTCGACGGGGACACCGCCGCGGCCGAGCGGCATTTCGGCGCGGCGCTCGAAATGGATCGCCGGATGGGATCGGTGGTCCATGTCAGCGAAACGCTGGCCCGGCATGCGCTTTTCGCGGCGTCGCGCGGGCGCACCGAGGACGCCCGGCGCCTGGCCGACGAGGCGCGCGCCATCGCCACATCGATCGGCCAGAACCGCGTCGCCGACCTGGTGGATTCATTGCTGATGACTGGCCCGGACGGCTTGACGGACCGGGAGGTCGAAGTGCTGCGGCTGCTGGCCGAGGGGTTGAGCAATCGGGCGATCGGCGAACGCCTCTACATCAGCACCAACACGGCGGCCAACCACGTGCGCAACATCTTGATCAAAACGGGCGCCGCGAACCGCACCCAGGCGGCGATGTACGCCGCCGATCACGAGCTGCTCGGGTGAGGCCTCAGATATCGGACAGCCCTCCGTCGGGCATGACGCGATCACGCACCTCGACGATGACGTCGGCGGGGAGGCCGGCCCTGGCCGCCGCGGTCCTGATGGCCTCGGGCGACGGCGCCTCGTACAGGCAGTAGGTCTTCCGCTTGTCCGCCGACAGAAACGAGTACATCCAGCGAACGCCCTCGTGGTCGTTGATCCGGTTGATGCCGTCGGCGACCTCGAAGTTCGGTTCCATTTCCTCGGCAAAGTTGCGCTCGACCATGAAGATGGGCACAGCGGACTCCTGTCGTTGTCTTGGGTCGAACCTACGCCGTTGCGAGTGATCTTTAGTGGTCACGCGACTCGCACCCCATCTCGGGTTGTTCCCCAGCCAGGTGGCCGGTTCCCTTCCGCGCTTCACGGCCACCTGCCGGGCGTGGCCCGGTCTTACGGTCGGCTCCACGCTTGACGGCGGCCCCAACTGGGCCGACGGCGGTGGCTGGTTGCTCCCACCGCGCGAGGTTCATTGCGGCGTTGTCATCCCGCTGATGGACTGGTGCCGAACACGAATCGCATTGCCAGTGTTCGGCCCAGCCGATGTCCTGCACATGCCCACAGGCATGGCAGGTTTTCGATGACGGGAACCACCGGTCCGCAACCACCAAATGTGAGCCGTACCAAGCTGTCTTGTAAGACAGGTGACGTCAGGCAGTGCCCAGCGCCGCATCAGACAGCCCACGCCGCCGGGCGCGAGCGCCAGGCAGTCCTTTCTGTTGCAGCAGCCCGGACGCGTCCAAACCTTTCAACCACGATCCGGCCGTGAGTTTTAGCCAATCGTGTTGTCAGCACATGCAAATGATGGGTGCGGACATCGTTGACCCGGCGATGCAGCCGGGAAAGTTCAGTGGTGCAGCACACCACCGACAACTACCGACCACTCGCACCACAACAGTTGGCAACCCCACGGAACGAGAGCAGCAGGGAGTTCTCGGCGGCGTCAATCGCGCGCCGCGTCGGTCTCGCTGGAGAGCAACATCTGCAAGGTTTCCCGCAATTCGCCCAGTCGCTTGGGTCCCAGAACCTCCTCCCACCGCTTCTCCGAAGCGATTGCGTTGGAACGCATCACGCGCAGCGTTTGGCGACCGCGCGGCGTCAGCTCGATGATTCGGGCCCGGGCGTCGACGGGATCGGTCACTCGGGTGACATAGCCGTGCCGCTCCAGGCCGGCGATCGCCTGGGCCACTGCCTGGCGACTCACGTTCAGCCGGTCGGCCAGATCCGATGCGTGCAGGCCGCCGGCCGCCAGCGGCACCAGCGCAACCGCTTGCGCCGGCCGGATCCCGTCGAGTCCGGCGGCGGCGAACGCCGCTCTCAAGTGCGGCGCCCCCGAGGCGGCCACCAAGCTCACCAGCGCTGGGACGGTGGGCTTCCACTCGGCATCCACGACACGTCGCATGGCATGAGTCTGCCACCCGAGGGCACTTTGACAAGCTGCTTGTCAAATTCAGCTCCGGCTGCCACGATCAGTGCATGCGATCGCTATGCGCTCGGGCGTTCGGTGTCTGTCTCGCCTCGACCTTGGTTGTCGTGCTCGGCGGCTGCGTCGGCGGCGGGCACGCGTTGGGAACGCCAGGCTCCCAACCGATTCCGGTCGGACGGTCCACCCAATCCATCGACTCTGGCGGGGTCAGCCGGACCTTTCACCTGTACCGACCGCAGGGCTTGCCCGACGCGGCACCGTTGGTGGTGATGTTGCACGGCGGCTTTGGCAACGGCGCGCAGGCCGAGCGGTCCTACAACTGGGACGCCGAGGCGGACGCCGGGCATTTCCTGGTCGCCTACCCCGACGGCCTCAACCGCGCCTGGAATGCCGGAACGTGCTGCGGTGAACCACAGCGCATCAACGCCGACGACGTCGGTTTCCTCACCGCGATGGTGGGGGCCGTCGAGCAGGAGATCCCCGTTGATCGCGCACGCGTCTATGCCACGGGGATGTCGAACGGGGCCATGATGGCACTTCGACTGGGCTGCCAGACCGACACCTTCGCCGCCATCGCCCCCGTGGCCGGCACCCTGCTGACCGATTGCTCCCAAGCGCGACCGACATCGGTGCTACAAATTCACGGCACCGCCGACGACCGAGTCCCTTACAACGGCGGCCCCGGAAAAGCCTTCGCCATCAACGGAAATCCACGCGTCGACGGCCCCTCGGTAGAGTCGGTCAACGCCACCTGGCGGTCCATCGACGCGTGCGGCCCCCCGACCTCAACCACCGCCGGCAGCGTGACCACCCAGACGGCCGGATGCCCCGACGGGCGCACCGTGGAGTTGATCTCGGTGGCCGGCGCCGGTCACCAATGGCCCGGCGGCCAGCCCAGCCCGCTCGCGGAACTCGCGGGGATTCCCGAACCGTCGACGGCGCTCAACGCCACCGCCACCATCTGGGAGTTCTTCACCCAGAGCCACCGCTGAGACGACGCTTCGCGCCTCGAGCGTCGACTTGTTTGAACCCAAGCGCGATTTCGGCCCACCAACTCGACGCTCGGCCACAACATGTCTGACCATCAACGCTCGTCCAGCATCGCGCCGATCAGCCGGTGCAGCACCTCCCCGATCTCCCGGCGGGCACGTTTCGGATCATCGGCGGTGGCGACGGCCATGGCCGCCTCGTCGAGCGCACCGATCAGCACATGGCCCAGCGCCCGCACCGGTTGATCGGCCAGCTGACCCGCCTTGATGGCCTCGATGAGCAGCTGTTCGGTCATTCCCAGGCTGTAGCGCTGGGCGACGTCGCGGAAGGCGGCCCAGCCAAGGACGCTCGGCGCGTCCAACAGGATCAGCTGCCGCACCTCCGGATCGCCGGACACATCGAGCCAGGCGTCGACGGCGGCCCGGATCGCATCGGCGGGGGTCGTCGCCCCCGACTCGGCGACCAGCGTGGCCATCCGGGCCATGACATCCTGCTCCACGGCTTCGACGACCTCGGCGAAAAGCGTTGCCTTGTCGGCGAATTGGTGGTACATCGCGCCGCGGGTGACGCCCGCGGCCGTGGCGACCTCCGGCGTCCCCACCTCCGCGTACCCGCGTAGGCCCCACAGTTTGCGCGCGGCCGAGATCAGCGCCTCACGGGTCGCCGCGGAGCGCTCCTCCTGAGTCCGTCTCTTGATTTCCATACAACCTGTTGGTAACTTACGAACAGACAGCCTGTTTGTAAGTGTATCTCGAAGGTGGGAGCTAGCTATGTCGACGATCGACATTAATGCCGGAACTATCCATTACGAAGCAACCGGACCCGAGGACGGCAGGCCCGTCGTGTTCGTGCACGGATACATGATGGGCGGGCAACTGTGGCGCCAGGTCGGCGTACGCCTCGCCGATCTCGGTCTGCGCTGCATCGCCCCCACCTGGCCGCTGGGTGCGCACCCGCAGGCGCTGCGACCCGGCGCCGACCGCACCATCAACGGCGTCGCCGGCATCGTCGCCGAGGTGCTTGCCGCTCTCGACCTCGAGGACGTGGTACTGGTCGGCAACGACACCGGCGGGGTGGTCACGCAGCTCGTCGCGGTGCACCATCCCGAGCGGCTCGGTGCGCTGGTCCTCACCAGTTGCGATGCGTTCGAACACTTCCCGCCGCCCATCCTCAAGCCGGTGATCCTGGCGGCCAAGTCCAAGACGATGTTTCGGACCGTGGCCCAGGCCATGCGCGTGCCGGCCGCTCGCAAGCGCGCGTTCGACGGCCTGGCCCACCGCAACATCGACGACCTCACGGAAGAGTGGGTCCGCCCGGGGCTCTCAGATCCGGCCATCGCCGAGGACCTGCGCCAGTTCACCCTCTCGATGCGCACGGAGGTCACCACCGGCGTCGCTGCGCGGCTGCACGAATTCGACAAGCCCGCGCTCATCGCCTGGTCGGCCGACGACGTGTTCTTCGAGCTCGGGGACGGCGAACGGCTGGCTGCGACGATCCCGAACGCCCGCCTGGAGGTGATCGAGGGAGCGCGGACCTTCTCCATGCTCGACCAGCCGGAGCGGCTCGCCGACCTGCTGTCGTCTATCGCCGTGCGCGCCTAGCGCGGGCTCACGCCTTCGCGGTTGTAACGCCACGGCGAAAAATCGAGCGGAATTTCGCCGTGGCGTTACGCTCGCGGGCATGGAAAATGCGCTGCATGGCCGACGGATCCTGGTTACCGGCGGAGCGACCGGAATCGGCGCGGCCGCCGTCCGAACCCTCGGCGCGGCGGGGGCCGGGGTCGCTGCCACCTACCACCGGACCCCGCCGCCGGATGACCTCACGGCCACATGGCTGCAGTGCGATGTGCGCGAAGCCGAAGCCGTTTCCGCGATGGTGCAACAAGCGGTCGAGCGCCTTGGCGGGCTCGACGTCTTGGTGAACGCCGCGGGGCTATGGCAGGCCGGAATCCCCGGATACATCGGCGTCGACGAGATTTCGTTCCTGTTGGACACCAACGTGAAGGCCACCATCCTGACCAACCAGGCGGCCTACGCGGTGATGAAAGACCAAAATCCCAAGGGCGGCAGGATCATCAATTTCGGGTCTTCCGAAGCCGTTATGGGCAGCCCCATCTCGGCCGTCTACGCCGCGACCAAGGGCGCGGTGCAGGCCTGGACACGATCGGCCGCCAAAGCGTGGGCCGCCGACAATGTCACCGTCAACGCTTTGGCACCGGCGGTGCAGACGGCCGGGGCCGACCGTTTGCGCGAGTTCCTCGGTCCGGAGGCAGGGGCCCTCATCGACCAGCAGATGCAGATGATGATTCCGCTCGGCGGGACGCTGGGAGACGCCGCGCGAGACGTCGGGCCGATGCTGGTGTTTCTGGCCGGCCCGGGCTCGGGCTTCATCACGGGGCAACTGCTGGCCGTCGACGGCGGCCTGATGATGGTGGGCGGCTGAGGACCGGGCGACCGTGGACCGCCGCTACGATAAGACGGGCCGTCTCGTCTCGTAACTGAAGGTGGACCGATCCGATGGCCGACGACACGATCCAGGCGCTGCTGCGTAAGCGCCTGTCCGACCCCGCCGTCGCCGTCAAACACGGCAATCGGCAATGGAGTTGGGGTCAATACCTCACCGAGGCGACGGCGCGGGCCGCGGCCCTGATCGCCGCCGCCGATCCGCGACGACCGATGCACATCGGCGCCCTGCTGGGAAACACGCCCGAGATGCTGGCCCAGATGGCGGCGGCCGGGCTCGGCGGCTACGTGCTCTGCGGCCTGAACACCACGCGCCGCGGCGAGGCACTGGCCGCCGACGTCCGGCGGGCGGACTGCCAGTTCGTCGTGACCGACGACGAGCATCGGCCGCTGCTGGACGGCCTGGACCTCGAGGGCACGCGAATCCTGGACACATCGACGCCGCAATGGGCCGAATTCATCAGCGGCGCCGGCGAACTGGTCCCCCATCGCCAGGTCACCGTCACGGACGCGTTCATGATGATCTTCACGTCGGGAACCAGTGGAAATCCCAAGGCCGTCCAGGTATCCCACCTCATGGCCACCATCGCCGGCCTCAGCCTGGTCGGGCGTTTCGGCCTGACCGAGCAGGACACCTGTTATGTGTCGATGCCGCTGTTTCACTCCAACGCGGTCGTCGCCGGATGGGCGCCCGCGGTCGCCTCGGGCGCCGCGATCGTGCCGGCGAAGTTCTCGGCGAGCAACTTCCTCGATGACATCCGCCGTTACGGGGCCACGTACATGAACTACGTCGGCAAGCCCCTCGCCTACATCCTCGCCACCACCGAGCGCGACGACGACGCCGACAACCCGCTGCGGGTGGCGTTCGGTAACGAGGCCAACGACAAGGACATTGAGGAGTTCGCTCGCCGATTCGGCGTTCAGGTCGAGGACGGCTTCGGCTCGACGGAGAACGCGGTCATCGTGATCCGCGAACCCGGCACGCCCAAGGGGTCGATCGGCCGGGGGGTCGACGGGGTCGCGGTGTACAACAGCGAGACCGTCACCGAATGCGCCGTCGCACGCTTCGATGCCAACGGAGCGCTGGCCAACGCCGACGAGGCGGTGGGTGAGTTGGTCAACACGGCAGGGTCGGGTTTCTTCACCGGCTACTACAACGACCCCGAGGCCAACGCCGAACGCATGCGCCACGGCATGTACTGGTCCGGTGACCTCGCCTATCGCGACGCCGAGGGCTGGATCTATCTGGCCGGCCGCACCGCCGACTGGATGCGGGTCGACGGTGAGAACCTGGCCGCGGCACCCATCGAGCGGATCCTGTTGCGGCACAGGGCCATCAACCGCGCCGCGGTGTACGCCGTCCCGGATGAGCGGGTCGGCGACCAGGTGATGGCCGCCGTCGTCCTCAACGACGGCGCCAAGCTCGTCCCCGATTCATTCGAAGCGTTCCTGCGCGCGCAACCCGACCTGTCTGCGAAGGCCTGGCCGCGATACGTCCGCATCGCCGCCGACCTGCCCAGCACCGCCACCCACAAGGTGCTCAAGCGCCACCTGATCGCCGAAGGGGCGGCCGCCGGCGAGGGCGAAATGCTTTGGGAGCGCGAAGCGCGCGGCACCGCTTACCGACACACCGCGACTAACTCGGCTCCCTGGGTACCCGACGGCGGATCTGCCCCTTCGTCCGTCGCACCCGTTTGACGGGATCCCGGCTTGTGCCGCCGGCGATCTCGTCGCGCAGCTGCGCGATGTTGGAGATCTCCGCATACAAACCGCGGATCGCGTAGTCGAGGACGGCGAACGAAGAACGCTGGTCCGGGTCATCGGCTATGCCGAGGTCGCGGGCGCGCTGCCGCGACCACAGCGCCTCGTCCAGCCGGCCCCGGGTGGCCTCGAGGTGGCGGTCCAGCGTGTCGATCACGTGTTCGGGATCGTCGCCGCGCGCAAGCCAGGTCTTGAGAATGACGGGGTGCTTGATGACGACCCGGTCCTGACCCGGAAAGTGCTGGACCCACCGGCGCAGCGAATCGAGCCCGGAGTCGGTCGTCTCGTACAGGGTGATCGCGCGCTTGCCGGATTGGGCGCCGATCTCGCTGACCATCCCGCGCGCCAACAACCGGTTCAGTTCGCGCCGCACGTGGCTCACCGACGGCGACCAATAGAAGTGGCCCACCGACAGTTCGGCACGCATCTTGATTTCGCCGGCGGTGAGTTGTTCGTCATTGGCCGCCAGCACGCCCAGGACCAGGTAGGCGGTTACCGGCAGGCCGTTGCTGGTTCGTGCGGGACTCATCCCCGTCTACCCCAGCCCGGTGAAATACGGGAGGGTCACGTCGGTGCCGACGGCATGGAACTGCACCCGCACGCGCATGCCGATGGCCAGGTCGCCCGGGGCCACGCCGACGACGTTGGTCAGCATCTGATAGCCCTCGTCCAGCGTGACGATCGCCGGCGCATAGGGCGGTTCGAACTCCGCCGTGACCGGGCGATGCACCACGGTCCAGCTGTATATCTCGCCGAGCCCGCCGCTGCGCTCCCACCGCAATTCGGCCGAAAGGCATTGGCGGCAGTGCTCAGTCGGCGGAAAGTTCGGCAGGCCACACGACTCGCAGCATTGGTAGCGCAATTCCCGGGCTCCGCATCCCTGCCAGAAGGGAAGGCTGAGCTCGCTGCTGGCGTGGGGCACCGGCCCGGTCTGGGGCCGCAACGGTTCGGAGGTCTCGAAAGTCATAGCGGCTCGTCTCCCAGGATCAGCACCGTGGTGAATAGGGCTCCCGCTCCCCCGTTGCTGCACAACGCGATATGCGCGCCGGGGACCTGGAGGTCACCGGCCTGGCCGCGCAACTGCTGGACGGCTCGAACGGCCCGCTGCATCATCTGCGGATTGGAGCCCGCGTGGCTGAAGGACATGGTTCCCCCGTCGGTGGTGACGGGATGGCTGCCTTCGATCCCGATCTGGCCGTCGGCGACGAACGGTCCGCCCTCGCCATCGCCGCAGAATCCGAAAGCCTCTAGCTGGCGGATGATTTCGAAGGAGAACGGATCGTAGAGTTCCAGCACGTCCACGTCGTCGGGCCGCAGTCCGGCGTGGCTGAACGCACGCTCGGCCGCGCGCCTGCCGACCACGCCGTTAACGTGGTCGCCGCGCCGGCCGACGAGATCCCACGCGGGTGGATGCTGATACGACGGGCCGTGGAAGTCCGCGCCGCTGCCCAACACGTGGATCGGCCGGCCGGCGACATCCACTTTGTCTAACACTTTCTCCAAGTTCGCTATCACCAGTGCACACCCGCCCTCGGAGGTGGTGGCGCAATCGAGGAGATGGAACGGGTCGGCGATGCGCCGGGACGCGGTGATGTCCTCCGGCGCGAAAGGTCCCCGTTGGTAGTAAACGGCTTCCGGGTTTCGCGATCCGTTGTTGCGAATGGTCGCCGCGACGATGGACAGTTGTTCGCGCGTCGTGCCGTAGACGTGCATGTGACGCCGGGCGATGAGCGCGAACTCGGCGGTGGTGAACATCCCCCAGGGCGCGACGAATTCGTTCTCCGGCCTGGTCCACGGTGCCGTGGCCTCGTGGTCGCGGTACTCACCCGCCTGAGCGGCGACGAGGACGACGACGTCGGCCATGCCATGTTCGATCGCGGTCAGCGCCTCGGTGATCATGCCGACCCCAAACCCCAGTCCTTGCCAGGCGGGGCCGAGTCGCAGGTCGTAGATCAACGAGGTGGAATGGGGGCTCGCGCTGATCCCGTCGACGTCATCGAGGCCCAGGCCGGCGTCGGCGAGTGCCCCATGAATGGCCTTGAGCGCCAGGCTTCGTGAGGTTTCACCGTCCAGTCGGCGGCCCTGTCGGGTGTTGTGCACGCCGACGATCGCCGCGGTGCGCTTCGCCGGGCTAGTTCTCATCTGCCACAACTCCCAGGTAGGTGCCCACCACGTCGTATTCTCGCCCGTCACGCTCGATGGTCCCGATCGTCGTGGCCCGCGCCGCTGTGCTCCCAGCGCGCCCCGCGCCCGTTTCGAGCACGTCGATCCGCACGTCTATCGGCCTCGCCGTTTGCGGGTCGGTGATCTCGACGACCATCGCCACCGCGCGTTCGCTCTCGTCCCACGAGACACCGGTGATCCGGTGGCGGGCCGTCAGCTCCATCACCACGGAGTCGTGGCGCACCAGGAAGCGGACGGGCGCGCAGAGCTCGCCGGCGCGCGGCGGGACGCACAGCGTGACTGCCACGTCACAGTCCCGCCGGCCGCGCGTTGGTGGCCCCGAAGGCGCGCAACTCCAACAGATCCCGCTCGCTGCGCCCTAGAATTCCCGTCAGCACCTCGTCGGTGTGCTGGCCATACAACGGCGGCACCCGCCGAATCCAGCGGCGTGATTTCCCGACGAAAGCGAAGGGCATGCCGGTGCATGAGAACGAGCCGGCCACCGGGTGGTCGACCGTTTCCCAGAAGCCGCGGGCGAGCAACTGCGGGTCGCTCAGCAGATCCGCGGGCGGCGTGACGCGCGCCGCCGCTACCCCGACGGCGCGCAGCGCTTCCACCGCATCGGCCACCGAGTGCCGCGCCATCCAATCGGAGATCAGCTTGTCGATTTCGTCGGCCCGTTCGCACCACGCGGCCACGTCCGCGCCGAGGTCGGTTCGGTCGATCAGCGCCGCCAACGAAGCGCGCGCGGCGCCTTCCATCGCGGCGAGCGCGACCCATTCGTCGTCGCCCCGGCACGGGTAGACTCCCTGGGGGCTTGCGCCCGGGCCCTTGTTCCCATCGCGGTGCAGCTCAATCCCGTTGCGCGAGTATTCAACCAGCATCTCGGCGGCCACGTTCAGCGCGGCCTCGACCATGGTCGACTCGACGTGCATTCCGGTCCCGTCCCGGTCACGAATCACCAGCGCCGCAACCGCGGCGAACGCGGCGTGCAGGCCCGCGATCGGGTCGCACACCCCGCGCGGAATCACCGGCGGGCCGTCGGCATGTCCGGTCATCCAGGCCATGCCCGTCGCCTGCTCCATCGTCTGTGCGAAGCCGACGCGGTCGCGCCACGGGCCGTCGAGGCCAAACGCCGGCATCCGGACCATGATGGCGCGCGGATTTGCCGCGGTCACGGCATCCCACTCCAAGCCGAAATTTTCCATCACCCGCGGTGAAAAGTTCTCGATGACGAGATCGCTCGCAGCAATGAGCTCTAACGCGATGGCGCGTCCGGCGTCGGCGCTGAGTTCGACGCTGATGCCGCGCTTGTTGTTGTTGCTGCACAAAAACACCGGGCCCCACTCCCACCATTGGTCCCAGTCGGGAGGGCGGCCGGCGGCGAACCTCATGCCGTCGGGCCGGCGGACGCCCTCGAGCTTGATCACGTCGGCGCCAAGGGCGCCCAGGAATTGGGTGGCGACCGGCCCCGCCCAAAACGCGGTGAAGTCGGTTACCCGTATGTCGGACAAGGGAAGTGCGTCTGCCTCGGCAAGTTGCGGCCGGTTGGGTCGTGGCGGCCAGTGGACGCGGCCGTTGTCCGCGCCCGGCAGCGGAGGCCTTCCGGGCGGCCTGGTCGCCATCGCATCGCTCCGATAAGGCACCCGCGGCTGCAGCACCCCGGCTTTCGATTCGACGAAGACGCCGCGTTCGACGAAGTGGTCGACCTTTGGCAGGGTGGCGGGGGTGCCGATGGGGGCCACCGGGATTCGGAAGGCCACCGCGACATCGATGATCTCTTGCGTGGTGCGGGTTTCCGTCCATTGCGTGACCATGTAGAGGAATTCGTGGCGGCGCCCGACTCGGCCGGCGAACGACGCCAGCTCGGCGTCGTCGACCAGATCGGCGCGATCGATCATCACCAGAAAGTCTTGGAACTGTTGCGCTGTGATCGTGCAGAAGCCGACCATGCCGTCGGCCGTGGGAACGATCGACGGCAATTCCAGACTGCGTTGTTGTTGAAGGGAATCCGCACCCAGCACGCTGGCCGACATTGCGGACAGGCCGCCCATCGCGATCGCCATCGCCTCGTAGGTCGAGACATCGATGACCTCACCGCTCCCGCCCCTGGCGGCGCGCCGGGCCGTCGCGGCGGCGACCGGCGCGGCGAACGAGCCGGCCAGCCACTCGCCGAGCCGCCCGCCCGCCTGCACCGGTTCATCGCCCGGCCAACCGCGGCCGGCGATCGAGCCGCACAGCGCCTGCAGAATGAACTCGTTGGCGACCACCTGGTCTTCGACGTAGGGACCCGTGGTGCCGAACGGCGTCACGGCCACGACCACCGCCGACGGTGCGGTGTGAGCCGCGATGTCGTCGAGGGTCCAGCCGTCGGTCAGGTCGGTGAGCACGATGTCGGCACCGGCCAGTAGCGCCGGGGTCTCCGCCCGGTCGTTCACCGACTTCTTGCCCGCGGCCAGGTAGCCGAACAGCGCCCCGGCCGGGCCCCCGGCCGACCAGCTCCGCAGTGAATCACCGCGCGGTGATTCGATTTTCACGACGTCGGCGCCCGCATCCGCGAACATCTTGCCGCAGTAGGACACGGCGATGCCGTTGGACAACTCTAGCACCCGCCAGTCCGCGAAGGGCGCCCGGTCGGCCACGCTCAGTTGCCCAGCGTGGTGGCGCGCCCGGCGACGCCGGTCACCTCGGCCGTGACCGGCTCGGGGGCTTGTCCAGCTTCCTGCGACTGCTGCGCGAACTGCGTCATCCGGGTCCACGCATCGAGATCACGCTGGCTGGCGTGGCGACCGACGTGCGTGACGATGTCGACGTCGGTGGCCTCCGAGCGCAGGAACCCTGCACGGGCGTGCTCCTTGGGGATGTGCCGGAACGGGTCGAACGAGTATGCGGCCATGGCGTTTTCGTGCGTGACCTTGTTGATGACCGAGTCGTCCAGGTGGCCCATGGTCTCCACGACGTCCTCCGGCGCGAACGGCCAATTGCTGTCGGAGTGCGGGAAGTCGGACTCCCAGCACAGCATGTCCTCGTTGAACCAGGCCATGTTGCGCACGCCGACCTTGTCGCTGATGAAGCAGGTGTAGAAGTGGCGCTTGAACACGTCGCTGGGCCCGCCGTAGCCGGGCGGGAACTTCGCCAGCGTCCAGCCCGAGTGCCGGTTGAAGACGTGCTCGGCGCGCCAGAGAAAGTACGGTATCCAGCCGACGTCGCCCTCGGTGAGGGAAAACTTCAGTTGCGGAAAGTCGGCCCAGAATTCGGCCCAGATCAGCTCGATGAAGGTGAACATGCTCATCATCGACGAAGCCGTCATCTGCACACTGGGCGGGGCGTCCGTCGACACCTGCGGAGACCGGGATGCCGAGCCGACATGGGTGCACAGCACCGTCTTGTTCTCGCAGACGGCCTCGAACAGCGGATACCAATACTTGGTGTGGATGCTGGGCATTTGCAACGCTTCAGGATTCTCCGAGAACGTCACGGCGTGGCAGCCCTTGTCGGCCAGTCGGTTGACTTCCTTGGCGGCCTCGGCCACGTCGAACAGCGGCAGGATGCCGCACGGGATGAACCGGCCCGGGTAGGTCGCGCACCACTCGTCGACGTGCCAGTCGTTGTAGGCCTTGATCATCACGAGGTTGACGTCGCGGTCGGGGCCCTGGTTGAGCACCTGACCCGAGAAGCCGGTGAAGTTCGGGAAGTTCAAACCCGCCAGCTGACCGCCGGCGTTCATGTCGCGGACCCGCTCGTCAACATTGAAGCAGCCCGGCCGCATCTCGTCGTAGCGCGAGGCGTCGATGTTGTACATCTCGCGGGGCTTACCGGCGACTGCGTTCAGGCCCATATTCCGCCCCCGAACCTCGCCGTAGTACCACTGCTGGACGCCATCGGGTTCGATGACCACCCGGGGCGCGAGGTCCCTGTACTTGGCGGGAACATGCGCGTCGAACATGTCGGCCGGCTCGGCGATGTGATCGTCCACGCTGATCAGGATCAGGTCGTCCTTGTTCATTACGCACTCCTCGCTCAATCGACTAGTAGACAATGGCCCGAGTCACAGTGTCAACGGCCCGAACGCCGGGTGTAGAGCCCCGGCCGCGCTAGCTCATAACAGCTGTCCCTCAACGGTAAATCCGCGCCGACATACAGCCGATGCCGAAGGAGCGAGCGCGAGCAACTACCACGTTATGTCGCCCATATTAAGTGACTATTAGTCCGCATTACGGCACGACCGTCGATGCCGCCGGATCGATGATCGGACGCTGCCGATGCCATGCCATGCCACCATGGGGCATGGCGCGGCCCGGAAGGTGGTGCAGTTGAGCATGAACAAGGCCGCGCGGCCCACCACCGCCGACGTGGCCCGACTGGCCAGCGTGTCGACCGCGACCGTCAGCTACGTACTGAACGACGCCGAGGGCCACAGAATCTCGGCGCAAACCCGGGAGGCCGTCCACCGAGCCGCGAAGCTACTCGGTTATCGACCCAACCTCGCTGCGCGAAATCTCGCCCGCGGTAAGGGCGGTGTGGTGCTGTATGTGGTGCCGCACGTCGCGGTGGGCGAGATGCCGATGCAAGCCGGTAGCCGGATGACGACGGAGCTGGCGCGCCAGGGCCTGCTTCAGGTGCAGATTTTCGAGACCGACGACGATCAGCATGTCGTCGACGCGATCGAGAATCTGGACCCGGTCGCCGTCATGAGCCTGTTCCCGCTCAGCGAGGCCGTCCTGCGGGCCGTGCAAGCGGCGGGCATACCGCACATCAACATCGGCGCCTTGCCCGCGCTCGGCGATCCACACCTGTCGATCGGCGAGATGCGCGTCGACCATCTCGTCTCACGTGGTCACCGAGAGATCGCGTTCGCCTACACCGGTATCGCGAAATGGCGCCTCCTCGGCGACTACTGGTTGGAAGGCGTCGCGCGCGCGGCGCGATTGCACCACCTTCCGCCACTCCGCGTCGGCGAGCTCACCCTGGACAACGCCGCGGAGGTGGTGGCGGGTTGGGTACACGACGGCGCGACCGCCGTGTGCGCACAGAGCGACGAGATCGCCTGCCTCGCCCTGTACGGCATGCACCAAGCGCGGCTGCGCTGTCCCCACGATCTCGCCGTGATCGGCGTCGACGCCAGTCCTATGGGCGTGATGAGCACGCCGCCGTTGACGACGGTGGAATTCAACCCGCGCGCGGTCGCCGATGCCGCGGTCGCCGCACTCTTCGAGCGGTTGGGGCTGGCAACGCCGCCATCCGAAGCGCCGACCGAGGTCGCGAGCCTCATCGTGCGATCTTCGACCTAACCTGCCCCGCATATGCCGAGATTTGGCCGTTGGCCAACCGCATCTGCGGGTGCGCAACGAGGCTAGACATTCGGTGGTTAAGCGCATAACCTCGGCGGTGAGGAGTCGCAAAGTCGCGAGAAGGGAAATTCATGTCGGTGCAGGCTGTGCTGGACGAGATCCGTGAACGACCCGGCACCGGTGAGGTGATTGCGGTTGTCGACCCCGCCACCGAAGAACAGGTCACCGAGTTCAAAGACTGCGGCCCGGAAGCCGTGAACGACGCGGTCGCGCGCGCGAAGGCGTCCTTCGAGTCGGGCGTCTGGCGGGATCTGCCTCCCAGCGAACGGGCCAAGATCCTGTGGCGTGTCGGCGAGCTGATCGACCAGAACGCGGAGATCCTGGCCGAGCTCGAATCGCTAAACGCCGGCATGACCCCGCTGCAAGCGCAGGGAACCGTGACCGTCGGCTCCGAGTTTTTCCGCTACTACGCCGGCTGGTGCACCAAGATCGAGGGCATCGCGGCCGACGTGCACACCGGCGGTCTCACGGGCATCGACTCACACCAGCACGCATATACCCTCAAGGAGCCCTACGGCGTGGTAGGGCTGATATTTCCCTGGAACGGGCCGGTATTCAATTTCTGCGCCAAGCTCGCACCGTCGCTGGCGGCGGGCTGCAGCAGCGTCGTCAAGCCGGCCGAGGAGACCCCGCTGTCGGCGTTGGTGTTGGACGACATCCTGCATGAGGCCGGGGTACCCGAGGGGGTAGCAAACCTGCTGTTGGGCTACGGCCACACCGCGGGCGCGGCGATCACCGCGCATCCCGACGTCGAGAAGGTCGCCTTCACCGGCTCGACCGAGGTCGGCAGGGCGATCGTGCACGCGGCGGGCGAGAGCAACCTCAAAAAGGTCACGCTTGAACTCGGCGGCAAATCGCCGGTGGTGGTCTTCGACGACGCCGACCTGGCGAAGGCCGTCCCCATGGCGGCGTTCGGCACCTTCATCCACTCCGGTCAGGCGTGTGTCTGCGGGTCGCGCATCTTCGTCCAGCGCGGCATCTACGAGCAGTTCGTGGAGAGCCTGGCGAACGTCGCCAACGGACTGCCGCAAGGCGGCCCCAAGGACGAGGGCAGCTTGATCGGCCCGCTGATCAGCCAGAAGCAGCTCACCCGCGTCCTGGGCTACCTCGACCAGGGCAGGTCCGATGGTGTCGACGTCGTGACCGGCGGGCACCGGCTGGACCGGAAGGGTTACTTCGTCCACCCCACCGTGCTCACCAACGTCGACTCCACGAGCAGGCTGTTCCAGGAGGAGATCTTCGGCCCGGTCGTCGCGGTCATCCCGTTCGATGACGAGGACGAGGCGGTCGCGCTGGCCAACGACAGCACCTACGGGCTGGCCGCCACTGCCTGGACGTCAGACCTCGGCCGTGCGCATCGGATAGCCAAGCGGCTCAAGGCCGGAACCGTGGGGCTGAACTGCCAGCTGCAGTTCGACCACTCCATGCCGTTCGGCGGGTACAAGCAGTCCGGGTGGGGCTACGAGTCCGGCAAAGCGGGCCTGGAGACGTACCTGCAGACGAAGGTCGTCTGGGCGCAGATGTAATCATTCGGGGCAGATCACATACTTAGGGCCCACGCTCGGCGGCCACGCCAGGTCGAACCCAAGCATCATCAATCCGACGGGATTACCCGATCGTGATCGCGGACAGACCCTGACGCACCCGGTCGGGTAGCGATCCCCCGTGGGTCAGCCAGTCGTCCAGGGCGACGCGCACAGCCGCCATCGCCAACGCACCGATCAGCCGAGGCCGGGCATCCTGGGGAGCCAATTGGGATATCCGCGGCGCGATAAGTTCGGCAATCGCCGATTCGTACCGGACATAGATGCGCAGCGTCCAGGCATCCAGCGTCTCGGATGACCTTGTCAGCGTGGCTAATTCACGAACCTGGTCCTCTATTTCGGCGAATCCGAGGGCGAGGTCATGGAAGGCGCCGACGACGGCCTCGGTGGCAGACAGGCCCGCCGGCTGGGCGGCCAGCGCGCTGGTGATGCGGTTCAGCCAATGGGCATTCATGCCCTCGGCGACGGCGTCTTCCTTCGAGTTGAAGTAGCGGAAGAAGGTCGCGCGCCCGATGGCTGCCGTGTCCGCGATTCGGTCCACCGTCGCACCCGCCAGACCAACGCTGCCAACAAGCTGGGCTGCCGCCTCAGCGATGCGCCGACGCGTCGCCGTGCGCCTACGTTCGGCTAGCGACATTCGCTCACGATCTCCACCAGAATCGGTTGCCAACGAGTGAGACATAGTCTAAGCATAAGACTATGTCTCAAAATCTGGTGTCGGAGCCCTCGGAGCAGGTCGCCCCGAAGGCGCGTGCGGCGTGGCAGTTCTTCCAGCAGATGCTGACCGATGTCACCAAGATCGTGACCGAGGACGCCGAATCGGAACGGGAACTCCTCGAAGGGCTGCGCGTCATCGCCCGCGTCTCGTCGTTGTGCTCGCAGCTTTCCGTCGAGGCCGACCCCGACCGGCCGTCGTTCTTCGACATGTGTTCTCCGACAAGGATGATCGGTGGGCCCAACCCCGACGGCAATTACTACCTGGCGATGATCCGCGGTGACCGGCGCTACCGGATCACCGGCACCCGCGGCACAAGTGCCTACCTTGGATTTCAGATCCTCGCCGGCACCGGCCTGACCCCCCGCCGGATGGCCAACTATGTCAGCGACAACGACCTGGTGCTGAGCGGCGACGAATTCGCGTTGGTGCTATCGGCGGAAGAACCTGCCGAACTCGCCGGCGCCCAGTGGGTGAAGACTCCCGACGACGCATCATCGGTCGTCGTCCGGGAATATATCGGCGATCCCGCCTCCGAGACGCTGGCCACCATGCGCATCGACGCGCTGGACCGCGACCCCGTGGCACCGTTGACCGACGGCGACCTCGCCCAGCAGTTCACCGCGATGGCGTGGTCGCTGATGAAACTCGTTACGCTGCACCGCACTATCAAGCCCGAGCTCTTGGATAACCCCAACACGCTGCTGACCTCCGAGGCCGCCGATCTGGGCGCGGCCGACACCACCCCGGACAACCTGTACATGTTGGGAACCTTCCGGCTGCAGCCCGGCCAGGCGCTCGTGCTCGACATCGAGCCACCCGACACTCGCTACTGGAACGTGACGCTGGAAAACGTCTGGCACGAGTGCCTGGAGCCCCGCCGACGGCACAGCTCGGTGACCAATCGTGCGGTGCGGCCCGGCGAGGACGGGCGGGTGCGGATCTCAATCTCGGCGGAGGACTTCGGATTCGGCCAGTGGCTCGACACCGGTGGCCGCCATCGCGGGTTCGTGGTCGTGCGCTGGCTGGACAACCCCAGCCCGCCCGACGTCTCCGTGTCGGTCCGCGAAGGAGTGGGCCGGGCATGACGCTGCAGGAGCGGTTCGTCCCGCAACGGCTCGTCGCCACCGCCTGCGAGGAAGCGGGAAGCGACGACTTCGGCGAGGACGGCTGGCAGCCCGGGCTGCAGCGGCTCACCGACGGGCTGATCAACGAGGCTCGCCTCTCGGCGATCGGTGTGGAGATCGCCTACCTCGACATCATGCGCGCGCTGAAGAACCGGCTCGGCGTAATCGATTGGCGCAAAAAACATCCCGAGGTCTCCCGCAAGCCGATCAAGGCGCCGATTTTCATCGTCGGCCAGCCCCGCACCGGCACCACGATCCTCTACGACCTGCTCGCCCAAGACCCCGAGCTGCGCGCGCCGCTGACCTGGGAGGTCGATGCGCCCTGCCCGGTCCCGCAGCCCGAGACCTACCACACCGATCCGCGGATCGCGCAGACGCAGGCCGGCATCGAGCTCTCCGAGCAGATCATCCCGGGATTCTTGGCGTTTCACCCGATGGGGGCTCTCGTCGGGCAGGAGTGCGTCCGCATCACGGCCGGCGAGTTCGTCAGCATGATCTTCTCGGTGCAGTACCGGCTGCCGAGCTACTACCGCTGGCTGCTGTATGAGGCGGATCATGCCGGCGCCTACCGCTTCCACCGAATCTTCCTGCAGCACCTGCAGTCCGGCCTTTCCGGTCAGTGGCTCCTGAAATCGCCGGCACACCTGTGGCACCTCGACGCCCTACTCGCCGAATACCCCGACGCGTTGATCGTGCAGACGCACCGCGATCCCCTCAACGTCATCTCGTCAATCGCCGCGCTGACCCACCACCTCCGGCGGATGGCCAGCGACGAATCGAACATCGCCGAGTGCGCGGCGCAGTCCTACGAAGAGATCGTCGTCGGCCTCGAGCGTGAAATGACGATGCGCGACAGCGGCGCGGTCCCCGCCGGCCGCGTGATCGACGTGTTGTTCACCGATTTCATGAATGACCCCGGGACCACGATCAAGGACATCTATCGGAGGCTGGGCCGCGAGCTGCGGCCCGACACCGCGCAGCGCATGCGTGACTTCCTGGCCGCCCATCCCGGAGACGGCGGGGGCAGCCGCTACAGGTGGTCGGACACTGGCCTGGACGCCGCCGACGTCCGCGACCGGGTGAGCGCTTATCAGGACCGCTACGGCGTACCGACCGAGCAGCTGCGCTGAATTCCCACCCGACGCCGAGAACGTCGTCTACTCGGCGGGCTCATAGCGCAGCATGGTGACGTCGTGCTCAGGGTAGTCGCAGAACACGGGGCGCACCCGCATCCCGACCCTGAGATCCTCCGGGTCGACATTCACCATCTCGGTGGAAAACCTTGGCCCCTCGTCCCATTCGACGATGGCCAACAGCTGCGGAACGGCGTCGGCGAAGTGCGGGCCGACGGGCCGGCGCGCGACGGTGAACGAGTACAGCGTTCCCATCCCGGATATCTCGCGCCATTCCAGGTCGTCGGCCAGCGTGCGCGGCGCGCGCACCCGCGGATAGAACACGTAGCTCTGTGACGACGGCGAGTACTGGATGACGATGCGGTGCTGTGCCAACGCATCCCAAAACGGCTCCGTGGTGGGCGTTTTGACGGGCATGGGCCGCTCGAAGTTCATCGTCAGTCCCCCTGCAGGATGAGCGTCGTCTGCTCGGAGAGGATGCCGCCGTTGCCGGACACGAAGGCGCGGTTGCAGTCGGCGACCTGGGCCGCGCCGGCGCGCCCCATGATCTGGCGGGTGGCGTCGCACACGTGGTGCATTCCGCCCGCCAATCCCGCTTGACCGAAACCCAGTTGCCCGCCGGCGGTATTCAGCGGGAAGTCGCCACGGAAGGTCAGGTCGCGGTTGGCGACGAACTCCATGCCCTTGCCCTTTTCGCAGAAACCGGCGTCCTCCAGCGACAGCAGCACGGTGATGGTGTAGCAGTCGTAGATCGACACCATGTCCATCTCGTCACGGCCCAAATCGGTCATGGCGAAGGCCGTATCGGCGGCCGCCGCGATCGGGGTGTTCAGCAGATCCTCGGCGTAGGTCGGGGTCTTGAACGGAACGTGTTCGCCGAATCCCTTGATCCACACCGGGCGGTGGCGCGCCCGTTTAGCGATGTCAGCATTCGCGACGACGACGGCGGCGCCCCCGACGCAGGGCATCACGATCTCCAGCATGTGCAGCGGGTCGGCGATGACGGGGCTGGCGAGGACGTCCTCCACGGTGAGCGGCTTGTCCTTCCAGATCGCGCCTTCGGTGTGGTTGGCGTTGACCCGCTGATCGACGACGATCTTGGCCATCGCCCGCTCTTCGTAGCCGTAGACCGCCGCGTAGCGCTGGGCCACCTGGCCGTAGGGGCCGTTCTGGCCGAGGTTGCCGTACGGGATTTCGAATTCCGCCTGCGGAGAGCCGTATTGGTTGCTCGACGAGCCGAAGAACATCGCGTCCACCGGACGCCGGGGCTTCTTCTTGGAGGACGGCGTGATGTATCGGGCGGGCAGCGCGCAAAGGACGGCGTCGCAGATGCCGAGTTCGATCACCGCGGCGGCCCGCCAAACCATGGCCGCGGCGCTGGCTCCCCCGAGATCCACCAGCTCGGCGAATCGCGCCCCGATTCCGAGGTATTCGGCGATGGTCGAGGGCACGAAGATCTCCGACTCGGCCAGATGCGACGCCACGATGCCATTAACGACGTCGCCCGACAGCCCGGCATCCTCGAGCGCGGTCGCGGCGAGTTCGGCCCATTGCTCGAGGACGAACGGCGCCGGCGACGCGTTGTTGAGCCGCTCGGGCGGAAGCTCGACGTAGCCGACGATCGCGGCTTCTCCACGTAATCCCATGTGGTGTCCTATTTTCGGGGCAGGCCGAGAATCATCTGGGCGATGATGTTCAGCTGGATCTCTCTGGTTCCGCCGCCGAGCAGCTCGGCGGGCAAGTGAAGGTACGGCTCCACGATCGCGGGATCCGTGTCGGCGACCATCGCCGTCCGCCCGGTCAACTCCAGCGTGGCCTTGAACGTCCGACGCAGCAGCACGTTCATCGCCACTTTGGCGATGCTCGACGCCGGCCCGGATGCCTGGCCGTTCAGCAGCCGGATCGTTTCCCGCACACCGAGAGCTTTGATCGCGTTGGTGTAGGCGTCCAGTTCACCGAGAGCGCGCTGCGCATCGTCGCGGTCCGGTCCCGGCTCCCCCGCAAGCCGGCGCAGCGCGCTCGCCCGATCGAACTTGACGTATCCGCTGATGGCCGAGCGCTCTTCGGACATCGTGGCGATCGCGAGGTTCCAACCGTCGCCCGCGCCACCCAGTAGCATCTCGTCGGGTATGAAGACGTCGTTGAGGAAGACCTCGTTGAAGTGCGCCTCGCCGGTCGCGGTCTTGATCGGTTGGATCCCTATCCCGGGGGACCGCATGTCGAGGATGAAGTAGCCGATGCCGCGGTGCTTGCTCGCGTCGGGGTCGGTGCGCGCCAGCAGCGCCCCGAAATCGGCCCGGTGCGCGGCCGACGTCCAGATCTTGTGTCCCTTGATCATCCAGCCGCCGTCGACCTTGGTTGCGCGAGTGGTCAGCGACGCGAGATCGGAACCGGCGCCGGGCTCACTGAACAACTGGCACCACGCCATCTCGCCGCGTTGCGTCGGCGGAATCAGCCGCTCCTGCAGATCTTTTGGCCCGGCGCGAAGCACCGAGGGCAGGATCCATTCGGCGATCCCCAGCGAGGGCCGGACCAGTGCGGGCCGCTTTTCGAACTCCTCGTCGATGATGAGCTGCTGCAGCGGGCCCGCGTCGACTCCCCACGGCGGCGGCCAGTGCGGTTCGATCAGGCCCGCCTCGGCGATCAACGTGCGTTGCGGCCCCGTCTCGAAGTATTCGTAGTCGCCCTGCCGTCCGGGTCGGTCGTTGCGCAGTCTCAGCGCCGCATCCAGGGTTTCGGCCACCCGCGCCCGGAATTCCAGTTCGGCCTCGCCGAGATCGACCGACATGTCGCGTTGCTGGGCGCACGTGAGCTGCCCCAGGCGGCGCGCCCACCGGCTTGCCGGGCCGATTGACGCGGCCAGACTTGTGGCCCGCCTCCAGTAGAGGTGCACGTCGTGTTCCCAGGTGTAACCGACGGCGCCGAACATCGTCAGCGCGTCGAGCACGAAATCCGGCATCGGCGAGATCGCGGTCACCGCCGCTCCGGCCGCCGCCAATCGGAGTTGGTCGAGCGATTCGTCGACGGCGCGCACGGCGTCCCAGGCCGCCGCGGTGGCCAGCTCGCTGTTAACCAGCAGCATCGCCGCGTTGTGCTGCAGTGCCTGAAAGGTGCCGATCACCTTGCCGAACTGCTCGCGGATTCGCAGATGCGCGGTGACCGCGTCGACGCACCACTGCGCGATACCGGCCATCACGCTGGCCACCAGCCCCAGGGCGATGCACTGTGCGCGGTCGGCGTCGATCCCGCTGAGCAGGTCGGACTCGGCGGCGCCATACTCGTTCAGCCTCAGGATCCCGACATCGGTCACCAGGTCCGTTCCATGCATGGATTCAACTGCGACGGCGGGCTTTTTGGCATCCACCAGTACCCAGACGAGGTCGCCGTCCCCGGTCCGAGCGCAAACCAGGACCACCCGCGCCGAGCACACGCCCGCCGTGACGTCCGACGCGCCGCTGACCAGCCATCGTTGGCCGTCGGCGCGCGCATGGAAGTCTCCGCCGCCGGGAAGGACCACCGCCGCGGGTAAGCCCGACGCGAGGTCACGCACCAATGATTCCGCGGTTGGGCTCGGATCGGCCAGCAGCGCAACGGCTCCCGCGGTGACCGTCGGCAGCAGCGGGCCGGGAAGCAACGCCTTGCCGGCCGATTCCAGCACACATGCCGCGTCGATCAGCCGCCCGCCCTGGCCACCGAGGCGCTCCGGCAGGTGCACGGCGTGAAAGCCATTGGCGACCAGCGCGTCCCACCATCCCGGAAGGCGACCGGCAGCCAACCCCTCGAAAGTCTCGCGGGTCGCGGCGATCGGGGCGTGCCGACTGGCGAACTTGGCGACGGCGTCGCTGAGGTCCTGCTGCTCCGGGGTCAGTCCCAGCGTCATGACCACGACCCCGCGCGGCTGAGACGACACGCCATCGAAGACCGCTGCCCCTTCTTTACAAGACGAACCGTCTCGTCTTGTGGCAGACTACGGGGCGGGTCAGGATATGTAAAGCGGCCCGACCCGGCGGGCGACCAGAGGGACATTGGGAGATGAGGATCACTTAGATGCCAACCGATCTCACCCAGGAGAACCCCCCGGCGAGCTCCCCACGGCGCCGCAGCGAGAAATCGCGCACGGCGATCGTCACCGCAACCCGAGAACTGCTTCTCGAGCGCGGATTCGACGGCTTGACCATCGAGGCGGTCGCCGCCCGGGCGGGTGTGGGAAAACAGACCATCTATCGCTGGTGGCCCAGCCGTCCCGCACTGGTCGCCGACGTCATGCTCGAGGACGCCGACAAGATCCTGGCGTCGGTGGACCACACCGAGGACCTGTCCGCCGACCTGGTGCGGTGGGTGGGCAGACTCGTCGCGAGCCTGACAACGGCGCGCGGGTCGGCCATGCTGCGAATCCTGACCGCCGCCTGCATGGAGCACGAGGACATCGCGATCAAACTCCGCGCCGGGTTCAGTGCGCCGTTGCACGACAGCGTCCGGGCCCGGCTCGTCGCCGACGGCATCGACGCGTCGGCCGCCGACTCAGCGGCGGACGCCATCGTCGGTGGGACGGTGTACCCGATACTGTCTGGGGCGCAACAATACTCACGACGTCGGGCCGAGCGCACCACCCGAATCATCGTCGAGGCACTCGGGCCGGGCCGCTGACCAAGAACGCAGCGGACGCAGCAACGCGCTCTTCTTGTAGTAGTGCTCTGCCATCAGCCTTGGCCGGTGGCGGTTCGCTCCGCGGGGTGCCGTTGAACCGGTCGGCCATGCGCTCACTAGCGCACGACGACTCCTTGTTTCGCGGTTGCGCGACCACGCGGTGTGAACGTCCGCGTAGCGGTTCCGATGCGAATCATCACGGCAGACACCACAATAGCGGTTCCTACCACGCTGCAGCCGAGGGATTGGTCCCAAGTCCGGCGCGCGCCGGGACCTAGACGCGAGCCATCGGGCGGGCGGCACGTCATCCTGCGGGTAAGATCCCGCACGGCGACAGGACGTGCGGGTTTCCCCAGCGAGTGGGGGCGCCGAAACTCCCGGACAGCAAGGCCTGAGGAGCGGGCGTGGACGAAGACTGTCTGAAGCTCAGTACCTATATGGCCGAGCGACGACGCACCCGCGAGGGCTTCGTGTCCGACGCGCTGCTGCGCCTCTACGAACAGCACCGCATCGCCAGCTGCGTCGTGCTGCGCGGCATCGGCGGCTTCGGGACTGGGCGCCACCTCAGAACCGACGAGTCGCTGACGCTGTCCGAGGACCCGCCGGTGGTGATCGTCGCGGTGGATACCCGGAAAACGGTCGAGGCGCTGATCGACCCGGTGCTCGAGATCAAACAGCGAGGCCTGGTAACGCTGGAGCGCGCGCGGCTGGTGCGCGAGGACTCCAACATCAGCGGGGTTCCGGCACTTCCCGACGACTTGCGCGAAGCCGTCAAGCTGACGATTTACGTCGGCCGCAAGGAACGCGTCCACGGCGTGCCGGCCTACATCGCGATCTGCGATTTGATGCACCGGCGCCGCGTCGCCGGCGCAACGGTATTCCTGGGCGTAGACGGCCTCACCCACGGACAACGCCAACGCGCGCGCTTTTTCGGTCGCAATGGCGATGTCCCGATGATGATCGTTGCGGTCGGGTCCGGCGACCGCATCGCCCGGGTGCTGCCGGAGCTCGGCGCGCTGGTCCGCCGGCCCATGTTCACGCTCGAGCGGGTCCGCGTGTGCAAGCGCGACGGCGAATTACTGGAACGGCCGCACGCCTTGCCGGGGGTCGACGAACACGGCCTGCCCCTGTGGCAGAAGCTGATGGTCTATACCTCCGAATCGGGCCTTCACGACGGTGTGCCGATTCACCGCGCGATCGTCCAACGGCTTCGTCAGCGCGAATCGGCGGACGGCGCCACTGTGGTGCGGGGCATCTGGGGTTACCACGGAGAGCACCAACCACACGGGGACAAGCTGCTCTCGCTGAGGCGTCGCGTCCCGGCGGTCACCATCGTCATCGATACCCCGGCCAACATCGCCGAATCCTTTGCCGTGATCGACGAACTCACTCAGCGCGAGGGATTGGTGACGAGTGAAATGGTGCCCGCGTTGGTGTCGGACGACGGCGACCCCGGCCAGCGCGGGCCGCCAATGGCGAACCACCGCTACTAATGCGCGTCCCGTTCAGCCGGCGACCGAAGCGTCGTAGATCGACTGGATCGCCTTGTCCAGCGTGGCGTTGAACTGCTCGTCGGACTGGTCGACCCTAAGCCCCTCGGTCAGCGCACGGCTGAAGCTGGCGATCAATCCCTTGTTCTTCGC
This sequence comes from Mycobacterium sp., assembly GCF_025965855.1. Lineage (GTDB taxonomy): Bacteria > Actinomycetota > Actinomycetes > Mycobacteriales > Mycobacteriaceae > Mycobacterium. The sequence goes on along the minus strand of NZ_JAOPWB010000137.1, from coordinate 32,232 downwards.
CAGCAGCTCGTTGGCCTCCTCGCGAGAGTAGCCGCCGGACAGCGCGACCACGCGCATCACCTTCGGGTGTTCGATCAGGGGAAGGTAGAAGTTGACCTGGGTCGGCAGGCTCACCTTGAGCATCACGCGCTGCCCGTCGGGCACGGTTTCGAGTTGCTTGGTGATTTCGTCGCGCAGGATGCCCTCAGCCTGGGCTTTGTCCGGGATCGAGATGGTGACCTCGGGCTCGATGATGGGCACCAGGCCGTGCGACAGCACCTGGTGGGCCAGCTCGAACTGCTGGGCCACCACCGCGGCGATGCCGTCGGCGTTGGCGCCGCCGATCACCGACCGTTCCTTGGTGCCGAAAACACCCTTGCTCACCGCCCGCTCGAGTAGCTGGTCCAGCCCCGGTATCGGCTTCATCAGCTGCACGCCGTCGGACGCCTCCGCCAGACCCTTGTCGATTTTGAGGAAGGGCACCACGCCCTTGGTTTCCCACAGGTAGGTGGTCGACGGCTTGCCCTCGATGTCACGGTCCATGGTCTGTTCGAACAGGATCGCCGCCAGCACCCGGTCGCCGTTGAACGCCGGGGAGGTGATGATCCGCGAACGCATCTGGTGGATGAGGTCGAACATCTCCTCCTCGGAGGAATACGCGTCCTCCTCGATGCCGTACAGGCGCAGCGCCTTGGGCGTAGAGCCTCCGCTCTGGTCGAGCGCTGCAATGAACCCCTTGCCCGACGTCATGCGGTCGGCTTGCTGCTGGTTCGGCATGGAAATTCCCCACTCCCTCGTGGCACTGTCGGTGACGGCACACCGTCAAGCTCGAATCGTGCCGATCATATTCGCCGGATCGGCGCGCGAGCAGGCAGGTCATCCGTCGGTCCGTGCCAGCTCGTGTTGCCCGACCACCCCGCTGATACCCGCCGCGCCGAGTCGCTCACGGAACGCCTGGGCCGTGTAGCCGACCGCCGTCGCGTCGGTTCGGGCGCGCACCGTCGCCGAACGCGGCATGTGGAACAGCACGCCCATTTCGCCGAAGTAGTCCCCCGGCCCGGCCACCTTGACCAGCTCCTCACCACCGTCGGCCAGTTCGCGGACGATATCGAACTCACCCTCGGACACCACATAGATCAAATCCCCCATCGTGCACTGCTCAAACAGCACCTCGCCGGCCTTCAGCTGGACGGTTTCGGGGAGCCGGTTCGTCGATGCGTGCGCGGGCGCCAGCTCGACGACGTGATCGGCCATCGGCAGTATCCGGCTGTCGTGGGTCGCGACCACCACCACACGCTCGCCCTCCGCCAGCGAGCGGATCAGCCGCAACACCTCCTCCACCTGGATGAAGTGGAGGTGCGCGGTCGGCTCGTCAGCGAGGATCAACGGCGGTTCCAGTGCGATCGCGCGAGCCACCGCAACCCGTTGCTGCTGCCCGCCGCTGAGGTCCCCAGGGCGGTGATTCATCCGATCGGCGAGATTGACGCGGTTGAGCAGTTGCTCGGCGCGCCGGCGCGAGGCCGCGCGCGACCACCCGGCGGCGCGCAGCGGAACCATCACGTTCTCCAGGGCGGTGAGGCTGGGGACCAGATTGAACGCCTGGAAGACGATGCCCACCGTGTCGCGCCGATACTTCCCCAGCTCTCGGCCGTCGAGCGCGGTGACGTCGATGCCACCGAACTTGATCGCCCCACAGGGAGCCGACGATAAGCACCGCCACGATCCACAGCAGGAAAGCCACGATCGTGATCGCGGCAACCGCCACCTTCAATGGGCGCAACAGATCGTTGACGCCGGCCGCCCGCTCGACGCTCTGGTAGCCGTCCGGGAGCTGTCGGGGGCTGCCGATGATCCCGATCGAGGTGAGCATCGGCTGCCCGTTGTAAGCCAGTTGCTGCAGGCCCTCGGTCGTCAGGAAGATGCACGGCGTCTTCGCCAGCGCGGTGGCATTGGGCACGATCCCGACGATCCGCAGTGTGCGCGCACCGACCTGCAGGTCCTCGCCGATGTGCTTGCCAAGCGTGCTCGACACCTCGACCTCGTCGGGCGCCGTCGGTGTCCGACCCTCCGAGGCTTGCGGCATGCCGGGTCCGCGCGCCGGCGCGCCGAAGGCCGTCGCATTTCGAGCCGAGGCGCCTTCCCTGATGGTCGAGGCCGCGGTCGCCAGCGGGGCCGCGGCCTCCACTCCGGGCGCGGCGGCCACCCGCGCCACGTCGACCTGGGCGAACGGTGTCGAACCGAGGAACGGCCCGGCCGCACCAGCCTTGACCACGAACGCGTCGACGCCCATGGCATCGACGGTTCGCTGGGCCTCGACGCGGAAGCCGTTCGCCAGCCCCGTCAAGACGAGCGTCATCGCGAAGACCAAACCCGTGCTGATGATCGCGATGACGAGGCGCCGCCGTCGCCATTGGATATCGCGTAGGGCCGCGATCAGCATGCTCAGGGGCTACCGCCGTCGCACTTTTCCGGACAGGGTGTTTTTGCGGTACCTACGTCAGCGCGTCCACGACCTCGTCCGCGGTGAGAATGGCGCTGGCGTAGTTCGGGATATTGACCTCGAGTGCGGCATGCATCTCCGTATCCGAATAGCTCGCGGTCGCGTCCTTGACCACCGTGACCTCATAGCCGAGTTCGGCGCCGTATCGAACCGTCGCCTCGAGACAGGTGTGCGCTATGAGTCCCACCATGATGAGCCGATGGATGCCATGCCTCTTGAGCAGAAGATCCAGGTCGGTGTTGGCGAAACCACTGGAACACCAATGCTCTTTGGCGACGATGTCCCCCGGCTGGGGCTCGAACTCGGGGCGTAGCTCACCGCCCCAGGTTCCGTATTCGAAGGTCCTGCGCGACCACGCCGCCCTCTGGATCGGCGCGATGTACTTCCACGTCTCATAGTCGCCGGGCCGGTACCGGTGGTGCAGCGCGTAGAAAACACGGACGCCGGCGGCTCGTGCGGCGTCGAGGACTTGCCGCATGTGTGGGACGCACTGGTTGGCCTCGGCGACACCCTTCAGGCGATCCCACACTTTGCCGCCCTCGGAAATGAAATCGTTGTACGGGTCGATGACGACAAGGCCGGTGAGATCGTTCTCGTACGCCACGTTGGTCATGTTCGCACGAAACCCGTTGTGGCGGGTCGGCGAGTTGCGCTGGCGGCTAAGGGGATCCGTCTGGCGGAGCCTGGACCGTGGTTTCGTCCCGTTGTGGGGGGACGCGTTTGGTGGGCCACAGCGCCATGCGGTCAAGCAGGCCGTCGCGCAGCACCAGAGTGTGAAACAGCACCGCGCAGACGTGGGCGGTGAAAGTCAGGAACAGCAAGAAGGCGAAGACGCTGTGGGCCTGACGAAGCACCGCGTAGAGATCGAGGTTGTGCGGCGCGATGCCCGGCAGATGCAGCGGCCCCGCCAGGGTGATCGGGAATCGCGCCGCCGACAGCATGGCCCACCCGATCAGCGGCTGGACGAGTAACAGCGCGTAGAGCAGGTACTCCGACCACGACGCGATGCGGCGTTCGACGGGGCCCATGGTGGCCAGGAAGGGCGGAAGCCGGTGGGTGAGCCGGTTCGCCAGGCGCACCGCGGCGAAGGCCAGGATCAACACACCCAGCGGGCGATGTATGGCCAGGAGCAGCGGATAATAGCTCAGCGAGGCGATCATGGTCACGCCGATCAGCAGCTGAACGATGACCATCGGCGCCATCAGCCAGTGCAGAATTCGGGATGGCAGGGCGAAACGCGTTGGGGTGCTAGTGGTTTCGCTTGCGGTGCCCGTCATGAGAGCACCTGGGCGACATTGACCTCGCTGGGCGACTTGGGCTCCTCGGCGCGGCGGGTGAAGGACCGCGCGTAGACGGCCGACCTCGCCGCCAGCAAGGGATCATCGGACGCCATGATGCCGTCCGGCAGCACCAGCGGGTCGAAGTTGATGTCGCGCGCATTGCCGGCCTCCTCGGTCTGAACCGCGGTGATGGTGATGGTGCCGGCGTCGATGGACCGCCGCGATTGCGGCCACGGCTTGGTGGCGTCGTGGGTCGGATCGCCCGGCTCGCCGATCGTGAGGACCAGCCGCCACTTCAGCGGCCGCTGCGCCAACGTGCGGATGAGGTCGTCGAACAAGTAGTCCTTACCGCGCGGCGGCTGCGGGGCGCCGCTCCCGCCGGCGTCCTGCGGCACCGCCGACCAGCGCACCGGAACGGTGGCGTCGGAGCCGTTGGTGAACCAGAAGGCGTTGAGCCCGTAAAACGTGCTGTCGGCAAACCCCGCGCTGGGTGGGGACTGTTTGATGATTTTCATCGCGGCGACGGTTTCGGGATGGCGATCGAGGAACGCGGCCATCTTCTGTGGGTCGGGCTTGCCGGTGTCGGGCAGCGGTTTGGACGCGAGCAACCGCTCATAAAACCCCTGCGGGGTGCTGTCCGGGAAAACGGGAACGTTGACCATCGCGGTGCGCCACTGCTCGCCGTCGGCCTGGAACAGCAGCCCGAGGCCGCGGACGGTATCGGGCTTGTCGGCCTGGTCCGGCAGGCCGCCACCCAGCGAAAACCGGCCGAGCAGCGGAACGGTGCCCGACCGGAAGACCGCGGCCCGGCAGATGGCCGCGCCCGCCCCGGTGCTCGCGAAAGACCCCGTGGCGGCCAGCCCTTTGGCATGGTTGCGGCGAAACCCGTCATGGCGGCCGTAGACGTGTTCGAAGCGATCGGCGAACCGGGGCGGTGTCAGCGCGTCCGGCCGCAGCCAGCCGCCGGCGTAGGCGAACCCGCCCACGTCCACCGCGGCGAAACCGGCGACCGCACCCATGCCGAGCAGTGCGCTCCGACGATTCAGCGCGGCGCGACGAGAACGTTCGGGCTGGGTTTCGTCGGCTTCGCCGTCTGGGGCTCCCTCGTGACCATCGGGCTCCATGCCCACCGTCCTTTCCCGTCTTGCCGGGCCAAGCCGTGCAGCCTGGGAACGAGCTCGGTGGACCCAATTCATCCACGGGAGGCTCCCGCGCGCAACATGTCCGGCGACGATCGCGCACATCCGGACGACGGCGCGACGCGACAATTCGTTCAGTCGAATTCGTCACTGCCGGCGTGGCACGACAGACGGCTCAAAGCCACAGCTACGAGCGGCCGTTTTCGGCATGGCTTACTATCGAATGACCACGTGCGGCTGCGCCTCCGCCTTGCGGCGCAGGATCTATGGAGCGTTTCTCCTCAAGAAGGCGTGTTACGCGGGTTGAATCGACAGCCCCGGGATGGCAATGGCTGTTGTTTCTCGGTGTCCCGCACGGGGCGAATGTGAGTGATAAACCATGATCGAACAATCCGGCGATTCGGCCGATCCGACGGTCTTCGAGGTAGAAAAACACCAAGTAGACGGGACGGTCGTGCTAACCGTCTCGGGCGAAGTGGACATGCTCAGCGCGCCGCAACTCGCCGAGGCGATACACACAGCACTGGCCACCGGACCCGCGGGCCTGGTCGTTGACCTGTCGAAAGTGGATTTTCTGGCCTCAGCCGGGATGACCGTCCTGGTGACAGCGCAGGCCGACGTCGCGCCGCCCACTCGGTTCGCGGTCGTCGCGAATGGGCCGGCCACCAGCAGGCCGATCAAGCTCATGGGGTTAGACAACGTTTTGTCGCTTTACGGCACGCTCGACAGCGCACTGAGCCGCGTCGCCGACGGTTGAGCCTTGAGAGAGTGAGGATGCAGCTGGGCCGATGGGACGCGCTACACGTGGGCCGGATGGAGTTTCCGACGTCGATGACCGATCCCGCTTCGTGCGAACCCGAGTCACCGCCGATGGACGGAGCGCGGCTCGGACCCGAGCCGAGTTCGGGAGTTGGCTCGAAAGGCATTTCACGCTGGGCCCCCAACGCCTCAGCGACTTGGTTCTCGCGGTGAACGAAGCGCTCGCCAACGCCGCGGAATTCGCCTACGTCGACGTGTCGCAGCGCGGAACCGTCGACGTCAGCGCAGCCTACGACGACGATTCCCACACCCTTGCCGTCACCATCTACGATCGCGGCCGCTGGCGTCAGAAGGTTCCGGAACCGGCCACCGTGGGGCGGCGGCCGCAGCTTCGGGGCCGTGGCATCCCGCTGATGCGGGCGCTCGCCGACGAGGTGACCATCGACCGCACCCCGCAGGGGACACACGTCACGTTGGTCTGGACCGACCTGACGCTGAACCGACCTGACGCAGGGGCTCACGCCTGACGCACGCTACCTGGCGTGCGCCAGCACCCGCTGGATGCGTTCGTCGCGCGGCAGGACCCGACACGACTTGGAAACCATTGCGGCACTAAAGAGTTGTTTGTAGCGCCGGCGCGTCACATGCTCAATCGCGTTCGGCCGCGAAGTTCGCAAGATTCATTGACTGGACGTGGCGGGAGGAATATCGTCACTACTTACGCTACGTAGCGTAGCGTAATGCCGTGTGTCTGACGGCGACAGTGCATGGCGACGAGGAGAGGCCCTCATGTTCGACCTGAAGATCACCGGTGGCACTGTCGTTGACGGCACGGGCGGGGAGCGCTATCGGGCTGACATCGGCATCAAGGACGGCGTGATCGTCGACGTCGTGCGGCGCGGCGCCGACGGCCCCGAGATGGCCGGCTTGGAGATGGCCGATGCTGCCGAAACCATCGATGCGACAGGGCATCTGGTGGCCCCCGGGTTCGTCGACATCCATACCCACTACGACGGCCAGGTGAGCTGGGACAGCCTGCTCGAGCCGTCCAGCGGTCACGGAGTCACCACCGTGGTCACCGGCAACTGCGGTGTCGGATTTGCACCGGTGCGGCCGGGCGCCGAAGACTGGCTGATCGCATTGATGGAGGGTGTCGAGGACATCCCCGGCACCGCCCTGACCGAGGGCATCACCTGGGGCTGGGAGAGCTACCCCGAGTACCTCGACGCCATCGGCAAGCAGAACTTCGCGATCGACGTGGGCAGCCAGGTCGCCCACGGCGCCATCCGCGCCTACGCGATGGGCGAGCGGGGTGCCCGTAACGAGCCGGCCACGCCCGACGACATCGCGGCCATGGCGCGGCTGGTCACCGAAGCGATCGAGGCCGGCGCGCTCGGGTTTTCGACCTCCCGCACGCTGGGCCACCGCGCGATGGACGGCGAGCCCGTACCCGGCACCTTTGCCGCCGAGGAAGAACTGTTCGGTCTCGGGCGCGCGATGGCGGCCGGCGGTCAGGCCGTGTTCGAGCTGGCCCCGCAGGGGGCCGCGGGCGAGGACATCGTCGCACCCAAGAAGGAACTGGAGTGGATGCGGCGGCTGGGCGCCGAAATCGACCGGCCGGTGTCGTTCGCCCTCATCCAGGTGGACGCCGACCCGAAACTCTGGCGCGAGCAGTTGGACCTGTCCGCGGCCGCGCATGAGGCCGGCAGCCGGTTGCACCCGCAGATCGCGGCGCGTCCGTTCGGCATGATGATCGGTTTCCAGGGGCATCACGGCTTCAGTCACCGGCCGACGTACCGCAGGCTCGATGCCGAATGCAGCCGCGAGGAGCTCGCGCAGCGCCTCGCCGATCCCGCGGTGAAGGCGGCGATCCTTTCCGAGGACGATCTGCCCGTCGACCCGGCAATGTTGTTCGACGGGATGTTCGCCCTGGTGCAGCACTCACTGCACCGTCTCTACGCGCTCGGCGATCCCCCCGACTACGAGCCCGCGCACGACCGCACCGTCGCGGCGATCGCCGAGGAGCGCGGCGAGGACCCGCTGGCTACCCTCTACGACCTCATGCTTGAGTCGAACGCGCGCAACATGCTGATGCTGCCGCTCTTCAACTACGCCGACGGCAACTGCGACGCGATCCGGGAAATGATGATGCACCCCGCGGGCGTATTGGGGCTCTCCGACGGCGGCGCCCACTGCGGAATGATCTGTGACGCTTCCTATCCCACCTTCCTGCTGACGCACTGGGCGCGGGACCGTCACCGGGGCGAGAAGTTGCCGCTGGAATACGTGATCCGCAAGCAGTCCCGCGACACCGCGCATCTGTTCGGCCTCACCGACCGCGGCACCATCAAAGCCGGTAAGAAGGCCGACATCAACGTGGTCGACATGGACGCCCTGCGACTGCACCCCGCGGCGATGGCCTTCGACCTGCCCGCCGGCGGCCACCGGATCCTGCAGGGCGCGAGCGGCTACGCCGCGACGATCGTCAGCGGGACGGTGACCCGCCGTAACGATGTCGACACCGGGGCCCGCCCCGGCCGCCTGGTGCGCGGAGCGCGCTGAGGCCCCGGGCATGAACGCGCCCGCCGGCAACCCAACTCGCACCCGCGACGAGGACGCGATCGGCACCCCGCCCGCCTGCCCGACCCTGGTGCCGGCCGAGCGCTATTACTCCCGGCCGTTCGCCCAACTCGAGGTCGAACGGATGTGGCCGAAGGTGTGGCAGCTCGCCTGCATGGTCGACCACGTCGCCGAGCCGGGCGACTACTTCGAGTACCGCTGCGGCCCGTACGGGGTGCTGATCGTCCGCGGTGACGACGGCGTGTTGCGCGCATTTCAGAACGCCTGCCGTCATCGTGGCAACTCGCTCTGCGTGGGCTCGGGTTCGGGGCTGCGCGAGCTCAAGTGCGGCTATCACGGCTGGACCTGGGACCTGGCCGGCGCGCTCAAGCGTGTGCCCGACCGCAAGGGCTTCGGCGCCCTGCGGATGTCCGACTTCCCGCTGAAACCGGCCCGGGTCGACGCCTGGGAGGGGCAGGTCTTCGTCAATCTCGACGTCGACGCGATGCCGTTGCTCGACTACCTGGAAGCGGTGCCCGACGACATCGCGTGGTGCCAGCTGGGCGACTTCCGTTGCTGCGCGACGCTCACCGTCGACGTCGACGCCAACTGGAAGACGATCGCCGATGGCTACAGCGAGACCTACCACATCCAGACGTTGCACCCCGAGTTGCTGCACTGCGTCGATGACATCCATGCGCCACAACAGATCTGGGGTCACACCGGCAAGTCCGACCAGCCGTATGGCGTGCCGAGCCCACGCTTTGAGGGCGCGCTGAGCGACGAAGAGGTCTGGGACGCCTACGTCTACACGCAGGGCGCGCTGATGGGTGTGGCCGAAGGCACGCCGTTCCCCGCCGACGAACGCCGGCCCGGGCAGACGGTCCAGGACTTGATCGCGGACCGCACGCGGGCGTTTGCGGCCAGCCGCGGGGTGGACCTCGACTGGGCCGACACCGACCGGATCACCCGGCTGCACCAGTACAACGTGTTTCCCAACATGACGCTTCTGGCCAACGCCGATCACCTGACGCTCATGTGCTCGCGACCCGGCCCAGATCCCGATCACGGCGAAATGGTCATCTTCCTGATGACCCGGATGTCGAGGGGCGCGCCCCGCAGCAAGCCGGCGGACGTGCGGACCACCGCCGGGGAAGCCGAACCCGGCCTGGTGCTCACCCAGGACATCCAGCTGCTCGCGGGCCTACAGCGCGGCCTGCACCAGCCCGGCTTCACCCACCTGGCGCTCTCCAGCGAAGAACGGCGCGTGATCAACATGCATCGCAACCTCGAGCGCTACCTCGACCTGCCCGAATCCGAGCGGATGACCGGCAGTTAAAAGGTGCCGACGTAATTGGCTTAGACCTCCCGAAACCGGGTATAAGCGCATTAGACTCCCGGCTTGTGACGAGTCCGTCCGATGCCTGGGGCTACGAACGGCGGCAACTCTTGCATCAGGTACAGATGCGATGTCAGGCGCTCGGCCGCAGGCGGGCGCGGCGGCTGTGTCACCGCTTTGAGCGCGTCGGAGTCCACACCGCTCCCGAACGGCTGCGGCAGATAGTGGCGGGTGCGCCCGTCGCGGACGACGAAGTGACGGATGTCAACTTCGCTTTGATAGCGATGCAGCTGAACCGCGAGGCCCGCGGCGCGAGGGTCAAGCGCCTGAAGCGGCGCGCCACCCGGTCACTGCTGTTCATAGGCCTGGTCCTGGTCGTACTCAACTTCCTTTTGTGCGTCGCCTACGTCTTGCTGAACCTGGCCCAGCAGGCCACCCCGTTGTGAATTCGGGTCGCCGCACCTGCTCGACGTTTCAGCGTGGCGCGACGATCCCGTTGTCGTAGGCGTAGACGATCGCCGCGGCGCGGTCCCGCAGGCCGAGTTTCCCGAAGATCCGGCCGACATGGCTTTTGACGGTGACACCCGAGATGCACAGTTCGTCGGCGATTTCGCTGTTGGACAAACCCTTTCCGATCAGTGTCAGAACGTCCAGCTCGCGGGTGGTGAGCTGGGCGATCTCCTTGCCATGTCTTTCACAGGAGCCGTTGGCGGTCTTGCGGTAGGTGGTGAGCACGCGTGAGGTGACCGCGGGATCCAGGTAGCTGTCTCCCCTGGCCACCGTCCGCACAGCGCGGATCAACTCCTCGGCCGACGAGTCCTTGAGCACGAATCCGGCGGCGCCGGCCCGTAGTGCCCCGGACAACAGGTCGTCCTCGTTGAATGTGGTCAATGCGAGCACCGGCGGGCCCCCGGCCAGTCGTCGCGTCGCCTCGATGCCGTCGACTCGTCGCATCCGCAGGTCCATCACGACGACATCGGGTCGATGCTCGGCCACCGCCGCGGGCACCTCGTCTCCGTCCGCGCATTCGGCGATGACATTGAAACCGTCCTTGCGGCGCAGGATCCGGCGCAACCCGGAGCGCACCAGGTCCTGGTCGTCGACCAGCAGCACCGCAATCTCGGGTGATTCAGCGATATCGGGGATCACAACTTGCACCACGGCGGGCGCCAACCGGTGTCGCCCTCTCCGAGCGGGATCTCGGCGCGCACCGACCACCCGTCGCGGGTCGGGCCGACATCAATGGCCCCGCCGAGCAGCTCGACGCGCTGGCGCATGCCGCTCACACCCCGCCCTTCCGCCGACGGCGCGGCGAGGACCACGGCCAGCAGCTGATTATTGACGATGAGGCTTGCCGACGCTGCTGAAACCGTCAGCGCCACCGTGGATTTCGAGTCGGGCGCGTGTTTCGCGATGTTGGCCAGCGATTCTTGGGTGATGCGGTACAGCGCGTGGCCGACCGCGGCCGAGACGCGTTTGACGGATCCGTCGCTGCACAGAGTGACGTCCAGGCCGGCCCGCTCAAAATCCGCAACGAGAGCATCGATGTCGTCGATGCCGGGTTCGGGGGTGATTTTCATCGGCGAAGTGTCAAGAAGCCCGACGGTCCGGCGGATGTCGGCCATCGCCTGTCGGCCCAGCCGCTCGGCCTGTTCAAGCGCCTCGAGCGCGTCGTCGACGTCGCGATCCTGCTGCAGCACCCTACGCGCGCCGGTCACATGCAACAGCGTGATGCTGAGCGAGTGGGCGATGACGTCGTGCACCTCACGGGCGATGCGCCGTCGCTCGTCGGCCGCGGCGTGCTCGGCCAACATCTTCTGCGCCTCGATCTGTTCGGCCAGCAGCAGCCGTTGAGTCCGCATCACGTAGCCGAGCAGCCAACCCGCCGCCACAAAACCCAAGTAGAGAGCCACCGCGTCGAGGCGGTGCAGCGCCGATGCGGCGACCAGCAGCGCGGCCGCCGAAGCGGCCGCCAAAATGCCACCCGAAATCGAGGCCAATGTCGCGACGGCCAGCACCATCAAGACCAAAAATGCCGGGGCGAAATCGGCGTGAATGGGCGTCGACGTAGCGAACAGCATCAGCGCGGTGGCCGTCGACCACGTCAGCCACAACGGCGTTGGGGCGAGCTTCAAGTTGAAGACGAAGAACGTCAGCTCCGGCGACAGGGCTACCGCGAACGCAATCAACGCGACGGGCAGGTCGGCGGTGGGTCGCTGCAGCGTCGCGATTACCCCGCCTAGCACGACGGTGGCATCGACGGCGATCAGCGACGCCCAGGTGATGCCGACAGGGATCAGGTCGCTTCGTCGGCGTAGCTGTTCTCGCAGTACGGCTGCTGCGGCACGCAACATCAAACAATCGTAGAACTGCGTGCCGTCTACCCACATCATGCCGGGGTCGGCACCGGCCTCCGACCGTGGTAGGAGACAAAGACTGCACTTGGGCACGACGCGCGACAGCTGGCTGCTTTCCTAACGTCGAGTCATGACATGGACACTGCTGCACGACCGCATGGCTTTCATGGCCGACGTGATACAAGCCGCCGAGACCGATCCCGATGCGGCGCTCGCGCTGGCCGACGGTTCATCCGAGTTGTCTCGGCTGTTCGGTGGCGAGGAGGGGCTGCTGCTTTCGCTGCGGCAACGCTGGATGACGATGCTGATCGCCAAGCTGGATCAGGCGGCGCACGACGGCGTCGCGGCCGAGCAGGTGAGGGCCGGCCTCGCCGCGGCGGAGCCCGGGCTGCACGCCCTGATGGAGGTCGCGTCCCGGCGATCGCTGCGGGTGCGGTCCCTGTCCGGGGGCGAGCAGCGGGTCATGGAGTTGTTGGGCGGACCGAGCGATCGGCAGACCGTTGCATGACGGAACCGGAATGCTCTTGCGCCGCCCCTGCTTGTTCACAGGCCGATTCGCGATCCTGGTCGTGGGCCTGTGGGCATTGGCGGCGGCCGCCGCCAATTTGGCCGTGGCGCGACTGGAGCGGGTCGTGGACACCCACGCCCGCGCGTTCATGCCCGCCGACGCGCCGAGTTCCGTCGCCGCGTCCCGCGCCGCAGAGCTGTTCGCTCAAAAACCCAGCAACAACTTCGTTTATGTTGTGCTGGAACGGGATCAGCGACTCTCGCCGCCTGACCGCCAGTTCTATGACGCGCTGACCGCGTCCCTCTCCTCCGATCGTGGTCACGTGCATGCGCTGACCGACTTGTGGTCACAGCCCGCCACGGCCGCCGGTGCACAGAGTTCCGACGGGAGGGCGGTCAGCGTGATGGTGCGGCTCGCCGGGATGCTCGGCACGTCGGCGGCGCGCGATTCGGTGAATTCCGTGCGTGGCACCGTGGCCAAACTGTCTCCGCCGTCGGGCCTGCGAGTCCTCGTCACGGGTCCCGGCGCCACGATCGTCGACGAATTCGCCGCGATCGACCGGCAAATGCTCACGATCACAGCCGCGACGGTCGGTGTCATCCTGCTGTTGCTGCTGTTGGTGTACCGATCGCCGATCGCCGCGGCGATCCCGCTGATGTCGGTCGGCATCGCGCTGGCCGTGGCACGGGCCGTCGCAGCGGCGTTTGGCCAGGCGAATGTCGTTGAGGTGTCGCTGTTCTCGGTGGCACTCATGGCGGCGATGACGCTGGGTGCCGGCACCGACTACGCCATATTCCTCATCGGCCGCTACCAGGAGGGCCGGCGTCGCGGCGTTGCACCGACGCAGGCGCTGATCGAGGCCTACCGTGCCGTCGCGCCGGTGGTGATCGGATCGGCGCTGACAGTGTCGGTGGCGCTGGGATGCCTGGGCTTCGCCAAGGTGGGGATGTTCCGCAGCGCCGGGATACCCGGCGCCATCGGGATTCTGGTAACCATGGCCGCGGCCTTGACGCTGACGCCGGCGCTCATGGGCTTGGCGCTGCGCCGCGGGTTTCTCGAACCGCGGCCCTCGACGACGTCGCGGCGCTGGCGGCACGTGGGAGCCGCGGTGGCGCGTTGGCCCGGACCCATCCTCATCACCGCGGGCGGGTTGACCCTGCTGGTGACGCTGCCCCTGGCCGGCATGCGGGTCGGCTGGAACGAACCCGCCGCCACTCCGTCCGCCGCCGAATCCAGCCGCGGGTACGCGGCCAGCGACCGGCACTTCGCGTCCAATTCGCTGCTGCCCGACGTCGTGACCATTCAGGCCGACCACGATCTGCGCAACCCGGGGGGTCTGATAGCCGTCGAGCGGATCACACGCCAGGTCATGGCGATACCGGGCGTGCGCAGGGTGCAGTCCGCGAGCCGCCCCGACGGCAGGGTGCCCGACCAGGCGACGTTGACGTATCAGACCGGCGTGCTCGGCCGTCAGCTCGGGGACACGATCGACTCACTGACCCACCGGCTGAACCGGGTATCCGAACTCGACAACGCCCTCGCGCAGGCGCAATCCGCGGTGGACTGGCTCGGCGGTGGATTGCGCGGCGGCAGTATGGGACTGGCCGACATGTCCGCGGCCGCGGACGACATGCGCAGCGGCATGGACGGCGTGCAACGCTCCGTCACGACGGTATCGGGTTACCTTGACCCCCTGCGGGATTTCGTTTCGCGGACTCCGGACTGCGCCGCCAACCCCGTCTGCTCGACGGTGGACCGTGTTGTCCAGCCCGTCGACAGCCTTGTGCAGACCTCGACGCGGCTCGGCGACGGCGCGGCGAAGCTGACCAGGGGGTCAAGCGCCGCCGCGACGGCCATCTCGGGCTTACCGCAAACCGTGACGTCGATGAAAGACGCGCTGGGACAGGCGCGTTCGGCCACCCGCGACTTGTTGGGCCTGAGCGAGACGATTGGGCCGCAGCTGCACCAGTTGACCGACTACCTGACCGAGATCGCCACGCAATTTCAGGGCAGCGCCGCGTCCGGTTTCTACCTGCCGCAGCGAGCACTGAGCGACCCGCGCTACGTCGACGTGCTGCACCAACTGATTTCCGCCGACGGTCGCGCCATCTACCTGCTGGTCTACGGCGACGGCAACGAATGGGGCGCCGAGGGCGCCGGGCGGGCGGATCAGGTGCGCACCGCGATCAGGGAGGCCACCAAGGAGGGGACGCTGACCCCGATGGGGGTCGACCTGGCCGGTGTCGGTCCGGTGACCGCCGACCTGCAGCGGTTCGTCGCCCGCGACAGCGCATTGCTCGTGGGTGCGGCACTTGTTCTCATCTTCATGATCGTCACGGCGATGCTCCGCAGTCCCGTGGCCGGACTGGTGGTCGTCGGCACCGTCGCCGCCTCCTACGCGTCGGCGCTGGGCACCAGCGCGCTGATTTGGCAGCGCCTGCTCCATCACGACCTGCACTGGGCCGTCGCGCCCATCGCTTTCATCGCGCTGATCGCCGTCGGCGCGGACTACAACCTGCTCCTGGCGCTGCGGATCAAGCAGGAGGCAACCGCAGGCATCAGAACGGGCATCATTCGCGCGTTCGGGGGTACCGGTGGGGTGGTCACCACCGCCGGCATCGTCTTCGGGCTCACCATGCTCGCGCTGGTGGGCAGCAGCGTGCTCAGCATCGCCCAGATCGGCACGACCATCGCGGTCGGGCTGATGGTGGACACCCTGGTCGTGCGGGCACTCGTGGTGCCCTCCATCGTGGCACTACTGGGTAGGTGGTTCTTCTGGCCGCGCGGCCTCCGGCCACGCGCCGCAGCGCCAACGAAAGCGCCGGAGCGTCAACTTGTTCCGGTCGGTCACACCTAAGTGTCAGAATGCCGGTACCGCGTCCAGCCGGAACACCGCGCAGCGGCCGGCAAGGGCCTCGAACTCATCGGCGGTTCCTTGCCGCACCAGCCCCGAGCGCTTGAAAAAGCCGACGCCCCTCGGCACTTTGTCAGGAAAAGCGCGGAGCACCGGGCGGGCCTCGTCCGCGGTGAGCTCGACGAACGTGACGCGCTTCGCCTTGCGCCCCCGGGTGACGGTTCCCGTGCCGGCGGCACGGGCGTTGAGCACCCAGTCGGCCCGCGGATATCCACCGACGACATAGAGGCCATCATCAAGCGTGAAGGGGGTGGCCGGCGTGCTGCGCGGCTCACCCGACTTGCGGCCGGGCACCGTCAGCACACGTATCGGCCCGGTGGCGATACCGAGGCTTTGCATCGCGATGAGGGCCTTGTTCATCGTCTTGAGCCAGGCTGGCGGTTTGGGATCAGACATTGCGTCCCCAGGTAACTCGTTGGCGAATCCGTGTGGAGGTGCTTTCCCTAAGTGATATCAACTTGCCTGATGCATGTCAAGATGCCTGATACCTGCGGCGCTTAGTCGCGGTCGTGGTGGCACACGGCCTCTAGCTTGAGACCGAACGGGTCGTACCAAAAGGTGGCGTAGTAGTGCCCCGGGTACTGCGGAAAATGCTGTGGGAGGTGGATGACCATGCCGTAGTAGTGCTTCGCGGCTGGGAGATCCGGCACGTTGATGCCAAGGTGGCCTAGCATCGCATCAGCCAACCACGGCGCGGGTTCGTCGGCACGGTCACCTTCACGCCGGCCCGCGCCCGTCACCGGCCAGCCGGAGCAGGAGGCGCGTGCCGCCCAGCGGACTGGAGTGCAGGGACGCTTTCCCGCCGTGCAATTCGGCCTGCTGGGCGACCAGGGCCAGCCCTAGCCCCGACCCGGAGCGCGATGCGGTCGACCCGCGCGAGAAGCGTTCGAAGACCGCGGTGCGTTCCGCTTCGGGCACCCCGCTGCCATTGTCGTCGATAGCGATTTCCACGCCTTCGCCGGAACTGCTTACGTTGAGCCGGATTTCGTTGGCGCTGCCGTGCTTGACGGCGTTGGCGATGGCATTGTCTATCACCAGCCTCAGCCCGGTCGGCAGCCCCACCATCAGCACCGTTGGCGACGGTACCAGCGACACCTGCACGTCGGGGTATATCCGAAGTGCGTCGTGCGCGGCACGATCCAGAAGTTCGGTGATGTCGAAGGGGGCAAAATCATCGACGGTGGTCAGTTCGCCCTGCGCCAGCCGTTCGAGCGCCGTCAGCGTCGCTTCGATCCGACTCTGGGTGCGTATGACGTCACCGATTACCTCTTGGCGCTGCTCGCGGGGTATTTCCAAGGTGGACAACACTTCTAGGTTGGTGCGCATGGCGGTCAGCGGGGTGCGCAGCTCGTGTGACGCGACGGCGGCGAAGTCGCGGGCCGACTCGAGCGCCGCCCTGGTGCGCTGTTGCTCGTTGCCGATGCGGGCCAGCATGCCTTCGACCGCTTCGGCGATTTCCACGGCCTCACGCACGCCGCGAACCTGGACTTCGTCGGGGCTGGACTGAGCATTGATGGCGCGGGCCTGCTGGGCCAGCAGCAGGAACGGATTGACCATGATCAACGAGATCACCCAGCCGACGAGGATCGTGCCGCCGATGACGCTGCCGCAGATCAGCAATACCCGCAGGTGCAGTTCGTTGATCCGGTGTTGAGCCTCGGCCAGCGGCGCGGCGAGGGCGATGGAGGCGGGGCCCGCGCTGAAGGTGCGGACGCGGTATTGCACGCCGTTGATGGTGGTGTTCGCGTATCCGTTCGGGAGTTGGGGCAGAGAGATATTGCCGGGAACGGACACGGTCACACCCCCGATGCGCGCGGTGCGCACCAGGTTGCCGTCCGGCGTCGGCCGATCGGGAGTGGCGAGCTGCCCGGTGTTGATCAGCGTGTTGATGTCGCCCAAACTGCTCACCGAATCCAGCCGGCGGTCGAGCTGGCTGTACTGATCGTTGGTGACGCCGATCCACACCCAGGCGCCCAAAAGGACGACGAGCGTGATCACCGATAACGCGGCGACGATGACGATGGTGCGCAGTGACAGCACCTTCATCGGCAGCTGTACATGGTGAAACAGGGGCATATCGGTCGCCATTACTCATACCGCCCGCGGCAGCTGCCGAAGCATCGCACGCGGGCCGTGGGTCAGCCGGCCCCCCGCAGCGAGTTTCTGTGGCATCTTGCCTTCCCTGTTCGCCCCCGGCTTGGCCAACGAGCTCAGGATATAGGCGCGATGTCTGAGGTTAGCGGTTCACACGCGCGGGTCAACCGACGGCGGCGCGGCGGTCAGCTCCCTTGGGAGGTCACCGTCTTGGTGTCGACCAAGGTCAGCCCGACACCGCGGCGCTCAGCGTTTGCCGGCCTACCGTCGGACCGGCGGGGTCCGTCCGGCTCGATCACGCCGTGGACCTGCACCATGCCGGCAGCGCAATCAGGAAAACGACCAGCGATGTTGGCAGGTCGCTCCGAATCATCGAGCGCAGCCGGTGCTTTCGTGAAACCTGGCCGCGAGCGGCGCCGTGCTTGCGGGGTTCTCCGGCGTGCTGCATTGCTCGCTTCCGGTTAGGTGTTGGCTGGGCATTCCGCCATCTGCGGCACTAGCGTCTACGTAACGCGTTGGGGCTTAGGCATTTATGCAACTGCCGGCTTATTTCGTCGGCTGAGAATTCCCGGCCCCTGTGGTGAAAGGTAATTGGGGCGTTCGGATGCGGGCAACCCGGTGGGCGCGCGCCGCACCAGTGTTTCAACGAGCGGTCTGTGAAGTGCGCCACACTGATTTGGCTTCCGCCTAGGTGAGTGAGTACTCTCTCACCGTGCAACCTTCGGGACGTGACCGGCTGCTGGGCGAAGCGCTGAGGCTCTTCGCCGACAAGGGTTACGCGGCGACCTCGGTTGCCGACATCCAGCGGGCATCCGGCCTGGCGCCGGGGTCGGGTGCGCTCTACAAGCACTTCGGCTCCAAGCGAGAGCTGTTGGAGGCCGCCGTCGCGCACCGGATCGACAGCATCGTGGCGGCCCGGGAGCAGTTCGACGCTGGAGAGCCCGGCAGTGTCGAGCAGGCGGTGCGCACCGCGGGCCAGCTGATCTGGAACAACCTCAAACAGGGCGAGGATTTGCTCAAGGTCATGCTGCGCGAGCCCGATGAGCTCGGCGATCTCGACGAGAAAACATGGCAGGTCATCACCGACAACGCCTATCAGCGGTTCGCCGACGAACTGGCCGCGTTGAATCTGTCCGGCCGGACACACATACCCGATCCCACGGCGGCCGCGGCCGTGGCGATCGGCTCGTTGTCCTACGCCGCGACACTGCAGGCGCTGACCGGGCGTTTGCCCGGCAATATCGCCGAAGGCCGCTACATCGAGGCGTGGGTGAACCAAACGCTCAGCGTCCTCAGGCAATATCGCAATCCTAAAACCACTGACCAGCAACCTATTTCAGGAGTCAAGCCGTGACATTCTCACTGCAACTGAGCGACGACGTAATCGAGGTGCGCGATTGGGTGCACAAGTTTTCAGCCGAGGTGATCCGCCCCGCCGCCTCGGAATGGGATGAGCGGGAGGAAACTCCGTGGCCCGTGATCCAGGAGGCCGCGAAGGTCGGCCTGTACTCCCCCGACTTCTTCGCGCAACAGGCGGCCGAGCCGACGGGGCTGGGCTTTCTCACCACGTTCGAGGAGATGTTTTGGGGTGACGCCGGCATCGCCCTGTCCATCCTGGCTACCGGTCTGGCCGCGGCGGCGTTGGCGGGCAACGGAACTCCGGAACAGCTGGGCCGCTGGCTTCCCGAGATGTTCGGTACGCCCGACGAACCCAAACTCGGCGCGTTCTGTTCCTCCGAGCCCGACGCGGGATCTGACGTCGGCGCCATCCGCACTCGTGCACGCTATGACGAGGCGGCCGGCGAATGGGTCCTCAACGGCACCAAGACATGGGCGACAAATGGCGGCATCGCCAACGTGCACATCGTGGTGGCCTCGGTCTATCCCGAGCTCGGCACCCGTGGTCAGGCCACGTTTGTCATCCCTCCGGGGACCCACGGGCTGACCCAAGGCCAAAAATTCAAAAAGCACGGGATCCGTGCGTCGCATACCGCCGAGGTGGTGCTGGACAACGTCCGGCTGCCCGAGGACACGATTCTCGGCGGCCGGGAGAAGTTCGAGGAGCGCATCGCCCGGGTCAAGTCCGGCGCCTCGTCGCGCGGGCAGGCCGCGATGAAAACCTTCGAGCGCACCAGGCCCACGGTCGGTGCGATGGCCGTCGGGGTGGCCCGGGCCGCGTATGAATACGCCCTCGAATACGCCTGCCAGCGCGAGCAATTCGGGCACAAGATCGGCGAATTCCAGGCGATCGCGTTCAAGCTGGCGGATATGAAGAGCCGCATCGACGCGGCGCGCATGCTGGTGTGGCGGGCCGGCTGGATGGCGCGCAACAATCAGAGCTTCGACTCAGCGGAGGGCTCGATGGCCAAGCTGGTGGCCAGCGAGACCGCGGTCTATGTGACCGACGAGGCCATCCAGATCCTGGGCGGCAACGGGTATACCCGCGACTACCCCGTGGAGCGGATGCACCGCGACGCCAAGATCTTCACCATCTTCGAGGGAACGAGCGAGATTCAGCGCCTCGTCATTTCGCGGGCGCTGACCGGCCTGCCGATTCGTTAGAGCTTCGGCGTCAGCTGAGACATGATGGCGGGATGACCACCGACATCCGTGTGCTCGACAGCGAGGACGACCTCATCGCCGCGGCGAACGTGTTTCGCGCCGCCATGGTCGGGTTTCCCCCGCTGGCGAACCTGGCGCCCGGGCAGATCACCGAGCTGCTCGAACCCGGCCGCACGATCGGGGCTTTCGTCGGAGGGCAACTCGTTGGCACCGCCGACGCGGCGACGAGCGGATTGACTCTTCCCGGCGGGGCGATCGTGGGCCATGCCGCGGTGACCCACATCGGGGTGCTGCCGTCGTTCACCCGAAAAGGCATCGCCACCGACCTGATACATCATCAGTTGCGCGACATCGTCGCACGCGATGAGGTGGTCGCAACGCTGCGCGCATCGGAGGCGATCATCTACGAGCGCTATGGCTACGGTGTGGCGAGTTCATCGCACACCGTAGAGGTCCAAACGGCGAGGGCGGCGCTGCGCCCCGACATCGGCGCCGGCGGTCCGGTGCGACTGCTGGAGGGGAGCGAAGCGTGGGACGTCCTGCCCCGGATCTACGCCGAGAATCGTCCGTCCCGCCCGGGAACCATCGACCGCCCGGGGGTGTGGTGGCAGGGCTTGCGGATGCGTACCGAATCCTCGCCGGGCCCTTCGTATGTCGCGGTGCACGGCGAAGTGGGATCAGAGTCCGGATTCGCTCGCTACCGCCCCGTCGACACCGAGGCGTGGTTCGTCAGCGACCAGCGCACCATCGCGGTCGAGGACTTCTTCGCGCCCACCATGGAGGCCTACGTCGGGCTGCTGCGTTTCCTGCTCGAGCTGGATCTTATTGACCGCGTGGTCTTCTGGATGCTTCCCATCGACGATCCGCTGCCCTGGCTGCTCGTCGATCGGCGAGCCGCGCGGGTGAGCGCGGTGCACGACGAAACGTGGCTTCGCGTCGTCGATGCGCGAAAGGCGCTGGCCGCACGCGGATACGTTGGGGACGGCGCGGTGACCATCGCCGTCGACGACCCGCTGTTGCCGGACAATTCGGCGAGCTTCACCGTCACCGCCGAGGGCGCGGAACCGACGGACCGACGCGCCCAGCTGCACACCGGCGTCGAAGCCCTAGGCGCGGTGCTGCTCGGCGGCGCGACCTGGCGCGGCCTGGCCGCCGCCGGGCTGGCACGGGCCGACGATCCGGCGACGCTTGCCCTCGCCGATCGCCTGTTCGCGGTGCCCGAAGCGCCGCACGCCGGATTCTTCTTCTAGCGATGATCGTCATCGTCGGCGCGGGGATCTGCGGGCTGGCGGCCTCCTACGAGTTGTCGCGCCGCGGCGAGAATCCGGTTGTGCTCGAACGGGGCCGGCCGTTCGCCGAGCAATCCGCGGGACTGGCACGGATCTTCCGCATCGCGCATCGGCGCCCGACGTTGTGCAGGCTCGCTATGAGAGCGCGCGGCGGATGGCGGCGCTGGGAGGCCGAATTCGGCGCCGGGCGCCTGCTTGGCACGGAAGGCTTCATCGCCGCCGGCGCGTCCGACACCGCGGCCGCAATGGACGATGCCGGCGCCGCTTACTCCTGGCTTAACCGATCGGAAATCACGGCGCGAATCCCGTTCCTGGCCGCGCCGTGGGAATTCGGAGTGTTCGACCCGCTGGGCGGCAGCCTGCGCATCCGCCGCGCGCTCGATGCCCTGGCGCGGCGTGCGGTCATCAAACGCGACGAGGTCGTGTCGGTCGCCGACGACGGCGTGACGACGCTTGGAGACGGCACGGTCGTACGCGCGGACCGCGTGCTCATCTGCGCCGGTGTCCAGACGCCGGCCCTCTTCGGCCCGCTCGGCGTCGAGTTCGCCCCGCACACCCGCTTCACCTACGATGGCGCCGAAGCGACCGGCGCCGCATGCCTTTCCGCGCCCGAGGGCTACGGGTTGCCGCTGGGCAGCACGGGTCGCTGGGCCTTCGGGCAGGAGGTGCACAACCCCGCGACCGTGCGCGCGCTGTTCCCGTCCCTGTCGCCCGTGGATCAGGTGGACTGCGTGACGGTTCGCGCCCCGTGGTTGGACTCGGGCGGCGACGGCTGGACGGTGGCTCGGCGGGGCCGCGTCGTCGCCTTCGTCGGCAGCAACCTCATGAAGTTCGGTCCCCTGCTCGGCGAGTTGCTCGCCCAGGCCGTGCTGAGCGACGAGCTGCCAAAAGACCTCGCTCTGCTCGGTTAAAGCCCTGCACCACAACGTGTTCAGTGCGAGCGCGTGATGCTACACGGACTGCACGGCGCGGGCTCCGGGGCCAGGCTTGGGCTGAACGTCTCGCGCGCCGAGCGGGACGTCGTCGCGACTGCAGCGCAGCATCAGGTCCACGGGCCGTCCGCAATCGCGGTGAACGATCTCAACGGCCGGGCCCTCGGGGTCGGCCTCCCAGCGGTCGCCCCACCGCATCAGCGCGATAACGGCGGGCAGCAGGTCGAGACCCTTATCGGTCAGGCGGTATTCGTGGCGTTCGCGTTGGCCGGGTTCACGGTAAGGAACACGCTGCATCACCCCCGCTTCGACCAGGGTGTTGAGCCGTTCGCTGAGCAGGTTGCGGGCGCATCCGACGTGGGCCTGGAACTGCTCGAAGCGCCGTGCTCCGTAGAAGGCTTCCCGCAGCACCAGCAGCGTCCACTTCTCTCCGACGATGTCGAGCGCGCGCTTCACGGAGCAGTTTTCGGCGCTGTAGCTGTCTCGGGATGCAAACACAATGCTCAGCATAGCAGGGTTTGACTTTGCAACTCAGGACTCGATAGGCTGCGTTGTGAAAGTAAATTCAGAGCTTTGCCGACGAACTGGAGGTCCTGATATGCCCATGCTCGACGCATACATTCCCGAGGGTGCGCTCCCTGCCGAGGCGGAAAGAGCGCTGCTTGTCCGGCTGACCGACGTACTGCTTGAACACGAGGGGGCGGACCCGGCCAATCCGGCGGCTCGGGCGCTGGCCAAGGTGTGGCTGCACCGGCCCGCGGCCGTGCTGCACGCTGGCGAAGAGCCCGCGGCGCCGCACTATCGGGTGATCGCGTCGGTGCCGGAGGGTCAGTTCGATGACGAGCGTCGTGCGAGCATGGTCGCCGCCGTCACCGACGCAATCCTGGATGCCGAGGATGGGCGTTACCACCGCGACCCGTTGCGTATTTGGGTATTTGCCAACGAGATTCCCGACGGTACCTGGGGCGGTGGCGGACGCATCGCGAGGCTGGCCGACATCGCCGGCTTCGTGCTGGGCGATGCTGGCCGGGGGCGCGCCTATGCCGAGCGACGGCTGGCCGGACGCCGGTCAGCGCTCGCCTGAAGTGCCCGTGGCCGGCACATGGCCGCGGGCGGGCGTCATCCCTTTCAATCGACAGCCGGGGGCTAGTGGCGCCGCGCGACCATCCGGCGCTCGAGCGCACCCAACGCGGCGTCGCTGAGTTTGCCCAATCCGGCGAGCAGGACGATTGCCAGCAGCATTACATCCGTGCGACCGGTGTTCTGGCTGTCGATAAGCAGGAACCCGAGACCCTTCGACGACGCGATCAGCTCCGCTGCCACCAGAAACAGCCACGCATTCGCCAGGCCCAATCGCAGCCCGTTGACCAGTTCCGGCGCCGCGGCAGGCAGCATCACGGTCGTCAACAACGAGGCGCCGTGTCGACCGTAGGCGCGGCCCACCTCCAGGAGCTGCGGATCCACGTGCGACAGCGCCGATGCCGTCGTCGTGTAGATGGGAAAGAACGCCCCGACTGCGACGAGCAACACCTTCGGGGTCTCGTCGATCCCAAACCACAAGAGCAGCAACGGCACCCACGCCAACGAGGGCACCGTGCGAAGCGCCGCCACTGTCGGCGCCAGCAGCCCGCGCGCGATAACCGATAACCCGATGAGGGAACCGAGCGCGAGCGCAGCCACCACCCCGGCCAGGTAACCGAGCAGAACCCGCGAAAGGCTCGCTTGCAGATGCGTCCATAGTTCGCCGCGGCGGAGCAGCCCGTCGAGGGCGGCCAGCACGTCGCCGGGAGGCGGCAACTGACTGGCGGAGAACAATCCCGCGGCTGTGACCAGTTGCCACACCGCCAGCAGCAGAATGGGGACGACCAGGCCCACCACCGCCCGCGGGGCGGCGGCGCGCAGCCTCAAGACGCTTGCCGGGCGTACTTCGGGTCGATGATCGTGCTCAAGGCGCCGCGGCCGGCTTCGTCGGATCTGATATCGGAGTCCGCCACGGCGATCGGCAAGATGTTGGTCAGGACCGCCCGCTGCGGATCGCCCGGGGCCGGCGAGATGTCCAAGGCCGTTCGCTGCAGCTCCTCCTGGGCGACGCTCGTGGTCACCTTCGCCAGCGAGGCAAGCAACGCCGCCAATTCGTCGGGGTGGGCCTTCGCCCATTTGCGGGCCTCCTCATAGCTGTTGACCACGGATTGGACGAGGTCCGGATGTGCGGTGCTGAAGTCATCGCGAACGTTCAATACGCCGTAGGAATTGAAATCCGGGTTGCGGTACAGCAGCCGCGAACCCTGTTGCTGAACCGTCTGCGCCATGAAGGGGTCCAATCCGGACCAGGCGTCGACGTCGCCGCGCTCGAGCGCGGTTTTACCGTCGGCATGCTGCAGATTGACGATTTCCACATCGGCGGGCGAAAGACCTGATGTCGCAAGCGTTTGCAACAGGAAGAAGTAGGGGTCGGTCCCTTTGGTGACCGCGATCTTCTTGCCCCTCAGATCGGCGACCGAGTTGATGCTCGAATTCTTTGCGACAACAAGAGCCGTCCATTCCGGCTTGCTGTACACGTCGACGATCTTGATCGGTGTGCCGTTGGCCCGCGCGACCAACGCGGCCGAGCCGGCGGTGGACCCGAGGTCGAGCCCATTGGAGCGCAGACCCTCGTTGGCCTTGTTACTGCCCGCCGACAGCACCCAGGTGACGTTGTAACCCTGGCTTTCCAGCAGGCGCTGATCGCGCACCACGAGGCTCAACGGGTTGTAGTAGGCGTAGTCCAGCCGGATGCCCTTTGCCGCCGCCGTGCCGGCGTTCGAACCGCAGGCAGACGCGGCAGTGATGGCGATGAGCAGCAAAATCGCCGCCAAGCGGCTCCCTTTCACCACGTGCTGGCCTCCTCTTCGATGGCGTACCGCGGTCCGGCGCCGCCGTGACGGGGTACGCCGAGCGCGTCCAGCAACTGGTCGCGCAGCGCGGCGACGCGCGGGTCGCCGCGGTCCCGCGGCTTGGGGAGGGCAACGTCGAACGTCGCGGCAATGGTTGCGGCGCTTTTTGTTTCGGCGCGTGCGCCGGCGCGCAGGATGAGCACGCGGTCGGCGAGGATCGCCGCCTCGTCAACGTCGTGCGTCACCAGAAGCGTGGTGGTGCCTGCCTCTTGCTGCACCGTGTCGAGCAGGTCCTGCATCCGCAGCCGGGTCAGCGCGTCGAGCGCCGCCAGCGGCTCGTCGAGCAGCAGGACGCCGGGCCGCCGGGCGAGGGCGCGTGCCAGGCCTGCCCGTTGCGCCATGCCGCCGGAGACTTGCCGCGGGTAGTGGTTGCCGAACTCGTGTAATCCCACGACATCCAGCCAATGTTGCACCGCCCCAGACGCTTTCGACCCCGTGCCGCGCGGCAGCCCGAATGTGACGTTGGCCGCCAAGGATCGCCACGGCAGCAGTCGGGGTTCCTGGAAGACCATGGCACAGCGCGGATCGATCCCCCGAACGGCCTTGCCGTCGATCTCGATCCGTCCTTGGGTCGGACGATCAAGACCTGCGACGAGCCGCAGCAGCGTCGACTTGCCGCTGCCCGAGGATCCGAGCAAAGCGACCACCTCGCCGGGTTCGATCTCGATGTCGACGTCGTGCAGCACGGTGCGTGTCCCGAACGTTCGGTTGACACCGCGAAGGGACACACATGCCGGCGCCGGGTTGGTCGACATCACCCGCGCAGCCTAGGAATCGCGCTGCGCGGCCGCCAGGTTTGGGTTGGTCGTGATTCAAACCCCGTGCCGCGCTACCGGCGTCAGCCGTGGGGCGCCTCGGAGATCTTGGTGTCCGGCTTGCCCAGCGTTTGGCAGTACGTCATCGCGGACAGCCGCGTCGCCGTGATCTCCACGTTGGTCGGATCGGTCCCGTTCTTGTCCTTGAGCATCTTGGTAACCTCATCGCTCTGCTTTTTTTCGTCCTGCGTGGTGAAGTCCTTGCATTTCGTGTCGCCGCCCGTGTTGATGATCTGTGAGGCCGAACACGCTCCGGACAGCAGTGCGCCGAACGCAATCGCGGCCGCGGCGGTTTGCTTGATCATTTGCCCTCCTACGTCCGGGTTGTGCTATCTGTTCACCAAATCGGCTGATTTCAAACCTGACTGCGATTTGCGTCGGCGGGCCATGTGTTTGCTTGCGCCGAAGTGGGAATAACTCCCTGGGCGGCCACGTCTAGTAGGCATTGTCGGCCGGCCGCGCGCACAAACCCGGGGAGGACAAGCAGTGATCTCGTCGAACGCGTCAACCGGCCTTGGGCTCGGGACGGGATCGGCGTCGGCCGCGGTGGAGCGGGACGAGCGCGGCGGGTCGGGTGCGACGCGAGCCGTGTTCGCCAGCGTGTTGGCCCTGTTGCTGTCAACGGGATGGGTCGCCAACCACTTCGTCGCGTTGATGCCGTCGATCAGCGACCGGCAACACCTCGACGCGGCCGGCCTCGATGCGATCTTCGGGATCTACGCGCTGGGATTGTTGCCCGGACTGCTTTTCGGCGGGCGCGCGTCCGATGCGCTCGGGCGTCGGCCGGTGGCGTCGGCGGGCTCGATGACCGCTGTGGTGGGGACGTTGGCGATGCTGCTGTCGCAGCAGCCCGACGTGTTGCTGGCGGGACGTTTGATCGTCGGGCTCGGTGTCGGTCTCTTGATGAGCTCGTGCACCGCATGGGCCTCCGATCTGAGGGGCCCTGCCGGTGCGGCCGCCGCTGGAGCGGTGTTGCTCGCCGGTTTCGCCGTCGGCCCATTCGCGGCGGGCGTGATCGCGCGGGCGGGCGAACTCGGCATTCGGGTGTCGTTCGGGCTCGCCGCCGCCCTCGTCGTGGCGGCGACGGTTTTTTCGGCCGTGGCAGTGCGGCGCGGGGGCAAGATCGCGCCGGCAACGGCGCACGGCTGGGAGCCGTCGACGGCGGCGCGGCGGGGAACCGCGTGGGCACTGAGTTGGGCCATGCCGCTCGCGCCGTGGGTGTTCGCCTCGGCGACTTTGGGATTCATCACCATCCCCAGCCGCGTGCACACCGGGCTCGCCGCTCCGATGGCCGCGGGAACCGCCACGCTGATCGTGAACGGCGTTAGCGGACTCATTCAAACGCTGGCCCGCGCGCTTCGATGGGGGCCCCACGCCGGCACCGCCGGTGCACTGCTGGCCGCGCTCGGCTACGCGGTAACCGCGGTGGCCCCGCCGGTCATGTCGGTGGCGCTGGGCCTGTCCCTGTTCTTGATTCTGGGGTGCGCGTCCGGCCTGTGTTTGCGTGAGGGCTTGATCGATCTCGAAGCCGCGGCGCCGCAGCGCCTGCGCGGTGCGCTGGTCGGAGTCTTCTACGTTGTGACTTACGTCGGCTTCGGCCTGCCACTGATATTGACCACTGCCGGGCCCGCGGTTTCGACGATGATCTTGGCGGCGATGTCGGTGCTGGCGTTGGTGACAGCGACGAGTCGTGCGATGCGGCTGCGACGGGATGGTCACCGCCAGAACTGACGGAGTGCCGCTAAAGCAGTTGGCGTAACGTCTCGATCAGCTTGATCCGCTCCGCCGGCGTGCCCGCCATGGGTGCAACGTTCAGCGTGCTTACCCCCGCCTCGCGGAACGCGGCCAAACGTTCCTTGACGAACTCGCGTGTGCCGATCAAGTTGACGTCTCGCACGAGCTCATCGGGCACTACCTTCGCCGCGCCCTCCTTGTCGCCGGCCAGATAGAGCTCTTGGATCCGGTCGGCTTGCGGACCGTAACCATACTTGGTGGCGAGGGTGTGATAGAAGTTCTTGCCCTTGGCGCCCATCCCCCCGATGTAGAGCGCGAGGTGCGGTTTGACGAATTCGCGCAGTGGCTCGACGTTTTCGCCGATGGCCAGAGCCGGTCCGGCGTATACGTCCAGTTGCCCCAGCGCGGGGTCGCGCTTGGCCTGACCGGCGGCCAGCGCCTCTCCCCACACGTCGCGCGCCTTCTCCGGCAGATAAAAGATCGGCTGCCAGCCCTCGGCGATTTCGGCGGCCAGCTCGACGTTCTTGGGCCCCAGCGCGGCAACCAGGATCGGAATGCGCTCTCTGACGGGCTGATTGATGAGTTTGAGCGGCTTTCCAAGTCCGCTGCCCTGTCCGGCGGGCAACGGGATCGTGTAGTGCTTGCCCCGGTGTTGCACGGTCTCGCGCCGCCACACCTGACGGCAGATGTCGATGACTTCGCGAGTGCGCGCAATGGGGGCGTCGTAGGGCACGCCGTGGAAACCCTCGATGACCTGAGGGCCGGAGGCGCCTAAGCCGAGCGTGAACCGGCCGTCGGAGACGTAGTCGAGACCGGCGGCGGTCATCGCGGTCAGGGTGGGCGTGCGCGTGTAGAGCTGCAGGATGCCCGAGGCCAACTGAACCCGTTCCGTGCTGGCCGCCAGGTAGCCCAGCGCGCTCACCGCGTCGAACGAATACGCCTCGGGGACAAAGACCATGTCCAACCCGGCGCGTTCCAGGTCGGCCACTTCGGCGGCGACCTCCTTGAACCCGCCCGCGTAGTTGATCCCCAATCCGATCCGCATGATAAAGACCCCTACGCCGTGGCGAACTGGTTGGCCAGTTCGACAGCCTCTTGCCGAATCCGATCGAACTGCGCGCCCATCGCCTCGGAGAGTGCCGTGGCGCCCGACAGCGGCCGCACCATCACCATGAAGTCGTCGATCAGCCCGTCGTCGTTGAAGTGCAGGAAGTCGCAACCGGTGATCTTGACGCCCGGCGCGCCGGAAATCCCGGCCTCGAACACGAACGCGTGGTCACGCCCGTTGCTGTCGGCGATTTCACGGACGTAGTGGAAGTCCTCGAAGACCCGCAGCACCCCGCGCAGGATCGCCGCGGTGATCGGCTTACCGACATACGGCTTGAACGCCACGGGGCTGGTGAATACCACGGTGTCGGCCAACATCGCCTGGATGGCCGTCTCGTCGCGCTCCTCGACCGCCTTGCGAAAGGGATGCTTAGAACTCACGAGATACCTCACGTTAGTCAATTTGTTGAGTAGGTGTGGTCGACGCTAAAGCGTCTTCGGCCGTATGTCGATGTGCGATTAATCACTTTGTTGATTATTCACCTCGTTATACTGTTACCCGTGTCGCTGCGTGATGCGGTGTTGGCCGCCCTCCTCGAGGGCGAGGCCTCCGGATACGACCTGGCTAAACGCTTCGACGCCTCGGTGGCGAACTTCTGGATGGCGACCCCGCAGCAGTTGTATCGAGAACTCGACCGGCTCGCTGAGCAAGGTCTCATCCAGGCACGCATCGTGCACCAAGATCGTCGCCCCAACAAGCGCATGCTCTCCTTGACCGAGGCAGGTTACGAAGCAATCCTGCAGTTCACCGCCCGCGCACCGAAGCCCGCTGCGATCCGCGATGAACTTGCGGTCAAAGTCCTGGCCATCGACGCCGGCAACGCGCAGGCCGTACGCGACTTCATGGTGGAACGAGTGCAATGGGCGAAAGCCAAACTGCAACGCTATGAACGGATGCGGGCTCGGATGCTCGACGGCCGCACCGAAGCGGAATACCTGGCCCATGCCGAAAGGGTGGGCCCCTATCTGACGCTGCTGCGTGGAATTTCGTTCGAAAAGGAGAATATCCGCTGGGGCGAGCGCGCACTGACGATCATCGAGCACCGCCTGCCGGGCGCTGGCGCTCGATGAGGTTTGGAACCCATGAACGCTCGGCCCAGAAGCGATGCGAACCGCAGCTCGTTGGCCGTCGAAATCGACGTCACCGTGCAGCCCACTCGTACTTTTTCCCGCCCGCGTGCATCTCGACGAAGACTTGCCGAGCCCCAAAGGGCGCCTCCGGACTGATGACCTACGACACTAGGAGCTGTTGTCGGCCTGCACCGCGTCGCCGGGCTGCTGCCCCCCGATGAGTTCTTCCACACCGACCTCGGGGACAGCGCTATCGGCCGGTGGCGGGGCCGCCGCGAGCGCGTCGCCGGGCTGATTCGGGCCGATCAGCTCGTCGTGACCGACCTCGGGAAGGTTTCCCTCGCCGTTGGCCCCTCCGTGCTTGGCCGGCTTCTTTTTCGCCGTTTTCGGCGCGGCCTTGCGTCGCGAAGGACGGTGACCGTTGGGCGTTAACCCGATCGACTCGCTGACCATCTCGATGGCCTTCTCCGTGTACACGCGATAGCCGAAGTTCGGTCGGTAACCATGGATTTCGGGCGTATCGAGGTCGCGCATGAACTGCAGTATCTCCCGGCTGAACACCTGCCCGGGCACCAACACCGGAAACCCCGGAGGGTAGGGCGTTACGTAAGTCGCCGACACGATGTCGACTCCCGCGTCCAACCGTTCGTCAATTTGCTCGCCGGTGAGGTATTGGCAATTGGTGTCGTCGTAGGAGAGGTAGAACGCTCGGCGGACATCCCCTTCGGGCGTCGCTTCGCTTCCGCTGTGATCCCGGAATGCCGGGTGGAAGCCGCTGAAATCGGGCAGCACCAAGGACATTTCGGTCAGGCGATACACCGCCTGCTCGAAGTGTTCGCGCTCCCCGAGGCTCATCTCGGAGATGTCCTGGTCCAGCTCGCGGGCGATGTTGACGAGAACTTCCACCAGGAAGGCCACCGAGCTGCGGGTGGTGCCGATATTGGTCATGAACAGCACGCTGTTGCGCGACGTTTTATTGATCTGAATTCCGTAGCGGTCCATCAACTGTTGGCGCTTGAACGTGTCTCCGTCGTAGCCGGTGGGCCCGATGAACAACGTGATTCTGGACGGATCGAGTACGAACTCGTCCTGATCCCAGGCGGCCATCATGTTGCGCAGACCCGAGCGCAGGGGCTGGGAGATGGCCGACGGCCGGAACCCCTCCGGGATCAAATCGGAAGTCCGCAGGCACCTCATGTACTTGCTCAGTAGGGGATGGTTGTCGATCGCGTCGCGCAGCTGCATCGCGTTTTCGATCTGCCGCTGGACCAGTTCAACACCTTCCAACGCCACCTGTCGGCGACCGAGATCCAGCGACGCGAGGATCTGGTAGTTGGGTGAGGTGGAAGTGTGCGCCATGTAGGCCTCGTGGAACGGCTCCGCCACCTTCTGGTCGTAGTCCTGATCGAAGACATGGATCATCGATCCCTGCCGCAGCGCGGTCAGCGTCTTGTGCGTCGATTGGGTCGCATACACCCGCACCCGGGCTCGTGCCGGGTCGGGAATCAGGCGACGCGCCAACAGGTCGTCATCGCTGGGTTCCTCGGCGGTCTCGGCGGCCAGGTGCTCCTCAAACCGACGCTTGTAGTCCGGGTCCTGCAGCCGCTCCCGCAGTGCCCGGGCCGAGGCCATCGCGGTGCGTGTCCGATAGACCGGGTGAAAACGTGCGAACGCGAACCATGCCTCGTCCCAAAGGAATACGAGGTCGGGCTTGATGGCCAGGCACTCCTCCATGACCCGCTCGACGTCATAGACGATCCCGTCGAAAGTGCAGTTCGTCAGCGACATCATCTTGACCCGGTCGAGCTTGCCGGCACGCTTGAGGGCCAACAACTTCGACTTGATCTCGCGCAGCGGAACCGCGCCGTACATCGAGTAGTCATTGAGCGGATACGCCTCGAGATAAACGACATTCGCGCCGGCGAGCATCATCCCGTAGTGATGGGACTGATGGCAGTTGCGGTCCAGCAGCACGATGTCGCCGGGCGCCACCAACGCCTGCGTGACGATCTTGTTCGCCGTCGACGTTCCGTTGGTGACGAAGTAGGTGTGACGCGACCCGTAGGCTTGCGCCGCGAGCTGCTGGGATTCGCGCAGCGGGCCGGTCGGCTCGAGCAGTGAGTCCAGACCGCCACACGTCGCCGACGTCTCGGCCATGAACACGTCCAGGCCGTAAAAGCCCACCATGTCCCTGATCCAGTGCGAGTTGACGATCGATTTGCCCTGCGAAATCGGCAGGGCGTGAAAGACGCCGGTGGGCCGGTGGCTGTACTCCTTGAGCGCGCTGAAGAACGGGGTGCGGTAACGCGCCGCCACGCCGTGCAGGATCGACAGGTGAAGCTCGAGCATGCCTTCCCGAGC
>NZ_JAOPWB010000096.1 GCF_025965855.1 Mycobacterium sp. | reverse complement strand
ATGCCGCCGATCACGGTCTGGCCGGTCTCGACGTCCTGGTGCACCTTGAACGTCGGGTCCTCTTCGGCGAGCTTCTGGATCGACAGGCTCAGCTTCTCCTGGTCGCTCTTGGTCTTGGGCTCGATGGCCACCTCGATCACCGGGTCGGGAAAGGTCATCGACTCCAGCACGACCTGGTTATTCGGGTCGCTCAAGGTGTCACCAGTCGTGGTGTCCTTGAGGCCGATCACCGCGTAGATGTGACCCGCCGAGGCGGTCTCCACCGGGTTCTCCTTGTTGGAGTGCATCTGGAACAGCTTGCCCAGCCGCTCCTTCTTGCCCTTGGTGGCGTTGATGACCTGGCTGCCGGAATCGACCTTGCCCGAGTACACCCGGACGTAGGTGAGCTTGCCGAAGAACGGGTGCGTGGCGACCTTGAACGCCAGCGCCGAGAAGGGTTCGTCGGTCGACGGTTTGCGGATGACCTCCTGATCTTCCTTGCCGGGGGCGTGGCCCACGGCCGGCGGAACATCAAGGGGTGAAGGCAGGTAGTCGATCACGGCGTCGAGCATCGGCTGCACGCCCTTGTTCTTGAACGCGCTACCACACAGCACCAGGTAGGCCTCGGAACTGATGGTGAGCTTGCGAAGCGCACCCTTGATTTCCGCGACCGACAGCTCCTCGCCACCGAAGTACTTCTCGAGCAGCGCTTCGTCGGTCTCGGCGACGGCCTCGAGCAGCTTGGTGCGGTACTCGTCGGCCTTCTCCTGAAGCTCCTCGGGGATGTCGATGGTCTCGTACGTCTCACCGAGCTTGGTCTCGCCGCGCCACACCTTGGCCTTCATCTCCACCAGGTCGACGACGCCTTCGAAGTCACCCTCCGAACCGACAGGCAGCTGGATCGGAATGACGTTGGCGCCCAGCCGCTCCTCCATGGTGCGCACGGAGAAGTAGAAGTCGGCGCCGATCTTGTCCATCTTGTTGACGAAGCAGATGCGGGGGACGTCGTACTTGTCGGCCTGCCGCCAGACCTGCTCGGACTGCGGCTCGACGCCCTCCTTTCCGTCGAAGACGGCGACGGCGCCGTCGAGCACGCGCAGGCTGCGCTCCACCTCGACGGTGAAGTCGACGTGCCCGGGCGTGTCGATGATGTTGATCTGGTTGCCGTTCCAGAAGCAGGTGGTGGCCGCGGAGGTGATGGTGATCCCCCGCTCCTGCTCCTGCTCCATCCAGTCCATGGTCGCGGCGCCGTCGTGCACCTCACCGATCTTGTAGCTGATGCCGGTGTAGTAGAGGATGCGCTCCGTCGTCGTCGTCTTGCCGGCGTCGATGTGCGCCATGATGCCGATGTTGCGGACCTTGGTGAGGTCGGTCAGCACGTCCTTCTGTGCCACAGAAGTCTTCCCACTCTTTCGATTGCGTAGTTAGTTCGCGGGCGTTCCCGCCTCCGGCAACTGTGCCGGTTGGCGCCGGGTCCGGCGCTTACCAGCGATAGTGCGCGAAGGCGCGGTTGGCCTCGGCCATCTTGTGGGTGTCCTCACGCCGCTTGACGGAGGCCCCGAGGCCATTGCTGGCATCCAGGAGTTCGTTTGCCAGCCGCTCGATCATGGTCTTCTCCCGGCGTTGCCGCGAGAAGCTGACAAGCCAACGCAGCGCCAGCGTGGTGGACCGCTCCGGACGCACCTCGACGGGCACCTGATAGGTCGCACCACCGACGCGGCGGCTACGTACCTCCAGGGCGGGCTTGACGTTGTCGAGAGCACGCTTCAGCGTGATCACCGGGTCGCTACCGGTCTTTTCCCGGGCTTGCTCGAGCGCTCCATATACAATGCGCTCGGCGAGCGATTTCTTCCCCTTGAGCAGAACTTTGTTCACCAGTTGGGTGACCAGCTGCGATCCGTAGACAGGGTCGTTGACCAGTGGACGCTTGGGCGCGGGTCCCTTGCGCGGCATTAGCTCTTCTCCTTCTTGGCGCCGTAACGGCTGCGAGCCTGCTTGCGGTTCTTGACGCCCTGGGTGTCGAGCGAACCGCGGATGATCTTGTACCGGACACCGGGCAGGTCCTTGACCCGCCCACCACGCACCAGCACCATCGAGTGCTCCTGCAGGTTGTGTCCCTCGCCGGGGATGTAGGCGGTGACCTCGACCTGACTCGTCAGCTTCACGCGCGCGACCTTCCGAAGCGCCGAGTTCGGCTTCTTCGGGGTGGTGGTGTACACGCGAGTGCATACGCCACGGCGCTGCGGGCTGCCCTTCAGGGCCGCGGTCTTGACCTTGGCGACCTTGTCGCGGCGACCCTTGCGGACCAGCTGCTGAATGGTTGGCATCTACCGGCTTTCTGTGTTGACGTTCGTGTTCTGGCTCAAGCTGTTAAGTCTGTGTACTGCAGTTTCCCCCGCCTCGGAACAACTCCTGTACCCCGCGGCCGGGTGTGTCGCAGGCGCTCAGCACGGAATAGTGATCCGGTGCGTCGTGGACATGCGAATTAGCCCGGCATCCGCTCCCTTACGTCAGGCGCCGTAAGCCGCCAGGCACGAGCTACCACGATACCCGTCGCCGGTCTCGCAGGTCAAAGCGGCGGCCGGTCGCCTAGTTCGGTCCGGCATGCTCGTGCGCGGCGCGCCTGTCCGGCCCCTCCAAACCCCGAGCCAGCCGCAACACCATATCGGAGAACAGCGCGTCCGTGTCGATGTCGTCCATCACGCCGGTCATCTCCAGCAGCACGAAGCCGTGCATCGCGGACCAGAACTCCAGCGCCGCGTAGAAGGCGTCGGCACCGTCGAGGCCGTAGGAGGACAGCACGGCGATCACCGGCGCGGCCGCGCCCCTGGTGGCGGCCGCGTACTCGGGGTCGTCGCCGCCCAGCGGCATCCGGGTGAAGGCCGAGTACCGACCCGGGTGGTGATGCGCGTAGCTGCGGTAGGCGCCGGCCATGACGAGCACGGCGTCATCGCGGGCGCGCCCCTCGCCGACCCGGTTCAGCATCGTGATGATGTCGTCGATGACCCGGATCCGCACCGCGCGGCGCAGATCCTCCAGGCTGTCCACGTGGTTGTACAGCGAGGGTCCCTTGGTGCCCAGCTGCGTGGCCAGCGCGTTGATGGTCAGCGAGTCCCAGCCCTCGCGGTCCAGGAAGCTCAGGGCGCCGTCGACGATGCCGGTGCGGCTCAATTTGGCCGGGCGGGAGCCCGACCTCCCCGCGCGCTGGCGCCCAGTCGCCGACGGCGGTTCCGGAGCTGCCATGGCGATCGCCCTTCGATTGGTCCCGGGTGGGTTAACTAATGACTCTAGTTGACGGCGGCCGGGAAACCGCTGAGCCATGGCGAGGCGTCGACGACCCGGCAAATGCAAATAACCCCTGCCATCGGGCGGGGGAATACACGTAGTCTCATTCGTGCAGATTCACGTGTCGAAGGGGGCCCGCAGTGAACTGGACGACCGTCGCGGGGCCGCTGGTCACCTGTGCCATCGTCGTCGCCGCCACCCCCGCGGCCCCGGCGCCGCCCGCGCACGCCAAGAACGGCGACACCCACGTCATCGGGCAGGGCCTCGATCAGACGCTGGACTGCAACGACGCCACCCTGATCGTCAACGGCACCGCGAACACCGTCAACGCGAAGGGCAACTGCTGGGCGGTGACGGTCATGGGATCGGGCAACACCGTCATCGCGGACTCGGTCACCCACGACATCACCGTGTACGGCTGGGATCAGACCGTGTTCTATCACGGCGGCGCACCGATCCTCTGGGACCGCGGACGTGAACTGGGCATGACCAACCGGCTCCAGCAGGTGCCGGGCTGAGGCACGGGACTCATCAACGGAATCGAGGATCAATGCGTGACCACATCACCGACCGTTCGTCCAGGCTGGCCGCGCTCGCCCTCGCGCCGGCCGCAGTGGCTTTAGTGCTGGCGGGCTGCAGCTCGACGGCCAATCCGCCGGGTGGCACCACGGCGACGACGACGAAGAGCACGGCCACGACGACCAGCGGCGCGGCGGGGCCGACGGGCACGAGCGGCGCGAGCACCACCGCGTCCGTCGAGATCGGCAACACGCTGAACTATGGGTCGATGGGGACCACGGCCACGCTTGATTGCGCCAGCGGCAAGTCGTTGAACGTGGGTGGCTCGAACAACACGCTGACCGTCACCGGCACCTGCGAGACCGTGAGCATCGGCGGCGCGAACAACAAGATCACCTTCGACAAGGTCAACACCCGCATCACCGTGGTCGGGTTCAGCAACACCGTCACCTACAAGGACGGTGACCCCAAGGTCGACAACCTCGGCTCGGGCAACACGATCAGCAAGGGCTGAGCGACAGCGTCTTTCGTGGCCTTGGGCGCCAGGCTAATTCGCCGCCGTGCCGTGGCGGCCGGCGCCAGCGGCGAACCGCCCCGCGCCTTCCGCGGCCTCCGCGGCGACCCGGGCGATGCTGGCGAATTCGAAATCGATCGCGTCCGATTCCGGCCTGCCCCACTGCTCTAGCGCCGAGAGCCGATCCGATCGCATGCACTGCTGCGGCAGCGCCGCGAGCTGGGCCGCCAGTTCCTCGGCCGCCCGCCTGGCGTGACCTTTGGGCACGACGCGGTTGGCCAACCCCATCGCCAGGGCCTCATCGGCTTTGACACCGCGGCCGGTGAGGATCATGTCCATGGCGCGGCTTTGCCCGATCAGCCTGGGCAACCGCACGGTGCCGCCGTCGATGAGTGGCACCCCCCATCGCCGGCAGAACACCCCGAACACGGCGTCCTGCTCGGCCACCCGCAGATCGCACCAGAGGGCCAACTCCAGGCCCCCGGCGACGGCGTAGCCGCTCACCGCGGCGATCACCGGCTTGGACAGCACCATCCGCGTGGGGCCCATCGGGCCGGGGCCCGTGCGGTGCACCGCGTTCGCCTCGGCCGTGCCGAAGGACTTCAAATCGGCTCCGGCGCAAAAGGTTCCGCCGTCGCCCCACAGCACGGCCACCGACGCGGTGTCATCGCGGTCGAACTCGTCGAACGCCGCATAGAGCGCGGCGGCCGTGGGGCCGTTGACGGCGTTGCGCGCCCCCGGGCGGTTGAGGATCACCGTGGTGACCGGACCGTTGCGCTCTATCCGCACCGGATCGCTCATGTCGCCTCCACTAGTCGGGTTGGGTAACGTCGCTGCGCCAGTTCGGTGGCGAAGTCGTGATAAGCGTCGCGCAGCCGGTCGCCGGGCCAATCGGCAGGCAGCAGTTCGGCCGGCAACATCGGATCGGTGAGCAGGTGGCGCACGATCGCCGCGGCCGCCACGAACCGCCCGGGAGTGTCGGACGCGGCCGCCATCTCGCCGAGCAGCCGGTGGCCGGTTTCCACCCACCCGGGCAAGTCCCATAGCTCGCCGGCCAGCTCGGCGGGCGCGTCGTCGCGCGCTTTGAGCGTCCGCACCCGCGCCGCGACATTACGATCCAGGTCCAACTGCAGGTTGTCGGGCCGCATCCAGACGCCTTCGCGGAGCTCACCAAAGCGCTTGTCGTGCATGGTCGTTCGCAGCGCCGCCCGGCTGCGCGCGTCGCCGCCGACGCTGGTCACGATCAACACGAGCCAGTTCCCGCGCCAGGGCCGGGTTCGGGGGCGCATGGCATCGTCCTGCCTGCGCTGGCGGGCCAGCAATCGATCCGAGAGCCGGTAGCCTTCGGCGGAGCGGATCAGGTCACCCGCGCCGACCATGCGGGTCAGTGCCACCCGCAGCGTGGTCTCCTTGATACCGAAATCGGCTGTGAGCCCTACTAATTCGCCGGCGGTGGCGCACGCCGGGTGCGCCCCGAGCAGCACGCTGAGCACCACTGACCGGGCCGTCATGTCTGGCATGGCTAGACCTGTGACGCCCGGCGGCCGTGATCGCCGAACGGCTCGTCGCGATGCCGAACCGCCTCCCGGAAGCCGTGCTCGACGGCGTCGGCCACGAAGGCGTGCCCCTCGGGCGTGTGCCGGGCGACGCCGTCGAACACGGTGCCGACCATCCTGCTGGTGGCCACACCCTGTTGCAGCAGAGCCGAATTGAGCGCGAGCTTGACCATGATCAGCTGGTTGACCGGCACCGAGGCGATCCTTTCGACCAGTCGCTCGGTCCGCTCGTCGAGGTCCTTCGGGTCCGGCGCCTCCACCGCGAGGCCCCACTCGGCGGCCTGCGCGCCGGTGATGCAATCACCCGTGAGCAGCAGGCGTTTCGCGCGCTGATCGCCGAGCCGGTGGGCCCACAGCCCTGCCGCGGGGACGCCCCACACCCGCGTCGGCGGATAGCCGATCTTGGCGTCGGCGGCGGCGATCACCTGGTCGGCGTGCAGCGCGATGTCGGTGCCGCCGGCCACGCAATAGCCGTGGATCTTGACCACCGTCGGCTTGTCGGCGTGCATCAGGCTGGAAAACCCGCGCACGAATCGACTCATCATCTGATAGTCGATCATCGGGTCCCACGGCTGATTCGGCAGGTGGTTGACCGCCTGGGCCTTGCCGTCCAGCACGGTGCCCTGATACGCGCCGGTCCCTCCGGCCGAACCGGTGCGGTCGGCGTAGGCGGACAGGTCGAAGCCCGCGCAGAAGCCCTCGCCGCGCCCCGACACCAGGATGACGTGCACACCGGGGTCGAGGTCGGCGCGCTCCACCAATGCCGAGAGCTCCAGCGGGGTGTCCGCAACGATCGCGTTGCCCTTCTCCGGCCGGTTGAAGGTGATGCGCGCAACCCGATCGGTGACCTCATAGGTCATCGTCTTCAGGTTGTCGAAGTCGACCGGCCTGATCGCGTGAGTCATCGTTTCTACTCAGCCCTTAACCAGGGACCGCTCCAGGATGGGAGCCAGGTCCAGCCCGGCCGGCATGGTGCCGAACGCACCGCCCCACCGGCCGTCGAGCCGGGTGGCCAGGAATGCCTCGGCGACGGCGGGATGCCCGTGCCGTACCAGCAGCGAGCCCTGCAGCGCCAGGCAGATGTCCTCGGCGACCTTGCGGGCGCGGTAGGCGATGTTGTCCAGGTCGGCCAGGTGCTGGCGCAGCCGCCCGACGTGGCCGCCCAGGCGCGGATCCTGACCGGCGCTCTCGTCGAGCTCCGCGAACAGCACCTCGATGCACTCGGGGCGAGTTGCCATGGCACGCAGCGTATCCAGCGCGCTGACGTTGCCCGAGCCCTCCCAGATGCCCATCAGCGGCGCCTCGCGGAACAACCGCGGCATGCCGGAGTCCTCGACATAGCCGTTGCCGCCCAGGCATTCCAGCGCCTCGGCGGCGTGCGGGGTGGCGCGCTTGCACACCCAGTACTTGCTGGCGGCCAGGCCAATCCGGCGCAGCAGCGCCTCGGTCTGGTCCCCCCGCACCGCATTGTCGGTCGCGCCGGCCATCCGCATCGCGACGATCGTGGCGGCCTCGGCCTCGACGGCCAGGTCGGCCAGGACGTTGCGCATCAGCGGCTGGTCGATCAGATAGGCGCCGAACGCCTTTCGGTGCTGGGCGTGGTGAATGGCGCGAGTCAGGCCGGTGCGCATGCTGGTGGCACTGCCCAGCGTGCAGTCCAGCCGGGTGAGGTTGACCATCTCGATGATCGTCGGGACGCCGCGGCCCTCCTCGCCCACCGGCCACGCGGTGGCGCCGTCGTACTCCACCTCGCTGGAGGCGTTGGCGTGGTTGCCGAGCTTGTCCTTGAGTCGCTGCAGGAACATCCGGTTGCGGGTGCCGTCCGGCAGAATCCGCGGCAGCATGAAGCAGGACAGTCCATTTGGGGCCTGCGCCAGCACCAGGAAGATGTCGCACATCGGCGCCGACGTGAACCACTTGTGGCCGGTCAAGCTGTACGTCCCGTCGCCGTTCGGTGTCGCCAGGGTGGTGCCGGCGCGCACGTCGGAGCCGCCCTGCTTCTCGGTCATCGACATGCCCGCGGTGATGCCGGGCTTCGTGGTGGCCAGCTTCAGCTCGGGGTCGTACTCGCGACTGGTCAGCAGCGGCTCGTAAACCGCCGCCAGTTCGGGGTTGTGGCGCAGCGCCGGGACGACGGCGTACGTCATCGAGACGGGGCAGGTGTGTCCGGGCTCGACATTCCAGACCGACATCTTGGCGGCGCGCACCACGTGCGCCCCCGGTCGCCCGTCGGCCCACGGCGCCGCGTGGATGCCGTGGGCGATCGCCGCGCGCATCAACTCGTGGTAGGCCGGGTCGTACTCGATCTCGTCGACGCGGTGCCCGTACTGGTCGTGGGTGTGCAGCACGGGCCGGTTGCGGTCGGCGAGCTCGCCCCATCGCTGCGCTTCGCGGCTGCCCGCAAGCGCCCCAAGCTCATTCACCTCTTCTGAGCCCCACTGCCCGCCCTCGCGGATCAGGGCCTCGACGAGCACGGCGGACGTCGCGGGGTTGTAGTTCTCCAGGGGCGGAACCTGATTGGTGACGACGTGGGTATCTGGCATGCCACCCATGTTACAGTTTTCCGACAGCCGCACAAGAGGTGTAATGATCACCGGGGATGTGCCGAGAAGAATCGCCATAGCGTCTCGGTCGCGAAGGGTGGCCACTCGTGGCCACCGCCGTCGACGGTGATGAGCACGGCACCCCGGTTGTCGGCGCATCCGGCCGTGGACGTGGTGACGGGACCGCTGGTCGTCGCGGCCGGAACGCCGCACTGATTTACGTTGCGCCAGAACGCGTTGACCTCCGGCACCGACGGACCGTT
This sequence comes from Mycobacterium sp., assembly GCF_025965855.1. Classification (GTDB taxonomy): domain Bacteria; phylum Actinomycetota; class Actinomycetes; order Mycobacteriales; family Mycobacteriaceae; genus Mycobacterium. The sequence continues at coordinate 5,215 of NZ_JAOPWB010000096.1, read as the reverse complement.
GATGACGCTGAAGCCCTGCCCGCCGCCGTAGGGGACGAGCCGATCGGCGGTGCCGTGGATGTGGATGACCGACGTCGGACGCGGGGCCTGGCAAGGGTTAGCTGCGTGCCGGCGACCGGGCCGATGGCGGCGAAAATGTCGGTGATGCACGCCAGCGTGTAGGACATGATTGCGCCATTGCTCATGCCGGTGGCGTAAACCTTGGCGGCATCTGTGCCGACGTTCTTGGCGATGTCGGCCACGGCCGCGCTGACGAAGTCGACGTCATCGACGCCTTCCCGTCCCGGCCGGCCGCAGCAGCCTTCCCCGTCGACGTTCCAGGCCCGGCTGAGGCCGTCCGGATATGCGACGACGAATTTGCCCGAGTCGGCCAAACCGTCCCAGCCGTAATCTCTTTCGGCTTGCGCGGCACTGCCGGAATAGCCGTGCATCACCACCACCAGCGGCGCCAAGGCGGGCACTCCCGGGGGCTTGTACAGGCGATAGTTGCGATCGTGTCCACCGACATTGATGTGGTGCAGGCTGGCGCCGGTGACGAAGCCCGACGGCAGCTCAGGCCACGGTGAACAACCCGCGACCAGGAGAACCACTCCGAAAAGCGTCGCGAGCCGACCGAGCATGCCCGCAGATCAGCTGCCGGTATTTTCCCGCAGGAACGCGATGTCGTCCTTGCGCCCCTCGTCGGCGGTCTCGCAGATGACCGGGGCGTCGGCGGCCTTGACCACCGCGACGAGCAACTCGGGATCGATCTGGCCGGTGCCGATGTTGGCGTGCCGGTCGGCACCGGAGCCCGCCGCGTCCCTCGAGTCGTTGCAGTGCACCAGGTCGATGCGCCCGGTCAGGGCCTTTATCCGGTCGACCGCGTCGATCAGCTCTTCACCCGCGGCCCACGCGTGGCAGGTGTCCAGGCAGAAGCCAATGCCCTTGTCGCCGATGTGATCCCAGAGCCTGCCGATGGTATCGAAGTAGCGGGCCATCGCGTGGTCGCCGCCCGCGGTGTTCTCCAGGTACACGCGCACGTCGGTTTCGAGGTAGTCCAGCGCCTTGACCCACCGCTCGAAACCGGCCTCCATGTCGTTGTCGTCGGCGTGACCGCCGTGCACGATCACCGCCGTCGCGCCGATCGCCGAGGCCGCGTCGCAGGTGTCCTGCAGGATCTTGCGCGACGGGATGCGGATGCGGTTGTTGGCCGACGCCACGTTGATGAGATACGGGGCGTGGACGTACAGGGGCACGGTGGATGCCTTCAGCGTCTCGGCGTCGTCACGCGGCTTCGGCTTCTTCCAGCTCTGCGGGTTGCCGAGGAAGAACTGCACCACGTCGGCGCCGTCTGCCTGGGCGGCGGCCAGGGGGTCCTCTGAGTGGACGTGGGAACCGATAAGCACGGTCGCCAGTGTAGTGGGTCACCCAACTCCGGCGAGCAGACGCAAAAGCCCCTGATACGCCGTGCGTTCGGGGGCTTTTGCGTCTGCTCAGGCCGCTAGCAAGTGGTAGTTGATGCGGTCGACGAGACCGACCGCATCGGCGCGGATGTCGCCTACCGTCATCGGAATAGTTGTCCACCCGCATTCCTGCAGCCGGGCGGCCTTGAGCCTGTCGTGCACCAGAGCATCGCGGCCGACGTGCCACTCGATGCTGTCGTATTCGGCGATGACCATCGCGTCCGGCCATGCGAAATCGACCCGCCATGATCTGCCGTAGCGGTCCACGATGTTGTACTGCAGCTCTGGGAGGGGTAGCCGGTGATCGATAAACACCAGTCGTGCCTCGCTCTCCATCGGCGACTCGGCACGTCCGTCGGCGTAACCGACCAACTCCCGAACCCTCACGATGCCGCGGCGGCCCTTCTGCTCTCGTATCGCCGCGTCCAGTTCCCCTGTCGTGCAAGCGCCGACCTGCAGGGCGGCATCAAGCGTCGCCAAGGCGCGGGGCCGCCGTATCGTTCGCGCCACTTCGACCGCTGTCCATGCCGGCGCTGTCGCGAGCCGGCCGTCCACCCTTCGCAGCGGCGCGCCAATTCGTTGATGCACCATCAGACCCGTTGACGGCCGCATCCGTACTCCCGGATCAAGGACATGGGTGCACAACGTGCTCTCGGTATCAAACCCGTACAACGCGGCCGCCGTCCCCATGCAGGCCACGATCGGCTTGCCGGCCAATAGATCCAGCGCGGCGAGTTTGCCGAACACATCAGGCGCACTCGTCGCATAGACACCATGGCGCACTCGAATGAGCCTGCCCGCCTTGACCATTCCGGCCAGGCGCTTGCGAGACAGGATTGTAAGAAGTTCGCGAGTGGTCGCCAGCCCGCTCCTGGCTAGCAGGGCACGTTCGATATCCACGCCTGCGACAATGCAGCCCGCCGAGCGACCGAGGTGGGTCACAACAAGCAATATGTGGACGCACGCGCAACTGTGCACGCGACCACCAGACGCAAAAGCCCCCGACACGCCGTGCGTGCGGGGGCTTTTGCGTCTGCTCGCCGGGACTAGCGGTAGTCGCTGTAGCCGTAGTCGTCCAGGGGGACCGCAGCTCCGGTGGCTTGGCCGAAGTCCGGGCTGTAGTAGTGATCCTCGTAGGACGGGATCGTGTACGCCGCGGCGCGGGCCTCCTCGGTGGGCTGAACCTGGATGTTGCGGTAGCGGTTGATGCCGGTACCGGCCGGGATCAGCTTCCCGATGATCACGTTCTCCTTCAGACCCCTGAGCTTGTCGCTGCGGCAGTTGATCGCCGCGTCGGTCAGCACTCGCGTGGTCTCCTGGAACGACGCCGCAGAAAGCCACGAGTCGGTGGCCAGTGACGCCTTCGTGATACCCATCAGCACCGGCCGGCCGGCGGCGGGCTCGCCGCCCTCGGCCACCACCCGGCGGTTCTCCGCCTCGAACTCCGCACGGTCGATCAGCGAGCCGGGCAGGAACTCCGTGGCGCCCGAGTCGATGATCGTGACGCGGCGCAGCATCTGGCGAACGATCACCTCGATGTGCTTGTCGTGGATCGACACGCCCTGAGCGCGGTAGACCTCCTGGACCTCGCGCACCAGGTGGATCTGCACCTCGCGGGGCCCCTGCACGCGCAGCACCTCGTGCGGGTCGGCGGAGCCTTCCATCAGCTGCTGGCCCACCTCGACGTGGTCACCGTCGGACAGCACGCCCTCGGACCCGTCGTCGTGCTTGAACACCCGCAGCCGCTGCCGCTTGGAGAGCTTGTCGTAGACCACTTCCTCGCCACCATCGTCGGGAACGACGATGATCTTGTAGAACCGCTCACCGTCCTCGAGACGGACCCGCCCGCTGACGTCGGCGATCGGCGCCTTGCCGCGCGGCACGCGGGCCTCGAACAGCTCCTGCACACGGGGCAGACCGCCGGTGATGTCCTCACCGACACCGCCCTGGTGGAAGGTACGCATGGTCAGCTGCGTGCCGGGTTCACCGATGGACTGCGCCGCGACGATACCGACGGCCTCCCCGATGTCGACCAGCTTGCCGGTGGCCATGGAGCGCCCATAGCAGGTCGCGCACACGCCGGTGCCGGTGGTACAGGTGAGCACCGAGCGCACCTTGATCTGTGTGATGCCCGCAGCCAGCAAGGCGTCGATCGACGGGTCACCCAGGTCTTCACCGCGCGCGACGACGACGTTGCCGGCCTCGTCGACCGCGTCGGCGCCCAGAGTCCGGGCGTACGCCGAGGTTTCGATGTACGGGTCGCGGATCAGCGTGCCGTCGGGCTGACGCTCGGCCAGCTCGACGACGATGCCGCGCTCGGTCTCGCAGTCGTGCTCGCGGACGATGACGTCCTGGCTCACGTCCACCAGACGACGGGTCAGGTACCCGGAGTCCGCGGTACGCAACGCGGTGTCCGCCAAGCCCTTTCGAGCGCCGTGTGTGTTGATGAAGTACTCCAGCACGGTCAGGCCCTCGCGGAACGACGACTTGACCGGACGCGGGATGAACTCGCCCTTCGGGTTGGTCACCAGGCCCTTCATGCCGGCCAGCGTTCGGGTCTGGGTGAAGTTACCGGTGGCACCCGAGTCGACGATCGTGATGATCGGGTTGTCGGCAGGGTAGTGCTCCCGCAGCGCCTGACCCACCTCGTCGGTGGCTTCCTTCCAGATCTCCACCAGCGCCTCGTTGCGCTCGTCGTGGTTCAAAGCACCACGCTGGAACTGCTTTTCGACCTTGTCGGCCCGATCCTCGTAGTGGTCGAGGATCTCCTTCTTGCGCGGCGGGACCAACACGTCGGCCATCGAGACCGTGACACCGCTGCGGGTCGCCCAGTAGAAGCCGGCGTCCTTCAGCTTGTCGACGGTCTGCGCCACCACGATCATCGGGTAGCGCTCGGCCAGGTCGTTGATGATGGCGGCCTGCACCTTCTTGTGCATCTGCTTGTTCACGAACGGGTAGCCCAGCGGCAGCAGCTCGTTGAACAGCACCCGGCCCAGCGTGGTCTCGGCCCTCCAGGCATCCCCCGGCTGCCAGCCGTTGGCGCCGAACAGCTCGGCCTCGATTTCGGCGGGCGGACGCAGCTGGGTCAGCCGCACCTTGATCTTGGCCCGTACCGAAAGCACGCCGCGGTCGGACGCCATGATCGCCTCGGCCGGCGAGGAGTACACGCCAACCTCCGGTTGATCCTTGGCGGACGGCCGGTATTCGCCCTTGTCGCCCTCGATCTCGGTGGTCAGGAAGTACAGCCCGGTCACCATGTCCAGTCGGGGCATGGCCAACGGGCGGCCGGACGCCGGCGACAGGATGTTGTTACTCGACAGCATCAGGATGCGGGCCTCGGCCTGCGCCTCCGCGGACAGCGGCAGGTGCACGGCCATCTGGTCACCGTCGAAGTCGGCGTTGAACGCCTCACACACCAACGGGTGCAGCTGAATCGCCTTGCCTTCCACCAGCATCGGCTCGAAGGCCTGGATGCCCAGCCGGTGCAGGGTGGGCGCGCGGTTCAGCAGCACCGGGTGCTCGGCGATGACCTCTTCGAGCACGTCCCACACCTGGGGACGCTGCCGCTCGACCAGGCGCTTGGCGCTCTTGATGTTCTGCGCGTGGTTGAGGTCGACCAGCCGCTTCATCACGAACGGCTTGAACAGCTCCAGCGCCATCAGCTTGGGCAAACCGCACTGGTGCAACTTGAGCTGCGGGCCGACCACGATGACCGAACGGCCGGAGTAGTCGACGCGCTTACCGAGCAGGTTCTGGCGGAACCGGCCCTGCTT
>NZ_JAOPWB010000086.1 GCF_025965855.1 Mycobacterium sp. | reverse complement strand
TGATGAATTTCGATACATTCGCCCGTAGCACACTTCCTACCTTGCGTGACGTTGGTTGATCCGGGGCGATCGAGACGAGAACCGGAAACGATTGCTATCGAGTGTTATCGGATTGGCCCGCGCTGGTATCGGCCGGTGGACAGTGCAGGTGGACAGTCGGGGGCTGCGGCGCGGTGGCCCCCCTGCGCCACGTGGATTTTGGGGGTCTCGGTGATGAAGGTGGCGCCGCCACCGAGATGTTCTGCGGCTGTCTCGTCCAGTTGAACCTTGTGCATTCCAGACTCAATTCCGCGAGCGATGTTGCGAAGTCCAGAGTTGCCTTGCGAGTCGCTACCGGGATTCGCCCGGCCGTACAGCTGGACGTGGCCCATCGGCTTGTTCGCGGTGGATGACTTCGAGGTCGGCTACGTGACCGAGGAAGGCATCGAGCACCAGTGCCGCTGGCCGATATGTGGCCAGCATCCTTCGCGGACGGCATGCCGGTGCGACGGTTCACTGCGCGGAAGGGCCAGAAGCACCTCATCGGACTGCGGTGATCGACGCTGCCCGCGAGTGGGAAGCGCCACGTGGTCGAAGCTGAAACCGGATTACCGCCCGCATGACAGCTCGCCTGGGCTATGACGGCGCGACGACCGCGCTGATGCAGCGCCCGCACCCGACACCCGCTGTTCAGCTTCGAACTGACAACTCGTCTGCGCTACGAATTCTGTTGCCGCGCGGGTCCGTCGATCGGCGACTGGCCAGGTGGGCTGTCCACTGGCGGATGCGACCTTCGCCCGCCGCAGCCGAAATTTGGGGGGAGGTGTTCGCCGAGCCACAGCGCGTTCTAGATCGGCGGTCGTAGGTCGGCGTCTCGATGAGTTGGCGGTCAGGGAGAGAGCACAAGGGACTTGGACAATGACAACAGGCGAAACATACGCGGAGCTTTCGAACAAGACCGTCAATGCCGCCAACGGCATTGAGCATGTGTATCGGGATGCAGGCCAGGGCGGCGTTCCCCTGGTCCTTCTCCAGCACTTCCGTGGCAACCTCGACAACTGGGATCCGGCGCTGATCGACGAGCTGGCATCGTCTCGCCGTGTCGTGACGTTCGACAACGTGGGGGTCGGCGGCACCACTGGGAACACGCCCCACTGCATCGAGCAGATGGCACAGGACGCCATCGCTTTTCTGAGGGCCATGGAGTTCGACCAGGTCGACATACTGGGCTTCTCCATCGGCAGCTTCATAGCCCAGGAAATGGCGCTGGTGAGGCCAGCACTGCTCCGAAAAGTCGTCTTGGCGTCTTCGGCGCCCCAGGGCGCTGCCGGGATGCACGGTTGGGCTCCCGATGTTATCGACGCGGTCGGCGCGCGACAGACAAACCCCGATGGGGTGCTTGACGTGTTCTACGCCCCCTCTGCCTCGAGCCGGCAGGCTGGGCAGCAAGCCCTCAAGCGCATGTTCTCCCGAATACAGGGCCGCGACCTGCCCACCACGTGGGGAACCCGACAAGCTCAGTACGACGCCGTCTGTGCATGGGGAGTTCCGAATCACAGCGCGCTGGAGCGAGTAACCGCGATCGACCTGCCGGTGTTTGTGGCGAACGGTGACAGCGACCCCATGATTCTTCCCCATTTCACGTACCTACTCGCAGGCTTGATTCCACAAGCTCGCGTGAAGATTTACCCGGACTCGGCGCACGGCTTTCTGTTTCAGCACCACTCCGAGTTTGCCGACGACGTCCTGGGTTTCCTAGACGCATGCAGGTGACGGCCGGCCGAGTGACGAATTGGTTCCGACATTGATATCGATTGCGACCGCGCCTGAATCCGTAGCCGATGGCAGTATCAGTTGCGCCTCGGCAGGAAGCGGAAGACTTGCAGTACTCCTTTGAGAGGCTCGCGCAGATGGCACTTGGCTCACATTTACTGAAGTATGAACTCTCGAAGCGGTGGGCGTGGTCGACCTACTCGGAGCCGGCGTGTTCCGGATCGTCGATCTGCCGAAGCTGGCCAGCATGACCGAGGCTGTGATCAGGCTGGCATCCAGGCGCATTTCCAGGAGATATCCGGCGACCACGAGTTTTCGATCTTCTTCAAGCTCGACCAGGGATCGACGCAGCGTCTGGCCGGGTTCCCGCTCGGCTGCAGGTTCTATCTGATCGGCAATGCCGTCATCGTCAACGGGCTCTTTCAATACGGGGCGACGGCCGGACTTGGCGCGCCGGTGCGCGTGTGCGTGTCCCAGCAGGACGGGGAGGACGTCCGCATCGATCTGGACGAGCCCACCGCGTTCTTCAGCCAGTTCCCGGAAATGAAAGAGTCGAAGGTGCCCGGCATACTTGACCGGGACCTGGTGAAGCACCTGATCGACTTCGCATCCTGACCGGCACGGCGGCGTGGAATCCCCACGCATCCTCAATCGCCAACCCTCAACCGGTGTCCGTCGACGATCACCGCCACCTGCTCGGGGCAGGTACCGCACGCACAGAGGCAACGAGTACTACTGGGTAGTACCGCGGTAGCATAGCGGTATGAAGCTAAGTGTCAGCCTGTCGGACGAAGACGTTGCGCTCCTTGACGCCTATGTGAAGCGAGCCGGCCTGCCGTCACGATCGGCCGGTCTCCAGCGCGCCATTCGCATGCTTCGCTATCCCGCCCTCGAAGAGGACTACAGCAACGCGTGGGACGAATGGTCGGCGACGGGGGAAGATTCGGCATGGGAGATGGTGACGGCCGACGGGCTCGGCGATGCTGCGCGGTGAGATCTGGTGGGTCGACCTCGATCCTGTCCGTGGCAGCGAGGCGAACAAGCGCCGCCCTGCGGTGATCGTCAGCAATGATCGAGCCAATGCGATGGCTGTGCGCCTAAAACGTGGCGTGATCACCGTGGTCCCAGTGACAAGCAATGTCAGCAAAATCTACCCCTTCCAAGTGCCGTTGTCGTCCGAGACGAGCGGTCTCACAGTCGATTCGAAAGCGCAGGCAGAGCAGATACGTTCCGTTGCTGCCGAGCGGCTGCAGCGGCGTATCGGCAGGCTTTCGGCAGAAGAGATAACGCAGCTGGATGAGGCGCTGCGACTTCACCTCGAGCTCTAGGCCCGCCGAATTGTGTAGCGTGCGCCGCTGTGGTGCGTGAGGTGGACCACGACGAGAGGATGGAGCTGAATGCAGGAATCGCGGTTGACGAGTCAGAAATCTAAGGCGAGAGCTGCCACTTTCTCTCGCGCTGCTTGCATGCTGGCTTCGGCCTTGTCACCCCATGTGTTCTCAACCGCCAATGCTCGAACCTGTTGTACCCCAATGAAATCGAGCCAGAACTCGACATAGCGTGATTGGTGGTCGAACCGGGAAGGCGGGGTTGGCAGGTCTTCTTTGTACTCCTGGCATCTGGTATGGATAACCATCGCCTTTGGTGTTTGCAGCAGTGGACCGAACCGCTCGCCGTCGTAGGTGAACAGCATGTTGCGTTGCGACACCAGGTTGATCAGCTGCTTCAGCTTGTAGGGATAAGCGAAGTTCCACATGGGAACACCGAGCACGATCCGATCCGCCCGCTTGAACGGTGCCACCAGTGTGTGGATGCGATTCCACACACCTGTCTCGGCCTCGTTCATCGTGCTGCCGGCGACGCCCTTGTACTTGGCGTCGATCGCCGCATTGTCAAACTCCGGCAGCTTCTCGTCCCATACGTTCATGACATCGACGGTGACAGACGGCAGGGCATCGGTGCGGGCGGTGACAAAGGCGTCCGTCAGGGCCATCGAGTTTGACTTGGAAGCGCGCGGGGACGCATCGATTCTGAGCAGGTGGATGGGACGACTGACGGTCTCCGAAAATGCGTCGTCATTTAAGAAGCCTCTGCGACGCGGATGTCGGGACAACTCGGTGACCGGGTTCATTGGTCTCTCCCTGAGGTAAGCGAAATCAACGTGAGCATCCACCGGTCGCCGTGAATCGTGTCTGCGTGCGGCCGCTGTCACCGGCGATCGCGCTGCAGAGCATCACCGTTTGCCACACGACGGGGGCGTTGGTCGAGATGAGTTCTTTGCGGGCGGGCGACCAACGCATCCAACCAGGCGCAGGCTAGAGACGCTGCATCGAAAAAAGCGGAGCCGCGGTATCGATGCGGAGCGGATCATCGACGCGGACTGAACTTGCGGGATCGATACTTAGCGGCATTGGAGCGCGGCTACGCCCGCTGGTCGTACGTCATCGTCCACACGGCTTTGTCGCCAGGGTGATATTCGTTGCCCGCCCATGGATCTCCGCAGATGTGAAGGTGTGCATACGGCGTTCCGGCAAACATGATCATCGTTCCCGCATCGCGCATGACCGTTGATAGTCCGCTCGCTTCGGCGTCGAACGGCCAAATCAGCATCCAGTGTGGGCCGATGGGGATGGGCGGGCTCGTCCTGTCGAATGGATCGGTGTAGCTGTGCTGGGTGGCCCCGTTGAGCATGTAGATCAGTCCTGGCGCAGTATTGGTCGGCTTCGGTTTCCGCATCACCACCAGGTCTGTGAACCACTGCATACCCATTGGATCGGCGCACATGTCGGCCTGCCCTATCTCCACGCCTGGCATGCACAACCACTCGTTGGTGCCCGGGCGCACGACGGTCATGTTGCCGCGCTCGTCCATATCCGCGACGGTGGCGCCGTCGCGGATGGTTGCCGGCCCCGAAAGGAGTGCTCGCGCCACCCTCGCCTCGACAATCGGATCATCCATGGTCGCGCCCCTTGATTTGATGGTTGGCACTATCCCGCGATGCCCTATAACGAGGGCGATCGAGATTAGAACCGGAATGACTGGCATTGAGCGTTGTTGGGTCAACCCACGCTCGCATCGGCTTGCGGACAGTGCGAGTGGTCAGTCGTGGCCGGCGATCACGGTGCCGTTGACCGGAATCAAATCACCGGGCGACGCGACCACGATCTCGCCGGCGCGGATCTGATCGATAGGGATCTCGATCTGGATGCCCTCGGTCCTCTCACGAGGTGGTGGCGCAAGCGCGGTGCGGTTGTTGAGCAGGTCGACAGAATGATTTACGGATAAGCCTTCTCTACCTCGATTGTTTCATTCGGTAGAGCAATGGGAACGACCAGGAGATGCTGAGTAGCCCCTGGAAAAGGTCTCAAATATGGCAGGCCCGTAGAGGTGTCGTGGCCGATGCCTTTAGTGATGTCCCCGGCGCTTTCGGGAAAGACGAACATCAAGTGGGGACCCACCCGGAACCAATCCTTTCCTTCAGGAGGTCGTTTGAGTTCAGGATGATCAGAGTCGGCGCCTGCTTCCCCGAGGACTACACCCCAGTGTCATTCGCTTGGCCCGGGCTCGTATCCGCTGGTGGACAGTCCGACTGGCCAGTCGTGGGCTGACGCGGCAGACGCTGCCGACAGTCCGGGCATCAGTGCGAACTCCCGCCCGAACATCTCGTGCCTGATCACTATGTCGCTGCCGTCGAACTGCGGCTGCCCGTCACGCATCGCCAAGTCACTCAGCATTGAGATTGACCTCCTTAATTCGTGCGCACGGTACGCCGCGCGGATCTCGCTGGAATCGGTTCGGGGAATTGGGGATTCAGTCGAGTGGGATCTCGCTCTTGTGCTGAACCGTTCCGGGTTTAGTGCCGCTTCCTTCTATGAGAAGGATGGCGATTATGGCCGAGCAATACGGTCGAGCAACGTGAGCGTGCGGTGAAGATGTTGGTCGTTGCGGTACGGGTCGGTGATGGCAGTTCAGGTGTGTGGTCCGAGCGCGGTGTGGATGGACCGCACCGCGTTTGCACCCTCGCCGACGGCGGAGGCGACCCGTTTCACCGAGGTCAACCGGACGTCTCCGGCGGCGAAGACGGTGGGCACGCTGGTTTCAAACGGCAGCGGTGCGCGCCCGAGCGCTGTCCAGGTGGCGCCGAGTTCTTCGGGATCTAGCTGGGCGTCGGTGCGGACGAAACCCGCACTGTCAAGAGCAAGGCCGGGAAGCCACTGGGTTGCCGGTCGCGCGCCGATGAAGCAGAACAGGCCGCGGCAGGGGTGTTCCGAGACCTGACCGGTGGTGTTGTCGGTGAGGGTGATGCGCTGCAGTGTCGACCCACCGGACAGGGCGGTGACTTCGGTGTGGGCGCGGATCTGCACCCGCGGATGTGCGCGCAGCCGCGCCACCAGATACGCCGACATGGTGGCGGCCACGTCCGATCCACGCACTGCCACGGTGACCGGGCAGCCGCGCGACGCCAAGTACAGGGCGGCCTGTCCGGCGGAGTTC
>NZ_JAOPWB010000328.1 GCF_025965855.1 Mycobacterium sp. | reverse complement strand
TTGAGGACCCACTGGCCGTCCTCGAGCACCGCGGTCGTGCGCGTGCCGCCGGCGTCGCTGCCCGCCCCCGGCTCGGTCAGGCCGAAGGCGCCGAGCGCGTCGCCCGAGCACAGTCGCGGCAGCCACTCCTGCTTCTGGGCCTCGGTGCCGAAGCGGTAGACCGGCATCGCGCCGAGCGAGCAGCCGGCCTCGAGGGTGATCGCCACGGACTGGTCCACCCGCGCCAGCTCCTCGAGGGCGAGGCAGAGCGCGAAGTAGTCGCCGCCCATGCCGCCGTACTCCTCCGGGAACGGCAGGCCGAACAGGCCCATCTCGGCCATCTTGGCGACGACCTCGTACGGGAAGCTGTGTTCCTCATCGTGTTTGGCCGACACCGGTGCGACCACGGTGCGCGCGAAGTCGGCGACCGTGTCACGAAGGTCCTCGTATTCCTTGGGTAGCGTCCCCCCGGAAATCGTTGTAATCGTTGTCGTCATGATTCCTGATCCTTGATCCGCGCTAAAACCTGATCGACTTTCACCTGATCGCCGACCGACACCAGCACCTCCACTCGCCCCGAAACCGGCGCGGGCAGAGAATGTTCCATCTTCATCGCCTCGACGACGACTATCACGTCGCCCTCGGAGATCTCGTCGCCGGAGCCGACCTGAACGGCGATCACGTTGCCGGGCATGGGGCTGACGACCTCGGCCGGCCGCTCGCCCACCGCGCGGTGAATCTTGTGCTCCTCGGCCTCGCGCAGGTGCCAGGTTCCGCGCTCATCGGCGATCCACAGGTGCCGCTCGGCCTCGGCCCACCAGTATTCGCGGCGCTGGCCGTCCAGCGTCGCACTCATCCGAGCGCCGTCCAGTTGGACACTGGCGGAAACGATCTCACCGTCGCCGACCTGAACCCCGGCGGCCTCGGGCCGTCCCCATACCGACACCGTCTCGCTGCGCAGCGGGGTGCGCATCGCGGTGCGCACCGGCGCCGCGACACCGCCGACCCGCCATCCCGTCGGCGCAGCCCACGGGTTGCCCCGGGCGCGGCGGGCCAAGATCCACTGACGGTAGAGGCCGCCGGCGGCGAGCACGTCGTCTGGCGCCGGCGCAGGCGCGAAGTCTGCCAGCCGCTCCTCCAGCAGCGCGGTGTCCAGATCACCGGCACGCACCCGCTCATCGGCCAGCAGGAAGCGGAGGAATTCGACGTTGGTCTGGACACCCAGGATCACGGTTTGCGCCAGTGCCCGATCGAGTTTCGCGAGCGCCTCCTCGCGATCGTCGCCGTGGGCGATCACCTTGCTCAGCATCGGGTCGTAGTCGCTGCCGACCAGCGTGCCGGCCAGCAGCGACGAGTCCACCCGCACGCCGGCACCGGACGGTTCGAACACCCGCAGCACCTCGCCGCCCGTGGGCAGGAACCCGCGCGCGGGATCCTCGGCGTACACGCGGGCCTCCATCGCGTGCCCGCGCAACTCGATGTCGTTCTGAGCGAACCCCAGCTTCTCGCCGGCGGCCACCCGTAGTTGCCACTCCACCAGGTCCAGGCCGGTGACCGCCTCCGTGACCGGATGCTCCACCTGCAGGCGGGTGTTCATCTCCATGAAGAAGAATTCGTCGGGACGATCGGCGGAGACGATGAACTCCACCGTCCCGGCGCCGACGTAATCGACGCTGCGGGCGGTGTTACAGGCCGCGGAACCGATCCGCGCTCGCGTCCGGGGGTCGAGTAGCGGCGAGGGCGCCTCCTCGATCACCTTCTGGTGGCGCCGCTGCAGGCTGCACTCGCGCTCGCCCAGATGCACCACGTTACCGTGGGTGTCGGCGAGCACCTGCACCTCGATATGCCTGGGCCGCAACACAAACCGCTCGAGAAACAGCGTATCGTCGCCGAAGGAGGAGGCGGCCTCGCGTCGGGCGCCCGCCAGCGCCTCGCGCAGCCGCGCCGGGTCGTCCACCAGCCGCATGCCCTTGCCGCCACCGCCCGCTGACGGCTTGATCAACACCGGATAGCCGACCTCGTCGGCGGCGGCGACGAGGTCGTCGTCGGTCAGGCCCGGCTTGGCCACCCCGGGCACCACCGGAACGTCGAACCCGGCGACGGCGTTCTTCGCGGTGATTTTGTCGCCCATCACCTCGATCGCCCGCGGCGGCGGACCCAGGAACACCACGCCGGCGCGTTCGCAGGCCGCGGCGAAATGTGCGTTTTCCGAAAGGAACCCGTAGCCCGGGTGGATCGCCTCGGACCCGGTGCGCACCGCGGCGTCGACGACCTTGTCGATGTCCAGGTAGCTTTCGCGCGCGGCGGCGGGGCCCAGGCGCACGGCCGTGTCGGCCTCGAGCACGTGCCGCGCGGCGGCGTCGGGGTCGCTGTAGACGGCGACCGATCGGATGCCGAGCCGGCGCAAGGTGCGGATCACGCGGACCGCGATCTCGCCGCGGTTGGCCACTAATACGGTGTCGAACATCTTCACATCCGGAAGACGCCGTAGGAGACCGGTTCCAGCGGCGCGTGGGCACATGCCGAAAGGGCAAGCCCGAGAATCGTTCTGGTATCGGCCGGGTCGATGATGCCGTCGTCCCACAGGCGCGCCGTCGAGTAGTACGGGTTGCCCTGGTTCTCGTATTGCGCCCGGATGGGCGACTTGAACGCCTCCTCCTCGTCGGCCGACCACGGTTTGCCCGACGCGGTGAGCTGCTCACCGCGCACGGTAGCCAGCACCGACGCGGCCTGCTCGCCGCCCATCACCGAGATGCGGGCGTTGGGCCACATCCACAGGAAGCGTGGCGAATACGCCCGTCCGCACATCGAATAGTTGCCCGCCCCGTAGGAGCCGCCGATGACAACGGTGAGCTTGGGCACCCGGGCGCAGGCCACGGCGGTGACCATCTTGGCGCCGTGCTTGGCGATGCCTCCGGCCTCGTAGTCGCGGCCGACCATGAACCCGGCGATGTTCTGCAGAAACAGCAGCGGAATCCGGCGCTTGTCACACAGCTCGATGAAATGCGCCCCCTTCAAAGCCGATTCGCTGAACAGCACACCGTTGTTGGCGACGATGCCGACGGGATGGCCATGGATGCGCGCGAACGCGGTCACCAGTGTCTTGCCGTAATTGGTTTTGAATTCGCTGAATTCGCTGCCGTCGACCAGCCGCACGATGACCTCGTGCACGTCGTAGGGCACCCGCGGATCCGGCGGCACGACGTCATAGAGCTCCGTCTGCGGGTGCCTGGGCTCGACCGAGGGCCGCACCTCCCATTGGCTGGGCTCCCGGGGGCCGAACGTGGCCGCGATGGAGCGGACGATCCGCAGCGCGTGCTCGTCGTCGTCGGCGAGGTGGTCGGTGACACCGGAGACCCGCGAGTGCAGGTCGCCGCCGCCGAGTTTCTCGGCCGAGACGATCTCGCCGGTGGCGGCTTTGACCAGAGGCGGACCGCCGAGAAAGATCGTGCCTTGCTCGCGGACGATGACGGCCTCGTCGCTCATCGCCGGCACGTAGGCGCCGCCCGCCGTGCACGATCCCAACACCGCGGCCACCTGAGGAATCCCCTTGGCGCTCATGGTCGCCTGGTTGTAGAAGATCCGGCCGAAATGCTCACGGTCGGGAAAGACCTCGTCTTGGCGCGGCAGGAATGCACCGCCGGAGTCGACCAGGTAGAGGCACGGCAGCCGATTCTGCAACGCGACTTCCTGCGCGCGCAGGTGCTTCTTGACGGTCATCGGGTAATAGGTGCCGCCCTTGACTGTCGCGTCGTTGGCGACGATCACGCACTCGCGCTCCGACACCCGGCCGATCCCGGTGATGATCCCGGCCCCCGGGGACTCGTCGTCGTACATGCCGCCGGCCGCCAGCGGAGCCAGCTCCAAAAAAGGGCTGCCCGGATCGAGCAAACGATCCACCCGCTCGCGGGGCAGCAGCTTGCCGCGGCTGACGTGGCGTTCCCGCGCGCGTTCATTGCCGCCCAGCGCCGCGGCCGCCAGCTTGGCGTTCAATTCGGCGACCAGCCGCCGGTGTTCGTCGGCGAAAGATGGCGCGGTTTTGACGGCGGTGCTCATGTGTGCCTTTCGGCGAGGGTGGGCATCGCTTCAGCGGCCGTCGCCACCACCTTGTCCATCGCCGCAGCAGCCTCCGATTTCAGTTAATCCTCATTAACTGGCATGAGAATACCATCGCCCACACCGCCGCGTCCAGGGAGGGAACAAGCGCTCAGCCCTGGTCACGGAGGTACTCGATCGCTTGCCGGCGCATGTCGGTTTTGCGCACCTTGCCGGTGACGGTCATCGGAAAATCGTCGACGATCCACAGGTGCCGCGGGATCTTGAACCTGGCGATCCGCCCGGCGCAGAACTCGCGCAGGCCCTCGATGGTCAGCGCCGGGGCCCCGTCGCGCAGCACGACCGCCGCCATGACCTCCTCGCCGTACCGGTCGTCGGGTACCCCGATGACTTGGGCGTCGACGATGTCGGGGTGGGTGTGCAGAAACTCCTCGATCTCACGCGGTGCGATGTTCTCGCCGCCGCGCACGATGAGGTCCTTGATGCGGCCCGTGATCTGGATATAGCCGCACTCATCGATGACGGCCAGATCGCCGGTGTGCATCCAGCCGTCGGCGTCGATGACCTCCGCCGTCCGCTCCGGGTCGTTCCAATAACCGGCCATCACCGAATAGCCCCGCGCGCACAATTCGCCGGCCACCCCGCGCGGCACGGTCTCTCCGCCGGCCGGGTCCACCACCTTGACCTCCAGATGCGGGCCGACCCGGCCGACCGTCGCGACGCGCCGTTCCAGCGGATCGTCGGTGCGCGTCTGCGTAGAAACCGGGCTGGTTTCGGTCATGCCGTAGCAGATGCAGACGCCCGGCATGTGCATGCGCTCGATCACCTTGCGCATCACTTCGACCGGGCACGGTGAGCCGGCCATGATCCCGGTGCGCAGGCCGCCCAGTTCGTACTCGTCGAACTCCGGCAGGCCCAGCTCGGCGATGAACATCGTAGGGACGCCGTAGAGGCTGGTGCAGCGTTCGGCCTGCACCGCCCGCAGGGTGGCGGCGGGGTCGAAGCCGGGCTACGGGATCAACACGCAGGCGCCGTTGCTGGTGGCCGCCAGGTTGCCCATCACCATGCCGAAGCAGTGATAGAAGGGCACCGGGATGCAGATCCGATCCCGCGCGGTGTACCCGAGGAGCTCGCCCACCAGGTAGCCGTTGTTCAGAATGTTGCGGTGACTCAGCGTCGCCGCTTTCGGGTATCCCGTTGTGCCGGAGGTGTATTGGATGTTGATCGGATCGCGGCATTCCAGGGCCGCCGCGATCTCCGCCAGCCCGGCCGGGTCGGTTTCCGTGGCCAGCTCGTCCCAACGCTCACTGTCCAGGAGCACGACGTCGCTCAGCTCCGGGCAGTGTGGCGCCACCTCGCGCAGCATCGCGGCGTAGTCCGTGGTCTTGAAATCTCGGGCGGCGATCACCATCGCGACCCCGGATTGCCTTAGCGCATAT
>NZ_JAOPWB010000069.1 GCF_025965855.1 Mycobacterium sp. | reverse complement strand
AGATGACATCGGTGTAGACCTCCGCCGCGCGCCGAAGTTATCGGCCCAGCCAAATAAGAGATGAGTTTGAGGATCGTGCCGCCTCTGTATAGGCGTACCGATTGCTTTCGCTTTGAGGAGGAAGTGGAGATGACGCAGGCCGGTTTCACGCGTTTCTTGATTGTCGGCGCTGGTGGAAGTCATGGGGCCACGGGCAACCATGTGGCGCGGCAGCTGCTCGCGCGGGGGCTCCCGGTTCGGGCGTTTGTTCGCCAGGTTGATGAACGGTCCGACGAGCTCAGGGAGCTCGGCGCAGAAATCGCTGTCGGCGATATTCGCGACTACGAAGCGGTGCGTGCTGGGCTGGATGGGGTGCAACGTGCGTACTTGACGTACCCGATTGCAGAGGGCCTTCTCGAGGCGACGGCCACCTTCGCCGCGGCGGGAAAGCACACGGGTTTGCAATCTTTGGTGAACATGTCCCAGATCACGGCTCGGCCGGATCACGCGAGCCCGGCCGCGCGCCAACATTGGTTGGCCGAGCGTGTGCTCGACTGGTCGGGGATCGGCGTCACACACCTG
Source organism: Mycobacterium sp. (assembly GCF_025965855.1). GTDB lineage: Bacteria > Actinomycetota > Actinomycetes > Mycobacteriales > Mycobacteriaceae > Mycobacterium. The sequence continues at coordinate 13,423 of NZ_JAOPWB010000069.1, read as the reverse complement.
CGCCCTCCGTTCTTTCTGGAGAATCTGGTCATCTCCGCCGCCACCATTTGGACCGAAGGCAAGATTTATCTCCCGTACGGTCACGGACGGCATGCCCCCGTCGCGGAAGAAGACATCGCCCGTGTGGCCGTCGGTATCTTGACCAATCCTGGCAAGCACAGAGGCGAGACGTATGTGCCCACCGGCCCTGTGTCGTTGTCGATGACCCAGCAGGCGAACGTTTTACGCCGCGTGCTGGGCCGTTCGGTGGACTACGTGGACATCCCCGTCGAGCGCTGGCGGCAGATCCTATCCCAGCTCGACAGTATGTCGCCCTACTTGATCGAGCACCTTGCGGCTGTGGCCGTGAGCTACCAGCACGGTGAATTCGACGCGGTGACCCATGTCGTCGAAACGATTGGAGGCGCGCCGCCGCAGTCGTTGGAGGCGTTCATTCGCCAGCACCAAACCATGTTCGGGGTAGCGCAGGAGACTCATCGAAACAAGGGCCGATCACTGTGATCGGCGCGACTGGCCAGCAAGGCGGCGCTGTCGTCGGCGCCCTTCTGAAGCGGAGGGTCGCGATTCGCGCGGTCACTCGAAATCCGAACGGCGCCAAGGCTCGTACACTCGCGCAGCGCGGAGTCGAGGTCGAGTGGGCAGACCTTGAGGACGTCGATTCGGTGCGGGCGGCGTTTGACGGTGCTGCGGCGGCGTTCGCGATGACCACCCACGACGGGCCTGACGGCCCGAGGCGTGAGGTCGCCCACGGGCGGGTGATCGCGGCGGCCGCCGCCGAGGCCGCGTTGCCGTTCCTGGTTTACAGCTCGGTCGGCGGTGTTGAACGTGGCAGCGGTGTGGCTCATTTCGAAAGCAAGTATCACATTGAGGAACGTCTGCTCGAGGCCGTTCCGGTGACCTTTGTGCGGCCAACCTTCTTTATGGAGACGCTGCGCATGATGATCCGGCGCGACGGGGATCGCGTCGCTGTCGCGATGCCCTTGCCTGGAGACGTTGCGGTGCAGATGATTTCGGTGCGTGACATCGGCCGGGTGGCGGCAGCCGTTTTGGCAAAGGGCGACCCTGTGATGGCGCCGGTAGAGATCGCCGGTGACGAGCTGACCGGTGAGCAGATCGCCGAGCGAGTCGCCCACCGGCTCGGCTCGCCCACCACCTACATGCAACTGCCGCCGGATGTCCTGGGCGACGACGAGGACCTGAAGATGATGTTTGGCTGGTTGGCCCGCCTACCGGCTTATCAGGCAGATTTCGCGCGCACCCGCGAGCTGGTTGGCGATGTGGAGGACTTGTCGCGGTGGTTGGCGCGGGTGGACGGGCTGTGAGCGCAGAGCTGCTGCCGTGGAGTACCGAACCAGGACCACATTAGTTTTGCGGCGCGGGCTGCAGCATTCGCCCGGTGACGCGCGCCGAGAGCGAACCGGGTGTCAGCCGTCCGAATGTGGAAGTGAACCGATTGCGCCACCCGGGCACGACGACCGCGCGTCCCCGGTCCAGGGCGCGCAGGCCCGCGGCGACGACGGGTTCGGGCGCGGCGAGGTGTCGATAGACCGCGGTGTGCGAGACGTCGGATCCGAGCGCATCGACGAACCCGGTGCGGGTGGGGCCGGGGCAGAGCGCGGTCACGGTGACGCCCGATTTGCGGGTCTCGGCCCAAAGGGCCTGGCTAAGCGACAGCACGAACGCCTTCGATGCGCCGTAGGTGGCCTGGTACGGGCCGGGCTGAAATGCGATGGTAGAGGCCACATTCAGGATGCCCCCACGCCCACGTGCCAGCATTCCGGGGAGCACCGCATGGGTCAGCCGTACCAGCGCGTCGACGTTGACCGCGACCAGTTCATGCTCGCGCTGCTCGTCGACTTCGGCGAACGGGCCGTAGGTGCCGAACCCCGCGTTGTTGACCAGCACGTCGACGTCGCGGTTGCCGAGGTGGGCGATGAGGTCGTTGGTGCCTTTTTCGGTGCCGAGGTCGCCGACGACGAGTTCGGCATTCTGGTTGATTCGTTGCGCCACCGCCTTGAGGCGGTTTTCGTCCCGACCGGCGAGCACGAGGCTATGGCCGCGTTGTGCGAGCTGGTCGGCGAAGATGGCGCCCAGCCCGGAGCTGGCGCCGGTAATCACGGCGATCGACATTGCTAAACCCCTTGATATCGAATGGTTTTCGTGAGAGGCCGGACGGCTAAGGCGTGGCTGACGAGGCCGATCGCCGCGCCGAGGATGGGCCAGATCGGCCAGAAGTACGTTATCCCGGTCGCCGCCCAGACGGTGAGCGCAACGGCGGTCATCGCGAGGAAGGCGGCGAGGTGGATGCGCACGCCCGTGCGGGCCGCGGCTTTTCGGGCGGCGCGGCGACGGGGGTCGGCGCGCCGGATGCGATCGAGCGGCAGGTCGGCGACGAGTTGCTTGAGCTCCCCGGTGGTCTCCGTTTGGAACGCCTGTTGCACGCGCTGCTCGTACTCCTGCAGCGCGAGGTAGCCCTGAGCGAGCGCTTGCCCCAGGCGAGTGGCGGTGTTTTGCCGGTCACGGTCGCCGGCGCGAGCGATTGTGGTGGTCATGAGTCCGGTCCCTTCGGGGCATGTGAATAGCATTAACATAGTGGACAATGTTAATGTCGTCAACATGGCACGATCCAGCACCGCAGTGCGGCGGGACAGCTACCACCACGGCGACCTCAAAAGGGCGTTGACCAGCGCCGCGCTGTCGCTGGTGGCCGAGAAGGGGCCGAAGGGCTTCACGCTGACCGAGGCGGCGCGGCGCGCCGGCGTCAGCGCCGCGGCCCCGTACCGGCACTTCGCCGACAAGGCCGCGCTGCTGGCCACCGTCGCCGAACAGGGCTTCCGCGACCTGCACGCCGAGCTGGTCGCGGTCCCCGTGACGGACCCGAAGGCCCGGGTGATCGAACTCGGCCGCGCCTATGTGCGCTGGGCCGTCGCCCATCCGGATCACTACCGGGTCATGTTCGGCGCCGAGCTCTCAAAGACGGCGCACCCGAGCCTGGCCGTCGCGGGCGAGCAGGCGTTCGGCGACCTGCTCGACGCGATCGCCAGCTGCCAGGAAGCGGGGATCGTCGACGGTCAGGACGCGCGTTCTGTTGCCGCGCCCCTGTGGTCGCTGGTGCACGGCGTCGCCTCGCTTGCCATCGGCGGCGAACTGAGCGCGGTCGGCATCGAGCAAGACCCGGACGCCATGGTCGCGGGCGTGGTGGCCCGGGTGCTCGGCTAGGCCGCGTTGGCCTTCAGCTGCGCCGTGTACACCTCGGCCAGGAACTGTTCGACGGCGACCGCGGCGTGCGCCGCGCGGGCCGAGCCGAAGATGTCGAAAGCGTGCTGGGTGTAAGGCAATTCGGCGTACACGACGGGTTGGTTGCTGACTTCGCGCAGCTTCGTGGTGAACGCGCGCGCCTGCTCGACGAAGGCCAGCGAGTCGTTCTTGCCGTGCAGCACGAAAAACGGGGGAGCGTCGGCGTTTACGTGATGGATCGGCGACGCGGCGGCAAACGTCTCGAGATGCGTCGAGGGCCGTTGCTTGATAATCGATTTGATGAGCAGCCCGGGCATCATCGCGTGGACCGAGTCGTCGAGACGGGTGAAGTCATAGATCCCGTACAACGGCACCGCCGCCTGTACCCGGGTGTCGGCGTCCTCGAATCCGGGTTGGAACTGCGGGTCGTTGGGCGTCAGCGCCGCCAGCGACGACAGGTGCCCGCCGGCCGAACCGCCGGTGATGGCGATGAAGTCGGGGTTGCCGCCGTACTCGGGGATGTGTTGTTTGACCCAGGCGAGGGCGCGCTTGACGTCGACGATGTGGTCGGGCCAGGTGTTACGCGGGCTGTGCCGGTAGTTGATCGCCACGCAAATCCAACCCAGCTCCGCGAGGTGGCTCATCAACGGATGCGCTTGTCCCCGTTTGTTTCCCGTCGTCCAGGCGCCGCCGGGGATCTGGAAGAGCACGGGCGCCTGGCCGTTCGGGTCGAGGTCCGGACGTCGCCAAATGTCCAGGTGGTTGGCGCTGCCGTATTCGCCGTAGCTGATGTTGGAGTCGTGGGCGTAGTCGCGGTAGATCCGCAGCATCCGCAGCAGTCCGGGCGTCTTGGCGGTGCCGGCGCCTTTTGGCCGGCGCCACAGGTCGGCCGAGTCAGTCCGTCTTGCCGGTCCCAGGCCGTCGTCGAGCGCCTTGTTGAGCGGCACGTTGGCCTGGTGGCCGGCGCGACTCAAGTTCAGCAAGCCCAGCGCCGAGACGGCCGCGGTTAGCCATGCGATGGTTCGCACCGGCCGGTTCAGCCGGCGCGCCGTCAACGCCAGCCCACCGAGCTGGCTGGCCATCGTCTGCAGCGGCAACTCGGTGACGACCAGGCCGAAAAACCACGAGAACAGCGACGGGTAGCCTTTGCGCGCCAGCGGTCGGTAGGCGTTGAGGGTGGACGTCGCCGTTACCGCCGTGACCACCAGCGACGCGATTTGCCGGGCGTGGTGAATGAGTCGAGCCTTCTGCATTTCGTCACCTTACGAGGTGGTCAGAGCCCCGTAGACTGCGGGTTTGTGGGTGACGTCCCGCTCGACGCGCAAGAGCGCCTTGAGCTGTGCGGTCTTTTCGACGAACTCGGCCCGTCCGTTCCCACCCTGCTCGACGGGTGGACCGCCCACGATCTCGCCGCTCATCTTGTGTTGCGCGAACACGATCTCGTCGCCGGTCCATGCATGGTTCTGTCGGGTCCGTTCGAGCGGTTCGACGAGCGGCGTCGCGCCGGATTGGCCGGACGCTCGGACTTTGCGGAGCTCGTCGCGCGGATCCAGTCCGGCCCGCCCGTCGGGTTCTTCCGCATAGGGTGGGTGCGCGAGATGGCGAATCTCAACGAGTTCTTCGTCCACCACGAGGACGTGCGCAGGGCCAACGGGCTCGGGGTTCGTAGCCTTGGGCCTGCCATGGACGCCGGGCTGTGGCGAAACGTTCGGCGTGGCGGGCGCTTTCTGAGCCGGCGGCTTCGCGCGTACGGGCTCGAGGTCGAGTGGGCGGGGACCGGGGAGCGGGTGACGGTTCGATCCGGCTCGCCGACGGCGCGGCTCAGCGGGCCGCCGGGTGAACTGCTGTTGTATCTCTTTGGGCGCCAGGCCGCGGCGCAGGTCGAGGTGAGCGGGCCACCCGAGGCCGTTGCGGCGGTGCGTCGCACCCACTTTGGCATGTGACTCGGTGGCTGAGTGACATTGGCCACATCGGTCTCTCGAAGAGGCGGCACACTTTGCGCCCGCCTTATAGCGACAATTTGCCGCGGTAGGCCGAGAGGTGTTCGGTTGTCGCTGCGAGGCGGGCACATTGGATATCCCTTACTTCCTGTGACGCATGGGATTTGGGTCAGAGGAGGGCCGTTACTCGCCATAGGCTTGGTCAAACCCGCGCTTGCACTTTGGCGCTGCTGGCGCCATAATGGCGCCATGCCTAGCGTCCAGATCAAAGACGTTCCGGAGGACACCCACCGAGTTCTGCGCGAGCGGGCCGCCCGCGCGCATCAGTCCTTACAGGAATACCTTCGAAGCCGTCTGATCGATGAGGCGAATCAGCCCACTCTTGATGAGGTATTGGACCGCGTCGCCGGTCACCGTGGTGGCCGGATTTCCTTTAAAGCTGCCGTTGAGCACGTTCGGGCAGAACGTGATCGTCGTTGACGCGAGCGTTCTGGCTGTAGCACTGGGCGATGACGGGACAGATGGCCAAGAGGCCAGGCAGCGTTTAGCGGACGAGACGTTGGTCGCGCCCGAGCTCGTCGACCTCGAGGTGGTCTCGGTGTGGCGCCGGCATGTTGCCGCAACACGGATGTCCGCTCGAAGGGCCGCAAGTGCGGTCGCGGACCTCGCGGACCTGCCGCTGCGTCGGTCGTCGCATCAGCCAATGCTCCACCGCAGCTGGGAACTGCGGCGTTTTGTTACGCCTTATGACGCCGCGTACGTTGCGCTGGCCGAGGCCCTGGGTGTCGTGCTAGTCACCGCTGACGCACGTCTTTCACGTGCCTCGGGCGTGCATTGCCAGATCGAAGCCGTCGGCGGAGGCCGCTGATCCGGGCCCGCCGGGGCAGTTCGCTCTGCCGCAGCAGACATCACCAGCGATTCTGGCGCCGCGACGCGCGTTATCTGCACCCTTGATTCGGGAATCCTGGTACAGGCCAGCCGTCGAACGCAGCGAAAGGATGTCCAATTGTTCAGGTCGTATCGCCGCTCGCGGCTCGGTACCCGGTTCGGGCCCTACGAACTGCGATCACTGATCGGCGCGGGCGGAATGGGCGAGGTGTACCGGGCTTATGACACGCGTAAGGGTCGGATGGTCGCGCTCAAGCTCTTGCGCCCCGAGCTGGCTGCGGACCCGGGTTTCCAGCAGCGCTTTCGGCGAGAGTCCCAGCTGGCGGCGCGATTGCAGGAACCGCACGTCATCCCGGTGCACGACTTCGGCGAAATCGACGAGGTGCTCTTTATCGATATGCGCCTGGTCGACGGGGGCAGCCTGAAAGATCTGCTTCGCGAGCGGGGCGCGCTCGAACCCGGGCAGGCGGCGGCGATCACGGTGCAGGTGGCGGCCGCGCTGGACGCGGCCCACGCCGGCGGGCTGGTGCATCGCGACGTGAAGCCGGAGAACGTGCTGCTCACCCACGACAACTTCGCGTACCTGGTCGACTTCGGCCTCGCCCAGGCTCACGGCGATCCCAGCCTGACGGCGGGCGGACCGTTGATTGGGTCTTGCGCCTACATGGCGCCCGAACGATTCAACGGCGGCCCGGTGGGACCGCAGACCGACGTCTACTCGCTGGCGTGCGTGCTCTATGAGTGCCTCACCGGCCAACCGCCGTTCGAATATGCGGAGCTCCCGCAGTTGATCAGCGCGCACCTGTTCACGCCGGCGCCCCGGCCGAGCATCATGCGGCGGGGGATCGACAAGCCGTTCGACGACGTCATCGCGCGAGGAATGGCCAAGGAGCCTGCCGCCCGCTTCGCCTCCGCGGGTGAACTGGCCAGAGCGGCTTACGCGCTGACGCCATCGATCCCGCAGCCGACCCCGCCACCGGCCCCAACCGCGGCCCCTCCCAGCCCGCCGTCGGGCACGCGGCCTTTCTCGTCGGTCTACCCGAACCCCGACGACACTGGCTACAGCCCTTATCGGCCGCCCGCACCAAAGCCGCAGCGCCCCGCCGGCCCGGTTCTCGGCCGGGCTCCCGTCCTGCTGGCCGGGGCGGCGGTGGTCCTGCTGGTTGTCGCGGCGGTCATCGCGGCGACATTGGTTCTCTTCGGCGGTACGCGCAACAGTGCATCGCCCCAAACGCCGGCGGCGAGGCCCCCGGCACCGTCGACAACCAAGACGCCGTTGCTGTCACGGCCCGTCCAGGGCGCCGACGGCCTGGGCTTCGTCGGCCACACGGCGCGATGCAAGCCGGGAAACCCTCCTGCCGCGGTGGTGCGAACCGCCCAGTCACTTGCGGTGGTTTGTCAAACCGCACCAAGCAGTTTCTACTACCGGGGCGAGCGCATCCGGGATGGCGCCAACATCGAACTGACCGACGCGGTGCGCTCCTCGGGCGGATTCGACGTCACCAATCCGGACAACGGGGTTCGCTACGAGGTGCGTCCGGAACGGCTTCGGATCATCAGTAACGGGCATGTCGACTCGTCGGAGCCGGTGCTGCAATACGCTCAGGCTGTTTAAGGCGACTTAAGGTACTCCGAACAGAACATCGGGGTTGAGGATGCCGGCCGGATCGAAGCTGTGTTTGATGCGGCGCATGAGATCGACCTTGACCGGGTCTTCGAGCTTGAGGAAGTACGGGGTCTTGGCGTGGCCGAGGCCGTGTTCGCCGGAGATCGCGCCGCCCAATTCCATTGCAAGCGCGAAGATGTCGGTCATCAGCTGCTTCTTTTTCGACGGGTCCTTGCAGATGATGGCCAGGTGCACGTTGCCGTCGCCGGCGTGCCCGCAGCCCGCGGCGGCACCGCCGGCGGCCGTCGCCAGGCCACGCGCGGCGGCGAGGAACCTTGGCATCGCAGAGCGTGGCACCACGGTGTCGATGATGTCGTCGGCGCCGATCGCCTTGGCCGTCCAGAACGCCTTCTCGCGCGCCTCGATCAGCTTGCGCGCCGAAACCCCTTCGAGCACATAGGCGTCCACGGCGCCCAGCTCCACCACAAGTTCACCGGCGCGCTCGACGTCCTCGTCCAGCCGGTCCGCGGTGCGGTTCTCAAGCGCGACAACGAGATACGCCTGGCAGCTATCACGGATGTTGTCGGGGACGCCCAGCTCCAGGTTCTGGGTGTGGACCAGGGCGGCCATCGTCATGTTGTCGATGTATTCGAGGATGTAGGGCGCGAGTCCGCTGGCCAGGATCCTGGGCACCGCCTCCATCACCTGGTCGAAGTCGGCGAACGGGGCGAGCACGGTGGCGGCGTGGTCGAGCCGCGGGTGCAGCTTGACGATCACCTCGGTGGCCAGGGCCAGGGTTCCCTCGGAGCCGACGATGAGCTGGGTCAGGTCGTAGCCGGTGGACACTTTGGCGATCTTGCCGCCGGTGCGGATGATCTCGCCTGTCGGCAGCACCGCCTGCAGTCCGAGCACGTTGTGGCGGGCGATCCCGTACTTGACCGCGCGCATCCCGCCGGCGTTGGTGCCGACGTTGCCGCCCACGCTGGACGACAGCTCGCCCGGCTGGACCATGTAGGCCAGGCCGGAGTCGACGGTCGCGGCATCCAGCTCGGTCAGGGTAACCCCGGGTTGGACGACGGCGACCTGGTTGGTGGTGTCGACCTCTAGGACGGTGTTCATCCGTTCGAAGGAGATCAGCAGCCCGTCCTCGCGCGGGATCGCCGCGCCGGACAGGCCGCTGCCGGATCCGCGGGCCGTCACCGGGACTTTGTGTTCCGACGCGGCCTTCAGCAGCTGCGAAACGTCCTCTGCCGTGGCCGGTTTGGCGACATAAGCCGGCCGCTGCGGCGCCGTCGTCAACACCTCGTCGTGCCAGTAGTCCTCGGGGATCGCGTCGCCCGTCAGCAAGTTGTGCTCGCCGACGATTTCGGCGAACCGCGCCGAAGGCGTCACGGCTGCTCCAACAAGCGCTGCGGATGCAGGCCGTCGACGGCGCCGACGAACGGCGGATGGATGCTGTAGCCGATCATGCGTTGAATGTCATCGGAGACCGTTCGCGCGATGTCGCGCGGTATTGAGAGTGTGAACGCCTCCATCGGTCGCAGCCACGGTTGGCAGTATTGGGCCGTGACGGCAAGCCGCTCGTCGGCGGCCGTGTTGGCGCCGCCGCCGTGCCAAAGGGTTCCCACGAAAAAGACGCACGAGCCGGCAGGCATGACGACGGAGAGCGGGGGGTCGTCGGCGCTCGGCCGGCGCTTGCCCCAGCGGTGGCTGCGGGGATAGAGCACCGTGGCGCCGTTGTCGGCGGTGAAGTCGTCGATCGCCCAGATCGTCGCGGCGGCCAAGGGCGCCCGCGGCCGGGGAATGGGGTAGAACCCGTCGTCATGATGGGGCAGCTGCGCGGACTCTCCAGGTCGAATGTTGATGGCTTGCAACGCCGAAAGCAGGTAGTTGGGCATCAGCAGCCGATCGAGCACCGCCAGCACCCGCGGATGATCGACAAGCCGGTCGCACACGCGCGTCCTGCTCAGCACGCTGTAGATGCGCTGGGTGCGCCGCCCTTCAAAGGAGTTGCGTCCGGTATGCCCGAGCCAGGGGCCGACTTCATTGCGGATCTGCTGACACTCGTCCGCGCCCAGCAGGTTCTCCCAGATGACGTAGCCGTCGCGGTCGAGGGCCGCCATATCGGCGTCGACGATCGCGGGATCGACCGAGGCGGCGCTGCTCGTTGTCCACTTGTGCCGGCCCGCCAAGTCGCCCCTGAGGTCGTCCAGCGTCGTGACGGGCTCGTCATCGATGCTCATACGCAGACCCTGAACCCATCGTGACCGCTGGTCAAGTAATCCAGCTTTCAAATGACAGTGGCCCGACGGCGGGAGTTCGTGTCCAAGTAACGGGTGGTTACTCCTTCATGCCGGATGCTGGGCCATGCCGGATGCTGGGCGGTGTACCGATAGGGGAGGACAGCCGTGGGTGTCGCGATGGTCGCTCCCGGAGTCATCACCGAGCAGCACGAAACCGAGACAATCCACATCGCGTTTTCGGGGCGGTTCGGCTTCGGGATCGACCAGTGGGCGTACCTGCCGTTCGAGGTGCCGCTGGGCGTCCAGCGAATCCGGGTCAGCACGTCGCATGACCGCTTCGCGGTGGTCGGGGCGATCCGAAACGTGTTGGATCTTGGCATGTTTGGGCCGGCGGGCCACGACCTGGGCAATGCGGCCGGATTCCGGGGATGGTCCGGAGGGGCCCGCGACGGCTTTGTGATCTCCGCCGGCGATGCCACGCCGGGCTACCTTGCGGGCCGCATCGAGCCGGGCCTGTGGGCGGTCGCCCTCGGTCCGGTGGTCCTGAGCCCGTGGGGAATGGCATGGCAGGCGCGCGTCACCCTGGAACGCGGGCCGTCCGGCCCGGAAAGCGGCCCGTTGATCGCGTATCCGGCCCCGCCCGTCGGCCGCGCGGGCTGGTATCGCGGGGACCTGCACCTGCACACCGTTCATTCCGACGGCCAACGCCATCCGGGCGAGCTGGTGGCGGCCGCGCACGAAAGCGGGCTGGACTTCATCGTCTCCACCGACCACAACACCAACTCCGCCAACCGGGTGTGGCCGGCGTGTCGCACCGGCGGGTTGTTGGTGATCCCCGGCGAGGAGGTCACCACCAGGCACGGGCACTGGCTCGCCGTCGGCCTGCCGCCGCACGCCTGGGTCGACTGGCGATACGCGCCGCGCGACGGGGTGTTCCCGCGCTTCGCCGGCGAGGTTCGGGAGGCCGGAGGCCTGGTGATCGCGGCGCATCCCGCCGCGCCGGTGCCGGGGTCGTTGTGGGAGTTCGGCTTTGACCACGTCGACGGGCTCGAGGTGTGGAACGGCCGGTGGAACCTCGACGACGAAGTGTCGATGCGCATTTGGCAGCGCCTGCTGTGCGAGGGGCGGCGCGTCGTGGCGGTCGGTGGCAGTGACTCCCATGCGCATCGCCAGCAGGTCGGTTCGCCGCAGACCGCCGTGTACGCGGTCGAGCTCTCGGCGCCGGCGCTGCTCGACGGGTTGCGCCGCGGCCGTTCGTACATCGCCCGATCACGTGCTGTCACAGTGGAACTCACCGCGTCCTGCTCGGGCCGTGGCGCCGGTCCCGGCGAGATGCTGCGGGTGCCACCCGAGACGCCGGTCACCGTCACCGCTATGGTCACCGGGGCTGCGGGAACGAACGCCGCGCTCATCACCGCGGAGGGGTGCGTCGGCCGGGCGACGGTGCCCGGGCCGGCGCGGACCATGCTGCGGTGGGAATTCGACGCCACTTCCGCTCGCTTCGTGCGGCTGGAGATACGTGAGGCGCAGCGGCGCCCGCTCGGCGCGATGGTCGCGTTGACAAATCCGATATGGCTGGCGCGAACGCGGCGCTACCCTACGGCGATGATGGTCAAACTGTCGTGAATGCCCGCGAAATCGGCTTCATTGCGGGTAATGAGCGGGATGCCCAGCGAGACGGCTACCGCCGCAATGAGGAGATCGAAGCGTCGCGGCTTGGGGTCTCGGCCAACGGCTCGAACCGTGGCGCATAGCGCGCCGTAGATCCGAGCAGCGCTTGTATCGAACGGAATCGGATCAAAGGTGTTCATGATCCAGTGATAGCGCTGCTCACGGGCAGCGTTAAGGAGCGGATCGGCGGTGTGCAAGCCATACGACAGCTCGGCCAGTGTGATGGTGCTGACCGCGGCCGTGGACGCATGGGCGGCAACGGTCCTGGCCGGGTAGTCAATTACGACGGATGTGTCCAGTAATGCCCGCTCGTGCGGTCGGGTCATGTGGCGGGGGGCCACCTGTCGGCGTAACGGTCGTCGACGGCACTGTCGAGTTCTTCGAGCTCGTTAGTAAAGTGTGCAGTGTCCCAATCGGGGAGTTCGCTTGTGCCTGCGGCGATTTGCGCTACCGGGACGAAGCGCGGGGGTCGATCGGGTCCGGATTCGCCGTGCGGTAAGAGGTCTGCGACAGGGACGCCGTTTCGGGTGACTGTAAAGCGCTCACCCTGTTGCACGCGTCGCATGATCGCGCCGCTGTCGTTTCGCAGTTCCCGTTGACTAACCGGTGTCGCCATGTCAGCAAGCGTAGCACAAAAGTGCTACGCACTGTAGCGTCGATTACCGGATCGGCCTGCTTCAGGCGTCGATCCCCAGTACACGGCGAGAGCGCGCTCGATCTTGTGCATCGTGTCAGGTGCTACGGTGCCCAGCCGTTCTAATAAGCGGGTCCGGGCGACGGCGCCGATGCCACGGCAGACGGCGACGCTTTCGGTGTCGACGCCTTCGGCGGGCGAGACCTGTGGGCGCAAGGGCGCGCTGGCGCGCCAGCTCGATACCGGCACCACGACGACGAGTTCGTCCTCGATGCCGGCGACGGCGGGACGATCTTTTGCCGGGCTCGCCGGTGCGCGCGGCGCCGAGAGCGACCAGCCAGAGTTCGCCACGTCGCGGCTCAGGCTGGGTTGCCCGCTGCAGGCGACGACTCGGCGCTCACCAGGGGCGTGACGTGTCCCAGCTCTCTGCGGGGGTGAAGGTGACGGGCAGCTTGGCCAGGCCCGTCATGCTCGGATTGCCCAGGTATTGGTGGACGTTTTGGACGTCGACTTGGTAGTAGGGGATGCGGTCGAGCACCGCCTTGACCATGACCTCGGACATCAGGCGGGCCAGGTGCGATCCGATGCAGCGGTGCGGCCCGAGCCCGAAGGCGAGGTGGCGGTTGGGTGTTCGATCGAGGATGACTTCGTCGGGCCGGTCGAACTCGCGCTCGTCGTGGTTGGCGGAGAGCCAGCTGATGACGACGCGGTCGTTCTTGCGGAGGTGTTGGCCGTTGAGCTCGACGTCGCGGGTCACGGTGCGGCTCAGGGTTTGGTTGACCGAGAAGTAGCGCAGGAATTCGTCGGTGGCGGTGCGGTAGAGCTCCGGATGGTCGACGAGTTGTTGGCGCAGCTCCGGGTGGGTGCCCAGGTGCAGCAGGGTCAGCGCGGTGTGTGAGGTGGTGGTGTCGACGCCGCCGGCGATGAGGTTCCAGAGGATGTTGAGCAGCTGTTCATCGGTGAGGCGCTGGCCGTCGAATTCGAACTGGATGAGGAAGCTGGTCAGGTCGTCTTCCGGTTTGGCTCTTCTGGCCGCCGCGTAGTCGAGGACGCCTTGCATCATCGCGGGGACTTCGGCGATGGCTTCTAGGTACTCCGGGCTGTCTTGGGGACTGGCCAGGACGGAGTGGAAGAGGTTGGCGTAGAGGTGCCCGTTGTCGTAGGGAAGGCCCATCAGCTTCCTGGTGAGGATGGCCGGGACCGG
>NZ_JAOPWB010000057.1 GCF_025965855.1 Mycobacterium sp. | reverse complement strand
GGTGGCGGCGAAATCGGTCCTCGATCATCGTTTCGGTTTCAGCGATTTCGGTGTCGAGGGTGATCACCTCCTTGGCCAGCCGCGCAACCATGGTGGCGGCGATCTGCTGTCCGGGCACGCTGGTGTGTTGGGCGTCGGCAGCGGCCAGTGCGGCGGTGGCGACGGCAGAAGCGTTGCGGGCCTTGCGTTTGCGCAACCACGTTTCCAGGCGCACGGCACCGACGCGGCGCAGCCCGTCGGGGGTTTGATAGCCGGTGAGCAAGATCAACGCGGCCCGGTTTTTGCTGTAGTCGAAGGCGCGTTCCAAGGCGGGGAAGTATTCGAGCAGCTGGGCGCGCAGCCGGTTGATCGCCCGGGTGCGATCAGCGACCAGATCGCCACGCCGGGCGGTCAGGATGCGCAGGTCCACGGCGATCTCGTCACCTGCACGCAGGGGCTGCAGGTCACGGCGCATTCGGGCCTGATCAGCGATGACTGCGGCGTCTTTGGCGTCGGTTTTTCCGTCACCGCGATAGCCGCCGGAGGCGTGGTAGACGGTGCGCCCGGGGATGTAGAGCAGCTGCTGCTCGGCGGCGATGAGCAAGGCGATCAGCAGTGCGGCACCGCCATGGTTGAGGTCGATCGCCCAGGTGACGTCGCCGCCATCGGCCAGTGTCATCACCGCCGCCATCAATTCCAGGAGCTCGGCCTCATCGTTAGGGACGCGCTGCGAGAGCAGCCGCTGCCCGTCTGCATTGATGACCACGCAATGGTGGTCGGACTTCCCGGCGTCAACGCCGGCCCACAGTTGTTGCCCCACAACCACCTCCGTAATCATTGTCATCCCTGCCAACCCAGCAGACGACCACGCCGACGTGTCCTTACACAGCGATCAAATCGCATCTCTCAATTAGCGGTCGAGTCGTCGCGGGACAGCGGGCGGCCAATCTCCTTGGGCCATACACAGCAGCAGACTCATGAAAGCCATACCCGCTGCCCCTGGGTAGCTCGAAGCCTAAGGCCAGCGGCAACGAACACCCTGCAAGAAAGGTAAGGACTCGTGAGCCGCAAGCCACTGATCGCCGGCAACTGGAAGATGAACCTCAATCACTTCGAGGCGATCGCGCTGGTGCAAAAGATCGCGTTCGCGTTGCCGGACAAGTACTACGACAAGGTCGACGTCACGGTGCTCCCGCCGTTCACCGACCTGCGCAGCGTGCAAACCCTGGTCGACGGCGACAAGCTGCGGCTGACCTACGGCGCCCAGGACCTGTCCCAGCACGACTCGGGCGCCTACACCGGTGACATCAGCGGCGCCTTCCTGGCCAAGCTCGGTTGCAGCTTCGTCGTGGTCGGGCACTCCGAGCGGCGCACCTACCACCACGAGGACGACGCGCTGGTGGCCGCCAAGGCCGCCGCCGCGCTCAGGCACGAGCTCACCCCGATCGTGTGCATCGGCGAGCACCTCGACGTCCGGGAGGCGGGCAATCACGTCGCCCACTGCGAGGAGCAGCTGCGCGGCTCGCTGGCGGGCCTGTCGGGGGAGCAGATCGGCAAGGTCGTCGTCGCCTACGAGCCGGTGTGGGCGATCGGAACCGGGCGGGTGGCCAGCGCCAGCGACGCCCAAGAGGTGTGCGCGGCGGTCCGCAAGGAGCTGGGCTCGCTGGCCTCACCCCAGGTCGCCGACACCGTACGGGTGCTCTACGGCGGCTCGGTGAACGCCAAGAACATCGGCGACATCGCGGCCCAGGCCGATATCGACGGGGCCCTGGTCGGCGGCGCGTCGTTGGACGGTGAGCAGTTCGCGACGCTGGCGGCGATCGCCGCCGGTGGGCCGCTGCCGTAGCCGGGTCAGCCATCTGCTCCCTTGTCGCCGTTCGCGCCGGGCCCGCCCGTCCCGGGAGTGCCGCCCGTGCCGACAAACCCAGCGCGTGGCGCACGGTGCGCAGACATATTGTGCACGCGTCGAATCGATCGGGGGGCGATATGGTGCGACCGCCCGTCGCGCGGGCGCGTCGCGGCCTTGGGTGAGCCGGACGCCGAGCGTCGGTTGTCGGCGGTCGAGCCGTAACCGGTAAGCTGCCCGTCATGGAATTGGCCCTGCAGATCACCCTGGTCGTCACCAGCGTGCTGGTGGTGCTGCTGGTGCTGCTGCACCGCGCCAAGGGTGGCGGCCTGTCGACGCTGTTCGGCGGCGGCGTGCAGTCGAGCCTGTCCGGGTCGACCGTCGTGGAGAAGAACCTCGACCGGCTGACGGTGTTCATCGTGGGCATCTGGCTGGTGTGCATCATCGGCGAGGGCCTGCTCATCAAGTACCGCTGACGGTCCCCGAGATTGCCTCTCGGCCGCCAGGGCTGACCGCTCGACGGGCGGGCCACCCGATCCCCACCGATACTGGGACCCATGGCTGAGGCTCCCGACACCGCGCTCGAACCGATCGGTGCCGTCCAGCGCACCCGCGTCGGCCGCGAGGCGACCGAGCCGATGCGCGCCGACATCAGGCTGCTGGGCACCATCCTCGGCGACACCGTGCGCGAGCAGAACGGCGACGAGGTATTCGAGCTCGTGGAACGCGCGCGGGTGGAGTCCTTCCGGGTGCGGCGCTCCGAAATCGACCGGACCGATATGTCGCGGATGTTCGACGGCATCGACATCCACCTGGCCATCCCGATCATCCGGGCGTTCAGCCACTTCGCGCTGCTGGCCAACGTGGCCGAAGACATCCACCGCGAACGCCGCCGCGACGTTCACGTCGCCGCCGGCGAGCCACCCCAGGACAGCAGCCTGGCCGCGACCTACGCGAAACTCGACCTGGCAGAGCTCGATTCGGCCACGGTGGCCGACGCCCTGAAGGGCGCCCTGGTGTCCCCGGTGATCACCGCCCATCCCACCGAGACCCGTCGACGCACCGTGTTCGTCACCCAGCACCGCATCACCGAATTGATGCGCCTGCACGCCGCCGGGCACACCGAGACCGACGACGGCCGCGACATCGAGCTCGAGTTGCGCCGCCAGGTCCTCACGCTGTGGCAGACCGCGCTGATCCGGCTGTCCCGGCTGCAGATCACCGACGAGATCGACGTCGGCCTGCGGTATTACCCCGCCGCGTTGTTCAAGGTGATCCCTCAGGTCAACGCCGAGGTGCGCGAGGCGTTGCGGGCCCGCTGGCCCGACGCCGACCTGCTTTCGGCGCCCATCCTGCAACCCGGCTCCTGGATCGGCGGTGACCGCGACGGCAACCCGAACGTGACCGCCGACATCGTGCGGCGGGCCACCGACAGCGCCGCGTTCACCGCCCTGGCGCACTACATGGCCGAGCTGACCGACCTCGAGCAGGAGCTGTCGATGTCGGCGCGGCTGATCACCGTCACCCCCGAATTGACCGCACTGGCCGAGGGCGGCGACGGCAACGCCCGCGCCGACGAGCCCTACCGGCGGGCGCTGCGGGTGATCCGCGCCCGGCTCACCGCGACGGCCGCCGAGATCCTGGACCGGCAGCCGCAGCACGAGCTCGACCTGGGCCTGCGGCCGTATTCCGCGCCGGCGGAACTGCGGGCCGACCTGGACGTCGTCGACGCTTCGCTGCGCACGCACGGCGCCGAGCTGTTGGCCGACGATCGGCTGGCCCGACTGCGAGAAAGCGTGCACGTCTTCGGGTTTCATCTATCCGGCCTGGACCTGCGGCAGAACTCAGACGTGCACGAAGAGGTGGTCGGCGAGCTGCTCGCCTGGGCCGGGGTGCATCCGGACTACGGCTCGCTGGCCGAAGACGAGCGGGTCGAGCTGCTGGCCGGCGAGCTGAGCACCCGCCGCCCACTGGTCGGCGACCGCGCGCAGCTGTCCGACCTGGCCCGCGGTGAGCTTGCCGTCGTCGCGGCCGCCGCCCGCGCCGTCGAACTCTACGGCCCGGCGGCCGTGCCCAACTACATCATCTCGATGTGCCAGTCGGTGTCGGACGTCCTGGAGGCCGCGATCCTGTTGAAGGAGGTCGGCCTGCTGGACGCCTCTGGACCGGAACCCTGTTGCCCCCTGGGCATTTCACCGCTTTTCGAGACGATCGACGATCTGCACAACGGGGCGTCGATCTTGCAGGCGATGCTGGACCTTCCCATTTATCGGGCGCTCGTCTCGGCGCGCGGCGACTCGCAGGAGGTGATGCTGGGCTACTCCGACTCCAACAAGGACGGCGGGTATCTGGCCGCCAACTGGGCCGTGTATCGGGCCGAACTCACCCTCGTCGAGGTGGCCCGCAAGACCGGTATTCGGTTGCGGCTCTTCCACGGTCGCGGCGGCACCGTGGGCCGCGGCGGCGGCCCCAGCTACCAGGCGATCCTGGCGCAACCGCCCGGCGCGGTGAACGGCTCGCTGCGCCTCACCGAGCAGGGCGAGGTCATCGCCGCCAAATACGCCGAACCGCAACTGGCCCGGCGCAATCTGGAGAGCCTGGTGGCGGCCACCGTTGAGTCGACGCTGCTCGACGTGGAGGGCCTGGGCGACGCCGCGGAACCGGCCTACGCGCTGCTCGACGAGGTCGCTGCCCTGGCGCATCGCGCCTACGCCGAATTGGTCCACGAGACACCGGGTTTCGTCGAGTACTTCATGGCCTCGACACCGGTCAGCGAGATCGGGTCGCTGAACATCGGCAGCCGGCCGACCTCGCGCAAGCCCACCGCCTCGATCGCGGACCTGCGCGCAATCCCGTGGGTGTTGGCCTGGAGCCAGTCGCGGGTGATGCTCCCGGGCTGGTACGGCACCGGCGCGGCGTTCGAGCAGTGGATCGGGGCGGGCCCCGAAAGCGAAACCGAGCGGGTGCAGATCCTGCACGAGCTGTATGAGCGATGGCCGTTCTTCCGCAGCGTGCTGTCGAACCTGGCGCAGGTGCTGTCCAAGAGCGACCTGGGCCTGGCGGCGCGCTATGCCGGGCTGGTGGCCGACGAATCGTTGCGGCACAGGGTGTTCGACAAGATCGTCGACGAGCACCGGCGCACCATCGCCATGCACAAGCTCATCACCGGTCACGACGACCTGCTCGCCGACAACCCGGCGCTGGCCCGTTCCGTGTTCAACCGCTTCCCGTATCTGGAGCCGCTGAACCACCTGCAGGTGGAGTTGCTTCGCCAATACCGCTCGGGCGACGACGACCCATTGGTGCAGCGTGGCATCCTGCTGACGATGAACGGGCTGTCCAGCGCGCTGCGAAATAGCGGGTAATAGCGGCTAGGCAGGGGCATAGTCGACCCGACACGGTCCCGCTGCCCGTGCTACGCCACCGATTTGGGCCGGCACCGGCGCAGGATGCGAAATCCAGCGCGGCGTCATCCGGTACTCGCGGAGCAGATGCGTGGTAGCGGCAGTCATCGCGGCCAACGAAAACGGCTGGGCCGGGCAAGAGTGTCGGCCGTGCCCGAAGGCGGTCACCAGCATGGGCGAGGGCAGAGCGTCCCGCTCGATCAGACGGTGGCGGTTCCATCGAGCGGGATCCCACTCGCTCAGGCCCGGCCCCACCGACGTGTTGAGCAGGGGCAGCAACGTGGCGATGGTCCAGCCCGGCGGCACCTCGTAGGCGACGTCACCGGTGTCGAAGTGGACCGTGGACAGCACGGTGCGGGTCATGATCGACCGTTGCGCCAGGCGCGTCGATTCCAGCGCGCAACGCTGGGCAAAGTCCGTGTCGCCGGAGCGAACCCGCGCCAGCTGGGCCGGGTGCTCGAGTAGGTCCACCAACGCCCAGCCAAGCGCGGCCGCCAGGTTCGACATGGATGCGATGTGGATGAGCGCGATGTCGAGCGCGATCCCGCGGAGCCGCGCGCTCCGCGGCTCCGTGGACCAGCCGTCCACGATCCTGCCGAACAGGGCTTGGTCGCCCGCGTCGCCGGCATCGAACCTGCGCACCGCGGCGGCGATGATATCGGCAACCTCGTCCAGCGCGGCTCGCTCGGCGCGCTTGTCGGTCGCCGCCACCGCCGCCATCCTGTCGGGGTGAACGAACGCCTCGGAGCCGTCCAGTTCGTCGAGGGCGTGCACCAGGCGCTCGAAGGACTCACCATCGGACGATCCGGGTCCCGCCCACGAGGCCAGCCCCATGCGGTGACCCAGCCGTCGGGTGAGATCGAAGACATCTACCCGGCCGCCCGCCCCTAACTCGGTGGTGGTCTGCTCAAGCGCCCGGCCCAGGTTGGCAAGGTACAACGCCACGTCGTCACGCCGAAACAGCGTGTTGGGCAAGGTTTTACGCCCGACGAAGATGTCGTCGGGAAGTTTGCGCCGCAACATCAGGTAATCGGCTACCGCCTTGCTGGCCGTGTCCTCGGTGAGCGCGTAGAACGACTCGACCCCGATGCGGGAGAAAGTGAACAGGTAGTGTTCCCGTCCGCTCTCCACGACGAACGTGTCGCCGTGTCGTGCGCGGGCCGCGGCGATGGTGGCGACGGCGTCCACGACGGAAACATCCCACGGCAGACCCGTGTCCTCCGCATACGGCGGAGTGGGCACCGGATAGGCGCCGGGCACTGCCTACTGCGCGGTCCGGTTGCGCAGCCGGTCCAGCACACCGCGGACGGCGTGCTCGGTGACCGACAGCGGGGACATCATCGTCTCACCCACCTTCACCATGTCGTCGATCCGCGCAACGATGGCCTCCACCGGCTCGACCAGCACGAGCAGCCGCTTGGCGAGATCGTCGAGGCTGCCGAGGGTGCCGTCGAGGTGATCCAGCCCGGTCTCCATGCGTTGGACCGTGGCGTTGAGGTTGGAGAGCGAGCTGTTCAGCTCCTTCATCGTCCTGCTCAGGCCGTCGAGGACGTCTTCGACCTGTTCGACGGTCTTGTCGGCGTTCAGGGCGGCCTGGGTGAGAGTCTTGATCCGGCTTCGCTCGGGCCCGCCGCGCACGGTTCTGTCTGCCATGACGGCCATTATTACTCGGACCGGTCAGCCGGGAAGCTTGGATGCGGCCCCTTGGTCGAGCAGCCAGAGCGTGGTCTCGAGCCCGACGGCCCCGGCGGCCGGCACCGACACCGGTGAGGCGCCACCGATGGCGGCGGCCGCCGCGTCGGCCTTGCCCGCCCCGGATACCATCAGCCACACCTCGCGGGAACGCTGGATTGCGGGCAGCGTCAACGTGATTCGTTGTGGCGGCGGTTTGGGGCAGTCTTCGACGCCGACCACCATGCGGCTGGTCTCGCGCACGGCGGGGGTGTCCGGGAAGAGGGAGTTGATGTGGCCCTCCGGCCCCATTCCCAGCAGGTGGACATCGAAATTGGGCGCCGGCTGGCCGGGTTCGGCGTTGGCCGCCAGCAGCTGCTCGTAGGCCAGCGCCGCGGCGGCGAGATCCGGGCCGAATTCGCCGTCGCTGGCCGGCATCGCGTGCACGTGGCTCGACGGGATGTCGATGTGGTCGAGCAGGGCCTCCCGCGCCTGCTTGTCGTTGCGCTCGTCGTCGTCCTCGGGCACGTAGCGTTCGTCGCCCCAGAACAGATGCACCTTGGACCAGTCGATCTGCTCACCCCGCGTGCCGAGATACCGAAGCAGCCCGATGCCGTTGCCGCCACCGGTCAGCACGATCAGTGCTCGGCCCCGGGCCGCCACGGCGGTCTGGATGGTCTCGACCAGGCGTCCGCCCGCCGCCTCGACGAGGGCGTCGCGGTCGGAGAAAACTTCGACGATGGGGCTCACGCGTACCGCACCTTCTTGATGCCCTCCAGCGCTGCTCGGTAGATCTCGTCGGCATCCAGCCGTCGCAGGTCCTCGGCCAGGCATTCGCCGGTTTCCCTGCGCGCCAACGGAACGAGGGCGTCCGGGCGCGCCGTCCGGGTCAGGGTGGCCGTCCTGCCTTCCTGGGGGCGGCTGAGCACGATGGTCTCGCTCTTGCGCGCCAGCTCGACCCTGAGGTCGCCGACGGCCCGGCGCACCGGGCCATCGATCCGGCTGGCCAGCCAGCCCGCCAGGATGTCGAGGGCGGGCTCGGTCTTGAGGCCGGAGACCAACGCCGACTCGATCGGTTCGTGCGGCGGCTGATCGACGGCGGAGGTCAGCAGTGCCCGCCAGTAGGTGATGCGCGCCCAGCACAGGTCGGTATCGCCGGCGGCGTACCCCGGCAGGCGGCTCTTGATCGCCGACAACGGATCGACGCCGTTGGTGGCATCGGTGATGCGCCGGATTGCCAACTTGCCCAACGGGTCTCGCGCCGGCTGTTCCGGGGCGATGTCGGGCCACCACGCCACGACGGGAATGTCGGGCAGCAGAAACGGGGTGACCACGCTGGCGGCGTGGCCGGCGAGGGGCCCGGACAGGTTCAGGATCACGACCTCGCTGGCGCCGGTGTCGCCGCCCGAGCGCAGTTGTGCGTCCAGGCGCGGTTCGTCGGCGTAGGGGTCGCCTCGCATCGTGACGATGATCCTGCTGGGGTGCTCATGGCTGGCGTCGTTGGCTGCCTTGACCGATTCCTCGAGCACTTCCTCGCTGTCGGGTGTGATGAGCAGCGTCAGCACCCGCGCCATCGTGACGGCGCCGGCCTTCTCGCGCAGCTCGCTGAGTTTCTTGTTGACCGCGGTGGTGCTGGTGCCGGGCAGGTCGACGATCATTTGCGCCGCTCTTCCCCGCAAGCGGGTGCGGGTACTCCCCTGCGGAGCGGGGAGCCCACCCAGTTGTGGGGGCGTGCTCCCACCGCATCACTGCGTGCTAGATGGTCGCCGGCGCGGATCACGGCCGCCGCCATTCGCGCCCGGTCCGGCGCAGCATTTCGAACGCCGATTCCGGACCCCAGGTGCCGGCCTCGTACGGGTCGGGCTTGCCGTGCGCCGCCCAGTTATCAAGGACGGGATCGAGGATCTCCCATTCCAATTCGACCTCCTCATTGACCGGAAACAGGGATGGCTCGCCGAGCAGCACGTCGAGGATGAGCTGTTCGTAGGCCTCCGGTGATTCTTCGGCGAACGCCGACCCGTAGGAGAAGTCCATGTTGACGTCGCGGACCTCCATGGCGGTGCCGGGCACCTTGGAGCCGAACCGCAGGGTGGTGCCCTCGTCGGGCTGTATCCGGATGACCATGGCGTTGGCGCCCAGCTCGTCGGTCATCGTGGCGTCGAACGGCAGATGCGGTGCGCGCTTGAAGATCAGGGCGATCTCGGTCACCCTGCGGCCCAGGCGTTTACCGGTCCGCAGATAGAACGGCACACCGGCCCAGCGGCGGGTGTCGACCTCGAGCGTGATGGCGGCGAACGTCTCGGTGGTGGAGTCCTTCGAAAACCCCTCTTCGTCGAGCAGCCCGACGACCTTCTCGCTGCCCTGCCAGCCGGCGGTGTACTGGCCCCGGCTGGTGGTCTCATCGAGCGGTTGGGCGAGCTGGGTCGCCGAGAGCACCTTGATCTTCTCGATCTGCAGCGCCGACGGATTGAAGCTGACCGGCTCCTCCATCGCGGTCAGCGCCAGCAGCTGCATGAGATGGTTCTGGATGACGTCGCGCGCGGCGCCGATGCCGTCGTAGTACCCGGCCCGTCCGCCCAGCCCGATGTCCTCGGCCATGGTGATCTGCACGTGGTCGACGTAGTGGGCGTTCCAGATCGGGTCGAACAACTGGTTGGCGAACCGCAGCGCCAGGATGTTGCGCACCGTCTCCTTGCCCAGGTAATGGTCGATCCGGAACACCGCCTCCTCCGGGAAGACGGCGTTGAGCGTCTTGTTCAGGGCCTGCGCGCTTTCCAGGTCGTGGCCGAAGGGTTTTTCGATGACCACCCGGCTCCACCGGTCGCCCTGCGGGCGGGCCAAGCCGGACTTGTGCAGCTGTTCGCACACCACCGGGAACGAGTTGGGCGGGATCGCCAGGTAGAAGGCGTGGTTGCCGCCGGTGCCGCGCTCGGCATCGAGCTTGTCCAGCGTCTCGGCGAGCCGCGCGAACGCCTCCTCGTCATCGAAAGCCCCTGGCACGAAACGGAATCCCTCGGCCAGCCGTTCCCAGTTCTCCTCCCGGAACGGAGTGCGGCAGTGCTCCTTGACGGCCTGGTAGACCACGTTGCGGAAATCCTGCGTCTGCCAGTCCCGGCGGGCGAAGCCCACCAGGCAGAAGCTGGGCGGCAGCAGCCCGCGATTGGCCAGGTCGTAGATGGCCGGCATCACCTTCTTGCGGGCCAGGTCGCCGGTGACGCCGAAGATCACCATGCCGCATGGCCCGGCGATCCGGGGCAGCCGCTTGTCTTGCTTGTCCCGCAACGGGTTTTGCCACTGCGCGGGGCCGCCGCGGGCGCCCACCTTCGAGCCCGCGGGGGTCATTTGCCGGCGGAATCGAGTTGCTTTTGCGTCTCCTCCAGCAGCTCGGTCCAGGACTCCACGAACTTGTCCACGCCTTCTTTCTCCAGCACGATGAAAACGTCGGTCAGGTCGACGCCGACCGCGGCCAGCTTGTCGAACACCTCCTGGGCGGCCGGTGCGGTGCCGCTGACCGTGTCGCCCCTGATGACCCCGTGATCGGCGACGGCGTCAAGCGTCTTCTCCGGCATGGTGTTTACCGTGTTCGGCGCCACCAGCTCGGTCACGTAGAGGGTGTCGGGGTAGTCGGGGTTCTTGACGCCGGTCGAAGCCCACAGCGGACGCTGCACCCGGGCCCCTTCGGACTTGAGCGCCCCGTAGCGGTCGCCGCCTTCGAAGACCTCTTGGTATGCGGCGTACGCCAGCCGGGCGTTGGCGACAGCGGCCTTGCCGCGCAGCGCGAGCGCGTCGGCGGAGCCGATCTTCTCCAGCCGCTTGTCGACCTCGGTGTCCACCCGGGAAACGAAGAACGATGCCACCGAATGGATCTTGGACAGGTCGTGTCCGGCCTCGCGGGCCTTCTCGAGCCCGGCCAGGTAGGCGTCCATCACCTGGCGGTGCCGCTCCACGGAGAAGATCAGCGTGACGTTGACCGAAATCCCTTCCGCCAGAACGGCGGTGATGGCCGGAAGCCCGGCCTTGGTCGCGGGGATCTTGATGAACAGGTTCGGGCGGTCGACGATCTTCCACAGCTCGACGGCCTGCGCGATGGTCTTGTCCGTGTCGTCGGCCAGCCGCGGGTCGACCTCGATCGACACCCGGCCGTCGACACCGTCGGAGCCCTCCCACTGGGGGGCCAGGACGTCGCACGCTCTGCGAACGTCGTCGGTGGTGACCGTGCGGACCGTGGCGTCGACGTCGGCGCCACGCTCGGCCAGTTCGGCGATCTGACGGTCGTAGGCGTGGCCCTCGGCGAACGCCTTCTGGAAGATCGACGGGTTGGTCGTCACGCCGACAACGCTTTTGGTGTCGATCAACTCCTGCAGGTTGCCCGACTCAAGCCGCTCCCGCGACAAGTCATCCAGCCAAACGGATACCCCGGCGGCGCTCAGCGCCGCGAGGTTGGGGTTCTGACTGGCCATGCGAATCACCCTTTCTCAGTTATCCACTACCTGTTCGGCGGCGGCGGCGACGGCTTCGGCGGTAAAGCCGAATTCGCGGAACAACGTCTTGTAGTCCGCGGATTCGCCGTAGTGCTCGATCGACACGATCCTGCCCGTGTCGCCGACCAGCTTGTGCCAGGACTGCGCGATCCCGGCCTCGACGGCGACCCGGGCCGACACCGACGGGGGCAGCACGCTGTCGCGGTACTCCTCGGGCTGCGACTCGAACCATTCCACGCACGGCATCGACACCACTCGCGCGACGATACCCCTGTCCGCCAGCAAGTTTCGCGCCTCGACCGCGAGCTGGACCTCGGAACCCGTGGCGATCAACACGACGTCGGGTTCGTCACCGCCTTCATCCCCGAGGACGTAGCCGCCGCGGCCGACACCCTCGTAGGTGGTGCCCTCCAGCACCGGCACGCCCTGGCGGGTCAGGATCAGGCCGACCGGGCCGCTGCCGTTGCCGCGGGCCAGGATCGTGCGCCAGGCGTAGGCCGTCTCGTTGGCGTCGGCCGGGCGCACCACCGACAGGTTCGGTATGGCGCGCAGCGCCGACAGGTGCTCGATCGGCTGATGTGTCGGGCCGTCCTCGCCCAGCCCGATCGAATCGTGGGTCCACACGTAGATGGTGTCGATGTCCATCAGCGACGCCAGGCGTACGGCCGGGCGCATGTAGTCGGAGAACTGCAGGAACGTGCCGCCGTAGGCCCGGGTCGGGCCGTGCAGCACGATGCCGGACAGGATGGCACCCATCGCGTGTTCGCGAACGCCGAAGTGCAGTGTGCGACCGTACCAGTGCGCGGTGTATTCCTTGGTCGAAATCGACGGCGGCCCAAAGGAGTCCACGCCCTTCATGGTGGTGTTATTGCTGCCCGCCAGGTCGGCCGAACCCCCCCACAGCTCGGGCAGTTTCGGTCCCACCGCCGACAGCACCTCGCCCGAGGCGGCGCGGGTGGCCAGCGCCTTGGACCCGGGCTCCCAGTGCGGGATGTCGGCGTCCCAGCCGTCGGGCAGCCGCTCGGCGGTCAACCGGTCCAGCAGCGCCTTGCGTTCGGGTTCGCGTTGCGCCCACGCGTCGAACTCCGCTTGCCACTTCTCGTGCGCTTCCTTGCCCCGGTCCACCAGCTTGCGGGTGTGGGCGAGGACCTCGTCGCGCACCTCGAACTTCTTGTCCGGATCGAATCCCAGGATCTTCTTGACCGCCGCGACCTCCTCATCACCCAGCGCCGAGCCGTGCGCCTTGCCGGTGTTCATCAGGTTGGGCGCCGGGTAGCCGATGATGGTGCGCAGCTCGACGAACGACGGCCGGTCGGTGACCGCCTTGGCGTTGGCGATGGCCTCCTCGATCCCGACGACGTTCTCGCCGCCTTCCACCCGCTGCACGTGCCACCCGTAGGCCTCGTAGCGCGCGGCGGTGTCCTCGCACAGCGCGATGTTGGTGTCGTCCTCGATCGAGATCTGGTTGTGGTCGTAGAACACGACGAGGTTGCCCAGCTGCTGCACGCCCGCCAGCGACGACGCCTCGGAGGTCACGCCCTCCTCGATGTCCCCGTCGGAGGCGATCACGAAGACGAAGTGGTCGAACGGGCTGGTTCCCGGTTCGGCGTCCGGATCGAACAGGCCCCGCTCGTAGCGCGACGCCATCGCCATCCCGACCGCCGATGCCAGGCCCTGGCCGAGCGGGCCGGTGGTCATCTCAACGCCCTTGGTGTGGCGGAACTCCGGGTGCCCGGGCGTCTTGGATCCCCACGTGCGCAACGATTCGATGTCCGACAGCTCCAGCCCGAACCCGCCGAGGTACAGCTGCAAGTACAGGGTCAGGCTGCTGTGCCCGGCCGACAGCACGAACCGGTCGCGACCCAGCCAGTGGGTGTCGCTGGGGTCGTGTCGCATCGTGCGCTGAAACAGGGTGTAGGCCAGCGGGGCCAGGCTCATCGCCGTTCCGGGATGACCGTTGCCGACTTTTTGGACGGCGTCGGCGGCTAGTACCCGGATCGTGTCGACCGCAGCCGAATCGATCTCGGTCCAGTCGTCGGGCAGGTGCGGTTGTGTCAGCGTGGAGATCTCTTCGAGTGTCGTCACAGCCTCAGTCCTTGGGTCATCAAGCTGATATTGCTTACCCTAATGCGGGAGCGCCGGCTCTTGCAGTGCGGTGTCTCGGGTACCCAGCGCCGGCCGCTGTGAAAATTACGCGCCGACCGGCCGGGCCCTGCGATCAGTCCGGCAATCCGGCGGAAAATCCGCCCGAATGGAACCCGAGGGCCGGCCACCGGCCCGGCGCGGTCTACCATCGTGCGTAGTAGATGCTGCGCGCTGCTGCGACCCGAGGAGTTATTGCGTGAGCGTTCGCGGGCGCGTCGCGCCGAGCCGAGTACCGACCCGAGTGCAGGGCACGGTGCTCGCTTACCTGGCGCTGACCAAGCCGCGGGTGATCGAACTGCTGCTCGTCACCGCGATACCGGCAATGCTGCTCGCGCACCGCGGCACCGTGAATCCGCTGCTGATCCTCAACACGCTGATCGGCGGGATGCTGGCCGCCGGTGGCGCCAACACGCTCAACTGCGTGGCGGACGCCGACATCGACAAGCTGATGAAGCGCACCGCGCGCAGGCCGCTGGCGCGCGCCGCGGTGCCGACCCGTAACGCCTTGGTCCTGGGTCTGGTGCTCAGCGTTGGCTCGTTCTTCTGGCTCTGGTGGACGACGAACCTGCTGTCGGGGGTGCTGGCCATCGCCACCATCGCCTTCTACGTGTTCGTCTACACCCTGTTGCTCAAGCGCCGCACGTCGCAGAACGTCGTGTGGGGCGGTGCGGCCGGCTGCATGCCGGTGATGATCGGCTGGTCGGCGGTCACCGGCACTATCGGCTGGCCGGCGCTGGTGATGTTCGCCATCATCTTCTTCTGGACGCCGCCACACACCTGGGCCCTGGCGATGCGTTACAAGGACGACTACAAAGCGGCCGGTGTCCCGATGCTGCCCGCCGTGGCCACCGAGCGTCAGGTCACCAAGCAGATCCTGATCTACACCTGGCTGACCGTGCTTGCGACGCTGGCGCTGGGGCTGGCCACCGGCTGGTTGTACGCGGCGGTCGCCTTGGTGGCCGGGGTGTGGTTCCTCTCGATGTCCCATCAGCTGTACGTCGGCGTGCGCGCCGGCGAGCCGGTGAAGCCGCTGCGCCTGTTCCTGCAGTCGAACAACTACCTGGCGGTGGTGTTCTGCGCGCTGGCGGTCGACTCGGTAATCGCGCTGCCGACGCTGCTCTGAGGCGAGTGCCGAGCAGACGCAAAAGCCCCTATTTCGAGCTGAATTTGGGGGCTTTTGCGTCTGCTCACGCTAGAGAATCTACGGCAGCAGCACAATCGAGCCCGTCGTTTTGCGGCCCTGCAGGTCCTCGTGCGCGCGCGCCGCTTCGGCGAGCGGATAGCGTCCGCCGATCTCGACGGTGATGGCGCCGCCGGCGATCGCATCGAACAGTTCGCCTGCGCGCCAATGAAACTCGTCGCCGGTGCGGATGAAGTGCGCCAGCGACGGCCGGGTCAAGAACACCGACCCGGCGGCGTTGAGGCGTTGCGGGTCGACCGGCGGGACGGGTCCGCTGGCGGCACCGAACAGCGCCAGGGTGCCGCGGACGGCCAGGCTGGCCAGGCTGGCGTCGAAGGTCGTCGCGCCCACGCCGTCGTACACCGCCGCCACCCCGGCGCCTCCCGTCAATTCGCGGATCTTCTGACTGAATTCGCCCGCGTCGTCGGGGTAGGAGAGCACCTCGGCGGCGCCGGCCTTCTTGGACTTCCGGGCCTTCTCCGGCGTGGAGACCGTAGTGATCACCCGGGCGCCGAGCAGCGTGGCCCACTGCGTCAGGATCAGCCCGACGCCGCCGGCGCCGGCATGCACCAGCACGGTGTCCCCGCTTTGCACCGGATACACCGACTTGAGCAGGTAGTGCGCGGTCTGGCCCTTCAACATCACCGAGGCCGCCACGTCGGACGGCACGCCGTCGGGCACCTTCGCGGTGAAAGCCGCTGGGGCAGTGGAGAATTCGGCGTAGGCGCCGGACGCCGCGGCGGTGGCCACCCGATCGCCCGCGCTGAACCCGTCGACCCCGTCGCCCGTGGCTACGACGGTGCCGGATGTCTCCTGGCCGAGGATGAACGGCAATTCTCGCGGATACTGCCCGGAGCGGAAATAGGTGTCGACGTAGTTGACGCCGATGGCCTCGGCCTTGATCAAAACCTCGCCGGGGCCGGGCGTGGGCTCTGGGACGTCGACGTAGCGCAGGACTTCGGGACCACCGGTTTGGCTGACTTCGATTGCGTGCATGTGGATATCATGCCGGGGCATGAAGCTGGCCCGGCCGGACGTCTTCCATCCGCGCATCGTGCTCGCGGGCGTTCCGCGGCACCCCGACGATGCCGGGCTGGTGCCCGCGCTACGAACTCGTGGGCTGCACGCTCGCTGGTTGTCCTGGGACGATCCGGAGACCGTCGGCGCTGACCTCGTCATTCTGCGCGCCACCGCGAGCGCCCCCGACCGGCGCGAGGAATTCCTCGCCTGGATCCGCCGCGTGCGCCACCTGCTCAACCCGCCCGACGCGGTCGCTTGGAACCTCGATGAGCGGTATTTGCGCGACCTCGAAAACGACGGCGTGCCGACGGTGCTTGACGGGCCGCCGGGCCGGCCCGCCGCGCAGGCGGCGCTGATCTTTCTGGGCGGGAAGCACTCGCACGCCTGGCCGGTCGAGCCGGAGTTCGAGTCATGGGACCTCGGCTACGCGGCGCTCGCGGCGGCCGCCGAACACGCGGGAATCGGCGCGGCGGAGCTGCTGTACGCGCGCGCCGACGTGACTGAGGGCCGGCTGGTGCGGCTCGACCTCGTCGCGCCGTCACTGGGCTGGCGGCTGCTGGACGCGGACACCCGCGACCTTGCCCAGCGCCGGTTCGGCCTCGCCGTGGAGTCCGCGTGCGAGCGGCTGGGGCTGGGCCCGTTCCCGCAGGGACGCCCATAGCGCCGCGGTGGCCGCCGTGCAGGCCGCCGCGCCGGCCACGTGCACCGCGACCAGGGCGGCGGGCACCCCGGTGAAGTACTGCGTAGTGCCGACGGCGGCCTGCGCGCACACCAGGGCGACCAGCACGCCCAGCCGCAGCCGGATCGCCCGGGTGGCGCCCACCGCCAGCAGCCCGAAGCCCAGCCCGACCAGCAGCGCCAGGTAGGAGATCAGCAGCGACGAATGCGCGTGCACCAGCGTGGTGATCTCGACTTTCAGCCGGGGCACCGTCCGGCTGGGGCTGCGGTCACCGGCGTGCGGGCCGGCGGCGGTCACCAGCGTGCCGGTGACCAGCACCGCCGCCAGGTTCACCGCGCTGAGCGCGGTCAGCGCGCGCAGCGGGCGCGCCACCCGGTCGTGGACCACCCCATCGTCGGGCTCACCGACCTTGACGTAGAGCAGCACCGACAGCCACACCATCGTCATCGACGTCAGCAGGTGGACCGCGACCGTCCACCACAGCAGCCCGGTGCGCACGGTGATGCCGCCGATCACCGCCTGCACCACCGTCGACACCGGCAGCAGCCACGCGTAGACGAGGACATCGGTGCGCCGACGCGCGCGGGTCACGGCCAATACGGCGAGCGCCGCGGTGATCACGACGGCGAAGGTGATCATCCGGTTGCCGAACTCGACGGCCTGGTGGATCCGCGGCACCTCGGCCACGGCGACCGGGGTGAAGCTGCCCGGGAAGCACTGCGGCCAGGTGGGGCAGCCCAGCCCTGAGGCGGTGACGCGCACGATCGCGCCGGTGACCGCGATGCCGCCCTGGGTGAGGATGACGAGCGCGGCGACGACCCGTTGGGCATGCAGACTGGGGTCGGGGAGCAGGTCCACCAACCGCAGCAGCGTTCGTTTTGGCACCGCCCGATGGTAAGCCAACGAAAACTACGGCCTGTAGTACGGGCCTAGCGTCGCCGAGAGTTACACCAGGTACACCCGCGGCGGCGTGTCGTGTACGAGGTTTCAGTGTCGCGAGCCGGCGCGGTCAGGTGAAGGCGTCAGGTGAAGCGGAACCAGCGCAGCGCGGCCAGCGCGGCCAGCGCCCCCCATGCCGCCAGGACGACGACCCCGAACCCGTCCACCGAGAGCGTCATCGCCTGCGAGAGCGCCTCGGTGAGCGCGCCCGACGGGGTGAGCCGGGCCGCCCACTTGGCCGCCGTCGGGATCATCTTGGTTTCCAGGGTCAGAGCGCCGAGGCCCGCGAAGACGAACCACATCAGGTTGGCGACCGCGAGCACGATCTCGGCCCGCAGCGTTCCGCCGAGCAACAGCCCGAGGGCCGCGAAGCCCGCGGTACCCAGCGCGATGACCGCCGCGCCCAAAGCCAACGCGGTCGGCTCGGGTCGCCAGCCAAGCGCAAAGCCGATGGCGCCCAACAGGATTGCCTGCAGAAACACCACCGTGACCACCGCCAGCGACTTTCCGGCGATGACGCCCCAGACCGGCAGCGGGGTGGCCCCGAGCCGTTTCAGCGCGCCGTAGCGGCGATCGAACGCGACGGCGATCGCCTGACCGGTGAACGCGGTCGAGATGACCGCGAGGGCCATGATGACCGGGACGAACGTGGCGGCGCGGTTGTGGCCGAAATCGCCGAAGGGCAGCAGGGTCAGCCCGACCAGCAGCGTGATCGGGATGAACATGGTCAGCAGCAATTGTTCGCCGTTGCGCAGCAGCAGCTTGAGCTCCAGGTCGAACTGCGCCGCGAGCATCCGGGGCACGGTGCTGGGGCGTGGGTCGGGTCTGAAGGTTCCCGCGGGGAAGACGCTTGATTGGGTCAAGGCCGTAGCTTCCTCCCGGTGAGGTCGAGGAAGACATCCTCGAGGCTGCGTTGCTCGACGCGCATGTCGGTGGCCAGCACGTCGATCTGCGCGCACCACGCCGTGACGGTCGCCAGCACCTGGGGGTCGACCGGGCCCTCGACCAGGTACTCGCCAGGCGTCACCTCGGTGGCCTTGTAGTCCTCCGGCAGGGCGGAGGCCAACAGGGACAGGTCGAGCCGCGGCGGCGCGGTGAACCGCAACTGGTCTTTAGCGCCCGCGCGCATCAGTTCCGTCGGGGTGCCCGAGGCCACCGTCACCCCGTGGTCGATGATTACCAGCCGATCGGCGAGTTCCTCGGCCTCCTTGAGTTGGTGGGTGGTCAGCACCACCGTCACGCCGTCGCGGCGCAGCGCGTCGATCAGCTCCCAGACCAGGAGCCGGGCGTGGGCGTCCATGCCCGCGGTGGGTTCGTCGAGGAAGACCAGTTCGGGCCGGCCGACCAGCGCACAGGCCAGCGCCAGCCGTTGCTGCTGCCCGCCGGAGAGCCGCCGGTAGGTGGTGCGGGCGGCGTCGGTGAGGCCGAGGGTGTCCAGCAGCCACGCCGGGTCCAACGGGTCGGCGGCGTAGGCGGCCACCAGGTTGAGCATTTCCCCCGCGCGCGCCGCGGGATAGCCGCCGCCGCCCTGCAGCATCACCCCGATGCGCGCGCGCAGGCGCGCGTTGTCGGCGATCGGGTCGAGACCGAGCACCTGGATCGTGCCGGCGTCCGGGCGCACGAAGCCCTCGCACATCTCAACCGTCGTGGTCTTGCCGGCGCCGTTGGGGCCGAGCAGGGCCAGCACCTCGGCGGCGTGCACCTCCAGATCGAGGTTGGAGACCGCGGTATTCGACCCGTATTGCTTGGTGACCCCGCGCAGCCGCACCACCGTGTCGGGCGTTTCGGGGACCGGGCTCACGTGGAATCAGCGTAGGCGTCGGGTGCCGCGGTCGGCCTCGGGGCCTCGGGAGCGACGGGGGTGGGCAGCCTGATGGCCGTCTCGCCGTTGGTTTCCGGGCCCTTGGGCTGGATTTGGCGCCACGGCAGGCGGGTGTACGTCAACGCGATCAGTGCCGCCACGATGATGGTGCTGGCCAGCGTGGCGTCCACGATCTGAAACAGCGCGAAGCGGTCGCCGTTGGCCGTCGGGCCGAAGATGCCGACGACGAGCGTGATGACGATCACCGCCACCCGGAAGCCCGGGCGCGTCGCCCAGGCGGCCAGCGGGATGATGGCCCACAGCAGATACCAGGGCTGCACCACCGGGAACAGCAACACGCAGATGCCCAGCGCGACGCCCAGACCGCCGATCGGGTGCAGCCGGCCGCGGAAGACGGCAACCAGCAACCAGGCCACCAACACGGTGATGATCAGCACGCCGATGCCACGGGTCAGCCCCAGCACGGCGGTGGTGTGATCGCCCAGACCCAGCAGGATGCCCACCTGCCCGGTGCCCAGGGCCAGCAGCGTCGGCGGCGACAACCAGCTGCGCACCACGTTGGCGGTGCCCAGCGTGTAGATCCAGCCGAACCCGAGCCCGCTGGCCCAGCCGACGAGGGCCATCACCGCCAGCGACAGCGCCACCATCCCGCCGCTCGCCAGCAGCAGCGCGCGCAGGTTGCCGCCGCAGCGGTAAGCCAGCGCCATCGTGACGAATCCCAGGGCCAGCAGCGAGGGCAGCTTCACCTGCGACGACAGCGTGATGAGAATGGAACCGGCGATCAGCATGCCCAACGGTGCCCAGTCCGGGCCGGGCCGCCACGACGTCGGCAGCAGCCGCTGCGCGTTGACACCGCGCAGGGCGAACTCGGCGCCGGCCAGCATCAGCCCGAGCATCAGCGCCTCGTTGTGGACCCCGGCGACCAGGTGCATGATCAGCAGCGGATTGG
This sequence comes from Mycobacterium sp., assembly GCF_025965855.1. Classification (GTDB taxonomy): domain Bacteria; phylum Actinomycetota; class Actinomycetes; order Mycobacteriales; family Mycobacteriaceae; genus Mycobacterium. The sequence goes on along the minus strand of NZ_JAOPWB010000057.1, from coordinate 7,234 downwards.
CGGCCCCCAGCCACAGCGCGCTCACCTCGGCGACGCCGCAGCGCCGGGCCAGCCGCGGCGTGGCCCAGACGATCAGGCCCACGCCGACCAGCACCACGACCCGGTGGCAGAGCACCGCGGCGACGATGTTCTCCCCGGTCAGGGCGGAGATGCCGCGCCCGATCCATAGGAACAACGGTCCGTAGGGCGCCGGCGTCTCGCGCCACAGGGTGGGGACGGACAGCGTGAACACGTGGCCGAGACCCAGACCGGACGCCGGGCCCACTTTGTAGGGGTCGAGCCCCTCCAGCGAGATCTGGCTCTGGGCCAGGTAGGAGTAGACGTCCTTGCTGTACATGGGCGGCGCGATCAACAGCGGCAGCGTCCACAGCAGCAGGGTGCGGTCCAGATCGCCGCGCGACATCCGGCGATTGCCCAGCGCAAACCGCCCCAGCATCAGCCAGGCCAGCGCCATCATGACCGCCCCGGTCGTCGTCATCGTCAGCGACACGGTCTGGATGCGCGACGGCAGGTTGAGCAGCCGGACCCCGAAGGTGGGGTCCTGCACGACGGGCCGCGCCCCGGCGCCCAGGGCGCCGATCGCCATCAGGACGGTGCCGGCGGCACCGAACAGGCGGGTGCGCTGCAGCGTGGCGAGCTCGGTATCGTTCAGCGGCGAACCCACCGCTTGCTCGTCGCCGTGCAGGCTGGCGATTGACGAGCTCAGCGTGTGGTGGCGGGCTGCCATCAGAGCAGCCTAGCCCGGTCGACGATGCGGGCCGCACGAAGCGGCCCGCTGAGGAGCCGGGCAATCGGGCGTAGCCGTCCGACGGTGTGACCAGCGCAACGAGCGGGACAGGTGACCCTTGCTGGACCGATGCCCGGAATTGCGTCACACTGGTGTTGTGAAAATCCGAACCAGCCTCGATGAGGCCGCTGTGGGCGCCGACGCCCCGGCGGTCCCAGCGCCGGATGGTCACACCCGCCGCGCCATCGTGCGCCTGCTGCTGGAATCCGGATCGATCACCGCCGTCGAGATCAGTGACCGGCTGGGCCTGACGCCCGCCGGCGTGCGGCGCCATCTCGACGCTCTGATCGAGGCGGGTGACGCCGAATCGGTGGCCGCCGAGGCGTGGCAGCAGGTGGGCCGCGGGCGCCCGGCCAAGCGCTTCCGGCTGACCGCGGCCGGCCGCGCCAAGCTCGACCACGCCTACGACGACCTGGCGGCCGCGGCTATGCGACAACTGCGGGAACTCGGTGGTGAGGACGCGGTGCAGACGTTCGCCCGCCGGCGCATCGACTCGATCCTGGCCGATGTGCAGGCGGCCGACAGCACCGAGGACGCCGAGGTCGAGGCGGCCGCCGAGCGGGTCGCCGGTGCGCTGACCAAGGCCGGCTACGTCGCCACCACAACGCGGGTCGGCGGACCGATTCACGGCGTGCAGATCTGCCAGCATCATTGCCCGGTGTCCCACGTCGCCGAGGAATTCCCCGAGTTGTGTGAAGCCGAGCAGCAGGCCATGGCCGAGGTGCTCGGAACCCACGTGCAGCGGTTGGCGACCATCGTCAACGGAAACTGCGCCTGCACCACCCACGTGCCTCTTACGCCGGCGCCCAGCCCGCGCCGCGACACCACGAGCATCAAAGGAGCGTCCATATGACACTCGCACCGGAAGTCAATAAGGCCGTCGGGACTCCGGCCGCGCCGTTGACCCAGGAGCAGGCGATCGATTCCCTCGGCAGGTACGGCTACGGCTGGGCGGACTCCGACGTCGCGGGCGCCAGCGCGCAGCGCGGCCTCTCCGAGGCGGTCGTGCGCGACATCTCGGCGAAGAAAAACGAGCCCGAGTGGATGCTGCAAATCCGACTCAAGGCGCTGCGCATCTTCGACCGCAAGCCCATGCCGCGCTGGGGCGCCAGCCTCGAGGGCATCGACTTCGAAAACATCAAGTACTTCGTGCGGTCCACCGAGAAGCAGGCCGCGACTTGGGATGATCTGCCAGAAGACATCCGCAATACCTATGACCGGCTGGGCATCCCGGAGGCGGAGAAGCAGCGGCTGGTGTCGGGCGTCGCCGCGCAGTACGAGTCGGAGGTGGTCTACCACCAGATCCGAGAAGACCTGGAAGCTCAGGGCGTCATCTTCATGGACACCGACACGGCGCTGCGGGAACACCCCGAGGTATTCAAGCAGTACTTCGGCACGGTGATCCCGGCCGGGGACAACAAGTTCTCGGCGCTGAACACCGCGGTGTGGAGCGGCGGATCGTTCATCTACGTGCCGCCGGGTGTGCGCGTCGACATTCCGCTGCAGGCCTACTTCCGGATCAACACCGAGAACATGGGCCAGTTCGAGCGCACGCTGATCATCGTCGACGAGAACGCTTACGTTCACTACATCGAGGGCTGCACCGCTCCGATTTACAAGTCGGATTCGCTGCACTCCGCCGTCGTCGAGATCATCGTCAAGCCCGGTGGCCGTTGCCGTTACACCACCATTCAGAACTGGTCGAACAACGTCTACAACCTGGTCACCAAGCGCGCCCGCGCCGAGGCCGGCGCCACCATGGAGTGGGTGGACGGCAACATCGGTTCGAAGGTGACAATGAAGTACCCGGCGGTCTGGATGACCGGTGAGCACGCCAAGGGCGAGGTGCTGTCGATCGCGTTCGCCGGCGAGGACCAGCACCAGGACACCGGCGCCAAGATGCTGCACCTGGCGCCCAACACGTCGAGCAACATCGGGTCCAAGTCGGTGGCCCGCGGCGGCGGCCGCACCTCCTACCGCGGCCTCGTGCAGGTGAACAAGGGCGCGCACGGGTCGCGTTCGAGCGTGAAATGCGATGCGCTGCTGGTCGATACGATCAGCCGCAGCGACACCTACCCGTACGTCGACATCCGCGAGGACGACGTCACGATGGGCCACGAGGCCACCGTGTCGAAGGTCAGCGAAAGCCAGCTGTTCTACCTGATGAGCCGCGGGCTGACCGAGGACGAGGCGATGGCGATGGTGGTGCGGGGCTTCATCGAGCCGATCGCCAAAGAGCTGCCGATGGAGTACGCGCTGGAGCTCAACCGGCTGATCGAGCTGCAGATGGAGGGCGCGGTCGGATGACTCCGGCCCCTTCCAATGCCGCATTGAACAAGGGCGAGATCTTCGCGTCCTTTGACGTCGACGCGTTCGAGGTGCCGCGCGGGCGCGACGAGATCTGGCGGTTCACGCCGCTGCGGCGGCTGCGCGGGCTGCACGACGGTTCCGCCGCGGCCACCGGACGGGCCGAGGTGAGCGTCGGCGAGCACGCCCACGTAAGGGTCGAGGCCGTCCGCCGCGGCGACGAACGGCTCGGCCAGGGCGGCGTTCCCGCCGATCGGGTTGCGGCCCAGGCATTTTCGTCGTTCAACTCGGCGACGCTGGTCACCGTCGGCCGGGACACCCGGATCGCCGAGCCGATCAACATCACCGTCACCGGGCCCGGCGAAGGCGCCGTGGCCTACGGACATCTGCAGATCCACGTCGAGGAGCTCGGCGAGGCGGTGGTGGTCATCGACCAGCGGGGCAGCGGAACCTACGCCGACAACATCGAATTCATCGCCGACGACGCCGCCCGGCTGACGGTCGTGTGGATCGCCGACTGGGCCGACGACGTGGTGCACGTCAGCGCGCACCACGCCAAGCTGGGCAAGGACGCGGTGCTGCGGCATGTCACCGTCACGCTGGGCGGTGAGGTCGTGCGATTGTCGGCCAACGTCCGGTTTTCCGGCCCCGGTGGGGACGCCGAGCTGCTGGGCCTGTACTTCGCCGACGACGGCCAGCACCTCGAGTCGCGGCTGCTGGTGGACCACGCACAGCCCCACTGCAAGTCGAGCGTGCTGTACAAGGGTGCGCTGCAAGGGGATCCGAACTCCGCGCTGCCCGACGCACACACCGTCTGGGTGGGCGACGTGCTGATCCGGGCCGAAGCCACCGGCACCGACACTTTCGAGGTGAACCGCAACCTGGTCCTCACCGACGGGGCGCGCGCCGACTCGGTGCCCAACCTCGAGATCGAGACCGGGGAGATCGCCCGTGCCGGGCACGCCAGCGCCACCGGGCGTTTCGACGACGAGCAACTGTTTTACCTGCGTTCGCGCGGCATCCCGGAAGAGCAGGCCCGCCGCCTGGTGATCCGCGGGTTCTTCGGGGAGATCATCTCGAGGATCGCGGTGCCCGAAGTGCGGGAACGCCTGACCGCGGCCGTCGAACACGAACTGGCCATCACGGAATCGAGAGCAACAGCTTCATGACGACCCTTGAAATCAAAGACCTGCACGTCAGCGTCGACAACCCCAACGCCCCCGAGGGGGAGCGCGAAATCCCCATCCTCAAGGGCGTGGACCTGACGGTGAAATCCGGTGAGACGCATGCCCTGATGGGCCCCAACGGGTCCGGTAAGTCGACGCTGTCGTACGCGATCGCCGGTCACCCCAAGTATCGGGTCACGTCCGGTTCGATCACGCTGGACGGCGAGGACGTGCTGGCGATGAGCGTCGACGAGCGCGCGCGGGCCGGGATATTCCTGGCCATGCAGTATCCCGTCGAGGTGCCCGGGGTCTCGGTGTCGAACTTCTTGCGCTCGGCGGCGACCTCCGTGCGCGGCGAGGCCCCGAAGCTGCGCCACTGGGTCAAAGAGGTCAAGTCGGCGATGACGTCGCTCGAGATCGACCCGGCCTTCGCCGAGCGCAGCGTCAACGAGGGCTTCTCCGGCGGGGAGAAGAAGCGCCACGAGATCCTCCAGCTGGAACTGCTCAAGCCCAAGATCGCGATCCTCGACGAGACCGACTCCGGGCTGGACGTCGACGCGTTGCGGGTGGTCAGTGACGGGGTGAACCGCTACGCCGAATCCGAGCACGGGGGTGTCCTGCTGATCACGCACTACACCCGCGTCCTGCGCTACATCCATCCGGAGTATGTGCACGTGTTCGTGGGCGGCCGCATCGCCGAGTCCGGCGGTTCGGAGCTGGCCGACGAACTCGAGCAGAACGGCTACGTCCGCTTCTCTCAAGCGGCGGCGACCGGGGCCTGACATGACCGCTCCGCTGGACATCGACGCGATCCGCGCCGACTTTCCGATCCTCAAGCGCGTGATGCGGGGTGGAAACCAGTTGGCGTACCTGGATTCCGGGGCCACGTCGCAGCGGCCGTTGCAGGTGCTCGACGCCGAGCGGGAATTCGTGCTGACCTCCAACGGCGGGGTGCACCGCGGTGCGCACCAGCTGATGGAGGAGGCAACCGACGCCTACGAGCAGGGCCGGTCCGACGTCGCGGCCTTCGTCGGTGCCGATGCGGACGAATTGGTGTTCACCAAGAACGCCACCGAGGCGCTCAACCTGGTGTCATACGTGCTGGGGGACAACCGCTTCGAGCGGGCCGTGGGGCCCGGCGACGTTATCGTTACCACCGAGCTCGAGCACCACGCCAACCTGGTCCCGTGGCAAGAGCTGGCCCGGCGCACCGGAGCGACGTTGCGCTGGTACGGCGTCACGGATGACGGGCGCATCGACCTCGACTCACTGCAACTTGATGAACGGGTCAAAGTCGTTGCCTTCAGCCACCATTCCAACGTCACCGGCGCGCACGCGCCGGTCGGCGAACTGGTCAGCCGCGCCAAGGCCGTGGGCGCGCTGACCGTGCTGGACGCGTGCCAGTCGGTGCCGCACCGGTCGGTCGATTTCCACGCGCTCGACGTCGACTTCGCCGCGTTCTCCGGGCATAAGATGTTGGGCCCCAACGGGGTCGGCGTGCTGTACGGGCGTGGCGAGCTGTTGTCGGCCGCGCCCCCGTTCCTCACCGGCGGGTCGATGATCGAGACGGTGACCATGGAAGCCACCACCTACGCGGCGCCGCCGCAGCGTTTCGAGGCCGGCACCCCGATGACGTCCCAAGTGGTCGGGCTGGCTTCCGCCGCACGCTATCTCGGCGCCATCGGCATGGACGCCGTGGAAGCCCACGAACGCGAGCTGGTCGCCGCGGCCATCGATGGCCTGTCCGGCATCGACGGCCTGCGCATCGTCGGCTCGACGTCGACGGAAAACCGTGGCTCGCCGGTGTCTTTCGTCGTCGACGGCGTGCACGCGCACGACGTCGGCCAGGTGCTCGACGACGAGGGCGTCGCGGTGCGGGTCGGGCACCACTGCGCGTTGCCGCTGCACCGCAGGTTTCACCTGGCGGCCACCGCGCGGGCGTCGTTCGCCCTGTACAACACCCCCGACGAGGTCGAGCGACTGGTGGCCGGCGTGCGACGCGCGCTGGATTTCTTTGGGAGAGACTGACGTTGCGTCTCGAGCAGATCTATCAGGACGTGATCCTCGATCACTACAAGCATCCGCAGCACCGGGGGCTGCGGGAGCCGTTCGGCGCGCAGGTGTACCACGTCAACCCGGTCTGCGGTGACGAGATCACCCTGCGGGTCGCGCTGTCCGACGACGGCGAAACCGTCGCCGACGTCTCGTATGACGGGCAGGGCTGTTCGATCAGCCAGGCGGCGACGTCGGTGCTGACCCAGCAGGTGATCGGCCGCACGATCGGCGAGGCGCTCAAGACCATCACCGCGTTCAGCGAGATGGTGTCCTCACGCGGCACCATCGAGGGCGACGAGGACGTGCTGGGCGACGGGGTCGCGTTCGCAGGAGTCGCCAAATACCCGGCGCGGGTGAAATGCGCGCTGCTCGGGTGGTTGGCTTTCAAGGATGCTTTGGCGCGAGCCAGCTCGAAAGACAAGGCCTTCGAGGAGGACCAAAAATGAGCGAAACCACCGCACCGGACGAGGCATTTCTCGCCGACGTCGAGGAGGCGATGCGCGACGTCGTCGACCCCGAACTGGGTATCAACGTCGTCGATCTCGGGCTGGTCTACGGCCTCAACGTCGAAGAGGGCGACGAGGGAACCGTCGCCCTGATCGACATGACGTTGACGTCGGCGGCCTGCCCGCTGACCGACGTCATCGAAGATCAGTCGCGCAGCGCGCTGGTCGGCAGCGGTCTGGTCGACGACCTGCGGATCAACTGGGTGTGGAACCCGCCATGGGGCCCGGACAAGATCACCGAGGACGGGCGCGAGCAGCTGCGCGCCCTCGGCTTCACCGTCTGAATCCGGCCCGGCCCCTTTAGTCCGATGGTGGCGACCCGCCGCGCCCGGCTACGCCGCGCTTGCGATCGCCACTAGAGGCGGATGGTGGCGACCCGCCGCGCCCGGCTACGCCGCGCTTGCGATCGCCAC
>NZ_JAOPWB010000012.1 GCF_025965855.1 Mycobacterium sp. | reverse complement strand
CCGCGGTTCGAGCAGCTGCGCAAGGAAGGCCAGTCGGGCCAGGCCAAAATGACGCAGTACACGCGCTATCTGGCGATCGCGCTGGCCGTCCTGCAGGCCACCAGCATCGTGGCGCTGGCGGCCAACGGCGGGCTGCTGCAGGGCTGCTCGCTGGACATCATCGCCGACCAGAAGATCTTCACCCTGGTCGTCATCGTCCTGGTGATGACGGCCGGCGCGGCGCTGGTGATGTGGATGGGCGAGCTGGTCACCGAACGCGGCATCGGCAACGGCATGTCCTTGCTCATCTTCGTCGGCATCGCCGCGCGCATCCCGGCCGAGGGTAAAAGCATCCTGGACAGCCGCGGCGGCGTCATCTTCGCCGCCGTCTGTGGGGCCGCGCTGCTCATCATCGTCGGCGTGGTGTTCGTCGAGCAGGGCCAGCGCCGCATCCCGGTGCAGTACGCCAAGCGCATGGTGGGCCGGCGCATGTACGGCGGAACCTCGACGTATTTGCCGCTGAAGGTCAACCAGGCCGGTGTTATTCCGGTCATCTTCGCGTCCTCGCTGATCTACATTCCGCACCTGATCACCCAGCTGATCCGGAGCGGCAGCGGCGGCGTGGGCAACAGTTGGTGGGACAAGTTCGTCGGCAGCTATCTGTCGGACCCGAGCGATCCGGTCTACATCGGCATCTACTTCGGCCTCATCATCTTCTTCACGTACTTCTACGTGTCGATCACCTTCAATCCCGACGAGCGCGCCGACGAGATGAAGAAGTTCGGTGGGTTCATCCCCGGCATCCGCCCCGGTAAGCCGACCGCCGACTACCTGCGTTATGTGCTGAGCAGGATCACGCTGCCGGGCTCGATCTACCTGGGCGCGATCTCGGTGCTGCCGAACCTGTTCCTCCAGATAGGCAACGGCGGAGCGGTTCAGAATTTGCCGTTTGGCGGCACGGCGGTTTTGATCATGATTGGCGTCGGTTTGGATACGGTCAAACAAATCGAGAGCCAGCTCATGCAGCGCAACTACGAAGGGTTCCTCAAGTGAGAGTCGTTTTGCTGGGACCGCCCGGGGCGGGCAAGGGGACGCAGGCCCAAAAGCTCGCCGAGAAGCTTGGGGTCCCGCAAATCTCCACCGGGGAGCTCTTCCGGGACAACATCGAAAACGGGACCAAACTCGGCCTGGAGGCCAAGCGCTACCTGGACGCCGGTGACCTGGTGCCCTCCGAGCTGACCAACCAGCTCGTCGACGACCGGCTCAACGATTCGGACGCGGCCCACGGCTTCATCCTGGACGGCTACCCGCGCTCGCTCGAGCAGGCCAAGGCGCTGCACGACATGCTCGAACGGCGGGGCACCGACATCGATGCGGTGATCGAATTCCGCGTCTCGCAGGACGAGTTGCTGCAGCGACTCAAGGAGCGCGGCCGCGCCGATGACACCGACGACGTCATCCTCAACCGCATGAAGGTCTACCGCGACGAGACAGCGCCGGTGCTCGAGTACTACAACGGCAAACTGAAGACGGTCGACGCCGTCGGCACGGTGGACGAGGTGTTCGCCCGCGCGCTGCACGCGCTGGGCAAGTAGTCATGAGCGCGCTGGCGCGGCTGCGGAGTCGCAGGGTCGTGCCGCAGCGCAGCCCCGGTGAGCTCGACGCGATGGCGGCGGCCGGCGCCGTGGTGGCCGCCGCCCTGCGCGCGGTTCATGCGGCCGCGGTCGCGGGGCCCTCGACGCTGAGCCTCGACGAAATCGCGGAGTCGGTGATCCGCGAGGCCGGGGCCGTCCCGTCGTTCCTGGGCTATCACGGTTACCCGGCGTCGATCTGCGCGTCGGTCAACGACCGGGTCGTGCACGGCATCCCCTCCGCCGCGGAAATTCTGGCCCCCGGTGACCTGGTGTCCATCGACTGCGGCGCGGTGCTGGACGGCTGGCACGGCGATGCCGCCATCACCTTCGGGGTCGGGACGCTGGACGCGGCCGACCAAGAGCTCTGCGACGCGACGAGGGAATCGCTGCTGGCCGGCATCGCGGCGATGATCGTCGGTAACCGGCTGACCGACGTGGCGCACGCCGTCGAAATGGGCACGCGCGCCGCCGAGGCCCGCTACGGGTGCGCGTTCGGGATCGTGGAGGGCTACGGCGGCCACGGCATCGGCCGGCAAATGCACATGGACCCGTTCCTGCCCAACGAGGGCTCACCCGGGCGGGGCCCGCTACTGGCCCCGGGCTCGGTGCTGGCCATCGAACCGATGCTGACGCTGGGAACCAGCAAAACGATCGTGCTCGACGACGAATGGACCGTCACGACCGCCGACGGGTCACGTGCGGCGCATTGGGAGCACACCGTCGCGGTGACCGAAGCCGGGCCGCGCATCCTCACCGTTGCTTGAACTAAACGCCTGCTCCGCTCGTTTACCTGGCAGGAGGTGATCGAGTGGCTCGGGTGGCCGGCACCGCGGCTGCGGAAGCCGCTCTGATGAAGGCGCTCTACGACGAGCACGCCGCGGTTTTGTGGCGCTATGCGCTCCGGTTGACGGGGGACGCCAGCCAGGCCGAGGACGTCGTCCAGGAGACGCTGTTGCGGGCGTGGCAGCATCCGGAGGTCGTCGGCGACACCGAGAGGTCGGCGCGGGCGTGGTTGTTCACCGTCGCCCGCAACATGATCATCGATGATCGACGCAGCGCGAGGTACCGCAACGTCGTCCGTTCGCTGGACGAATCCGGAGCGCCCGAACAGTCGACACCGGACGAGGTGAACGCGGCGCTGGACCGGCTGCTCATAGCCGAGGCCATGACGCAGTTGTCCGCCGAGCACCGGGCGGTGATCGAGCGGTCCTACTACCGCGGTTGGACGACCGCGCAGATTGCTGCGGACCTTGAGATCGCTGAAGGAACAGTGAAGTCGCGACTACACTATGCCGTACGGGCATTGCGGCTCACTCTGCAGGAACTTGGAGTCACCCGATGACGGCGCGGGGGTTTAGACAGAAACCGATCCCGACAGTCATCGGCTCCGAATGCTTGATGGGTGACAGGAGATGGACGAGATGAGGACGCTACGAGGCATCGGCCCGCCCGGTGACAACGAGGTGTTTGGTTTGCCTACGGAAGACAACCACCGCTACGCGATGTGGGATGCCGCATACGTGTTGGGTTCGCTGTCCGCCTCCGACCGCCGCGAGTTCGAGGGGCACATGGCCGGCTGCCCGGCATGCCGGGAGGCCGTCGCCGATCTGAGTGGCGTGCCGGCCCTGCTTTCTCAGCTGGACGGGGAAGAGGTCGCCGCGATCGACGAGTCCGGCCGTACCATGCAGGCGGCGCCGGAGATTTCGCCGGAGTTGTTGCCCTCGCTGTTGGCGACGGTGCGCTGGCGCCGGCGCCGCACGCGGGTGGCGACATGGGTGGCGTCGTCCGCGGCCGCCGCGGTGCTGGGGATCGGCGTGCTCGTCGGTGTGCAGGGGAATCACTCGGCACCCGCACAGCAGGTGGCCGCGTCCTCGCAGCCGATGGCGCAGATTAGTACCAGCCTGTTGACCTCCACGGTGCAGCTGTCCAGCCAGCACTGGGGGACGTCGATCAACCTGAAGTGTGTCTGCCTGGCTCCGCTGAACGCGCACCACGACACGCTTGCGATGGTCGTGGTGGGTCGCGACGGCAGCCAAACCCGGCTGGCAACGTGGGTGGCCGAACCCGGTCACACCGCGACGCCCGCGGGCAGCATTTCGACGCCGGTCGACCAGATCGCGGCCGTGCAAGTGGTTTCCGCTGACAGCGGCCAGGTTCTGCTGCAGCGTTCGCTGTAAAACCCGGCGCGCGGTGAACTGAAGTTCGCCGCGCGTCGTGTTACCTACATGCCCAGGAAGCAGCGGGTGGTCGACCACATCGTCGAGCGGCTTGCGTCGGTCGGCGTCGATCACATCTTCGGTGTGGACGGCGCCAACATCGAGGACCTGTACGACGCCGCGCACTTCCGGACCGACATCACCGCCGTGCTGGCAAAGCACGAATTCTCCGCCGCGGCCATGGCCGACGGGTACTGCCGCAGCGGGGCCGGACTGGGGTCCGGACTGGGAGTCGTCGCGGCGACGTCCGGCGGCGGGGCGCTGAATCTGGTTGCGGCCCTCGGGGAGTCACTGACAAGCCGGGTTCCGGTGCTGGCGCTGGTCGGTCAGGCCCCCACCACCATGGACGGCCGGGGCAGCTTCCAGGACACCAGCGGCGAGAACGGCTCGCTGAACGCGCAGGCGGTGTTCTCCGCGGTGTCGGTGTCGTGCGAGCGGGTGCTCAACCCCGCCGACGCCGCGCCGGCCCTCTCGAGGGCGATCGCCGCGGCGCGCACCGGCGGCCCGGCAGTGTTATTGCTGCCCAAGGACATTCAGCAGGGATACCTGGACTGCGAGCGCAACAGCTCCCGGAACGGGTTCGCCGCGGTGGACCTGCGCCCCATCGGCAACCCGCATCCGATCGCCGGAATGCTGCGCGACGCAAACGGTCCGGTCACCATCATCGTCGGCGAGCAGGTCGCCCGTGACAACGCCCGCGCCGAGCTCGAAGCCCTGCGTGCGGTGTTGCGGGCGCGGGTGGCGACCGTGCCCGACGCCAAGGACGTCGCCGGCACACCGGGCCTCGGGTCGTCGTCCGCGCTCGGGGTGACCGGCGTCATGGGCCATCCGGGTGTGGTTGAAGCGGTGGCCGACAGCGCCGTGTGCCTGGTGGTCGGCACGCGCCTGTCGGTCACCGCGCGCACCGGACTCGACGACGCCCTGGCGGCGGTGCGGACGGTCTCGATCGGCTCGGCCCCGCCGTACGTTCCGTGCACGCACGTGCACACCGACGACCTGCGCGGCTCGCTGCGCATGTTGACCCAGGCGCTGTCCGGGCCGGGACGCCCGGCCAAGGTGCGGGTGCCCGACATGGTGCGGCGCACCGAATTGTCGCCGCCGGCGTGCGCTGGGCCGGGGGTGCGCTATCGCGATGCGATGGCCGTGCTGGACGGCTGCCTGCCCGACGGCGCGGACATCGTCGTCGACGCCGGCAACACCGGCGCCGCGGCGATCCACTACCTGCCGGCGCGGCGGGACGGCAGGTTCGCGGTCGCGCTGGGCATGGGCGGCATGGGCTACAGCTTCGGCGCGGGCATCGGAATGGCTTTCGGGCGCGCGAACACCGGACGGCCGGGTGGGCGCACCGTGGTGATCGCCGGGGACGGGGCGTTTTTCATGCACGGCATGGAGGTGCACACCGCGGTGCATTACCGGCTGCCGGTGACGTTCGTGGTGTTCAACAACAACGCCCACGCCATGTGTGTGACCCGCGAACAGCTCTTCTACGACAACCTGTACAGCTACAACCGATTCCGTCCCAGCCGGCTGGGCGCCGGGCTGGCGGCCATGTTCCCGGGGCTGGCGTCCGTCGACGTCGGCGAGCTTGACGGGCTTGCCGCCGCGATGCGCGCGGCGCTGGCCATCGACGGGCCATCCGTCGTCTGTGTCGAATGCGCCACCGACGAAATGCCACCGTTCGCACCGTTTCTCACCAAGCTGTCGGCCAATAACAGCGCCCCACAGGGGATTTCAACCGCAAAGGAGAACCGGACCGATGTCGCTACCCGCGCTTGAGGACATCCCCACGCCCATCGACGGCGTGACCCGCATCGAAACCAGCCCCCGGGAAAAGGCCACCCCGATCATCATGGACATGATGCGGGCGGTGTACCCGCACGACCAGGTCTTCGGTGAGTATTGCACCGTCAACGATTACGTCGACTGTCCGCCCGACGAGTTGTACGAGTACATGGCCGACACCCGCAGCCTCGAGGAGTGGACGTACAGCCTGCGCGGTTTCACCCCCACCGACGAACCCGGCCTGTGGCTGGCCCACGACCGGCTCGGTTCGGAGACCGAGATCTACACGCGGACCATCGTCAACGAGCAGGCCCGCACCGTCGACTACCACTGCGCGTGGGACCAGGGCAAGCACCTGTGGATGATCTACCTGATGCGCGTGGTCGACGCGCAGGCGGTCCTCGACAAGCCCGGTTCCGTTGTGCTGTGGACGAATTGCCACCACCCGTTCTACGACGAAAACCCGTATCCCCAGACCGCACCGCCGAAGCGCCCGGTGTGGGTCGGCGACTTCTGGGACATGTTCGGCGCCGGCCATCTGCTGGAGCTGAAGAACCTCAAGGCGATCGCCGAGTACCGGCACCGCAACGGGCTCCCGGTGACCCCCAAATGGATGAGATGAGAAGACCATGAGCAAGCCGAACGTGAGCCTGATCGACGTCTCCACCTATCTGCCCGGCGAGCCGATCGGCGCCGAGTACTACGCGCAATTCGCCGAATCCGACGATCTGCGAGACAACCTTATGTTCCGCGCGCCGAAGTTTCGTCATCACGTCGCACCGGAGGAGAGCTCGATCGACATGATCGAACGCGCGGTGCAGGGCCTGATCGAGCGGCACGGCCACGACGCCGTCGAGGGCGCCGATGTGCTGATCACCCACACGCAGGTGCCGGACATGGCGTTCTACGGCCAAGGGGGTGGCATCGCGCACCGGTTGGGCATGCGGCCCTCGTGGGTGCTCGACCTGAACAACGGCGGGTGCGCCGCGTTCGTGTTGGCGCTTAACGTGGCCCGCAAGCTGCTGTTGTCGGGCGAAGGGCGCACCGCGCTGATCGCGATCGCGCAAAACGCGGCCGGGCAGTTCTTCGATCAGCCGACGATCCGCCGCAAGGCGCAATCGGCCGTGCCCGGCGACGGAGCGGCGGCGGCTCTGGTCAGCGTGGGCGATCAGTCACCCATTCTCGATGTCGAGTGCCGCACCTACGGTGAATACGCCGGTGAGATGACGCTCTCCTTCGACCCGCCCCGCAAGTGGTGGCAGCCCGGGACCGGCGAGGGCAGCATCGGCTTCACCGAAAGCAAGATCACCAAGGTACTGGCGCGCGGCAACCGGCAGGTGCCCGAGGTGGCGCTGGCGGTCTGTGACCGAATCGGCCTGTCCTCCAGGGACATCGATCTGCTGGTCACCAACCAGCCCAACCGGGCGTTCCTGCGCAACTGGCGCGACGCCCTCGAACTACCCCCGGAACGCCATCGGGACACCTTCGATCAGTGCGGCAACCTGTTCAGCGCCGGGATCCCGGTCAACCTCGACCACGCGATATCCGACGGTCAGGCCAAGACGGGCGACGTGGTCATGATGGCGGCCTTCGCCCATGCCGGTGACTTCGCCGGCGCGGCAGCAGTGCGCTGGGGTGGCCGGGGCTGATGCAACCCGTCCGCGGCCCCTTCGCGGCTGAGATCGACGATGTGTTCCCCACCGCGATCGATCCGCTTGCGTTGTCGCTCAACGAGAATCCGTTCCCGCCGTTGCCGGCGGTGCGCTCGGCGTTGATCCGCTCCATCTATGCGGTCAACCGCTATCCGGAGTTTTTGCCCGAACGGCTGCGCGGCCTGATCGCCGGGCACGCCGGCCTGCCCGCCGACCAGGTGGTGCTGGGTGCCGGCGCGACGGGTGTGGCGTTGCAAGCCCTGCACGCGCTGACCGCTCCGGGTGACACGGTGGCGATGGCGTCGCCGACCTTCGACGGCTATCCGATCATCGCCCGGATGGCGCGGTTGAATCCGCTGACCGTTCCCCTCGACAAGGACGGCCACAATGACCTCGACGGGCTGGCCGACGCCGCCGCGGATGCCCGAGTGGTGGTGGTGTGCCGCCCGCACAACCCGACCGGCACGCTGGAGACCGCGGACGAGGTGGTGCGGTTCCTGCGCCGGGTGCCGCGTGACACCGTCGTGCTGCTCGACGAGGCGTACATCGAGTTCGCCGCGCCCGAGCACCGCATCGACATCCCGGCGCTGCTCGCGAGTTTTCCGAACGTCGTGGTGGTGCGGACGTTCTCCAAGGCCTACGGGCTGGCCGGGCTGCGAATCGGCTACGGGCTGGCGTCGCCGGAGCTGGCCAAAGACCTGTGGTCCCAGCAGCTGCCGTTCGGCGTCGCGCTCACCAGTCTGCTTGCGGTCTCGGCGTCATACGACGCCGAAGACCAACTGCTGCAACGAATCCAGTCGATCAACGCCGAACGCCGCTATCTCGGGATGCGGCTGAGCGCGTTGGGCGTATACACCACCGACGCCCACGCGAACTTCATGTACCTGCCGCCGAGGGGTCGGCCGTGGCATGAGGTGTTCGCGGACAGCGGGCTGCACATGCGCCACTACGAGGACGGCGGTGCGCGGATTACCGTGGGCAACCGCGCATCGACCCTGGCCGTGCTGTCGGCGATAGGAAAGGCTCCGCCCCGGTCTCAGATGCGGTAAGAAAGGGCGTGGCCGCATCGAGTTCCAAACGCGATCCGATCGCCGCGGCACGGGCCAACTGGGAGCGTGCCGGCTGGGGCGACGTGTCACCGGGCATGGTCGCCGTCACCTCCGTGATGCGCGCACACCAAATCCTGCTGGCCCGCGTCGAGACCGCGCTGCGCCCCTACGACCTGAGCTTTTCCCGCTACGAGCTGCTGCGCCTGCTGGCGTTCAGCCGCACCGGTGCGCTGCCGATCACCAAGGCGTCCGATCGCCTGCAGGTGCACGTGACCAGCGTGACCCACGCCATCCGCCGGCTGGAGGCGGACGGGCTGGTGCAGCGGGTGCCGCACCCCACCGACGGGCGGACGACGCTGGTGCGGATCACCGACCTCGGCCGTTCCACCGTCGAGGACGCCACCATCACGCTCAACGAGCAGGTGTTCGCCGACATCGGAATGGAAGCTGCCGAGTCGGAAGCGCTGGTGTCATCTATCGAAACGTTGCGCCGCAATGCGGGCGACTTCTGACGATTTGAACGAGAGATGAAGATTTGAACGAGAATCAGGTCGAGCGCAGCATTTCGATCACGGCGCTGAAGTCCTTGTCCGCGTGGTCGGCGGCGAACTTGGCGTAGATTTCCGCGGCGTGCGTGCCGAGCGGCGCCGCCGAACCGGTGGATGTCACCGCATCCATCGCCAGGCCCAGGTCCTTGTTCATCAGCGCGGTCGCGAAACCGGGCTTGAAGTCGTTGTTGGCCGGCGATGTCGGAACCGGGCCGGGCACCGGGCAATTGGTGTGCACCGCCCAGCAATTCCCCGTCGCGCCGGTGATCACGTCGAACAGCGATTGAGCGGACAGCCCGAGCTTCTCGGCCAGCACGAACGCCTCGCCGATCGCGATCTGCTGCACCGCCAGCACCATGTTGTTGCACACCTTGGCCGCCTGGCCCGCGCCGGCCGCGCCGCAGTGAATGACCTTGCCCGCCATGGGTTCCAGCACCGGCCGGGCGCGCTCCACCGCGGACTCGTCGCCGCCCACCATAAACGCCAGCGTCCCCGCGACCGCGCCCTTCACCCCGCCGGAGACCGGCGCGTCCAGCTGCGCGATCCCGTGCCCCTCGGCCAGTGCATGCACGTCGCGGGCGTCGCTGACGGAGATGGTGGAGCTGTCGATGAACAGCGCCCCCGGTCGCGCGGCGGGCAAGATGTCGGTGTAGCAGCGTTTGACGATGTCGCCGTTGGGCAGCATCGTGATGACCACGTCGGCGTCGGCCACCGCGTCGGCGGCTCTGTCGAATACCGCGACGCCATTCGAGGACGCCACCGTCACCGCTGTGGGTACCGGGTCATACCCTCGCACGGCGTGGCCGGCGGCGACCAGATTGGCCGACATGGGCCCGCCCATGTTGCCAAGTCCCAGGAACGCTATTGCGGTCATTGCTGCCTTTCTACGCGCTCGCCCTGAACCGCGAGGCCTCGGCCCGGCCGATGACCACCCGCATGATTTCGTTGGTGCCTTCCAGGATTCGGTGCACCCGTAGGTCGCGGACGATCTTTTCCAGGCCATACTCGCGCAGGTAGCCGTAGCCGCCGTGCAGTTGCAGCGCCTTGTCGGCGACCTCGAAGCAGGTGTCGGTGACGTAGCGCTTGGCCATCGCGCACAGCTCGACCTTGTCCGGGTGGTCGGCATCCAACGCACTTGCGGCCCGCCACAACATCATTCGCGAGGTCTCCAGCCCGGTAGCCATGTCGGCCAGGGTGAACCGCACCGTCGGCTCGTCGAGCAGGGAGGAGCCGAACGCGTGGCGCTCCCGCACGTAGGCGCCCGCCTTGTCGAAGGCGGCCTGCGCGCCACCGAGCGAGCACGCCGCGATGTTGAGGCGCCCGCCGTTGAGGCCGTTCATGGCGATGCCGAACCCGGCACCCTCGCCGTCCGCGCCGCCCAACATCGCGTCGGTGGGCACCCGCACCCCCTCGAGGATCACCTGCGCGGTGGGCTGCGCGTGCCAGCCCATTTTCTCCTCGAGCGCGCCGAAACTCAGTCCCTCCGTGCCCTTTTCGACTACGAAGGCCGAGATGCCGCGCGGGCCGGGTTTTTCCGGGCCCCCGGTCCTAGCCATCACGACGTAGACGTCCGAGGCCCCCGCGCCTGAGATGAACTGCTTGACGCCGTCGAGCACGTAGTCGCCCCCGTGTCTGACGGCGCGGGTGCTCAGGGCGCTGGCGTCGGACCCGGCGCCGGGCTCGGTCAGGCAGTAGCTGGCGATGGCGTCCATCGAGGCCAAGCGCGGGACCCAGACCTTGCGCTGTTCGTCGGTGCCGAAGCTGTCGATCATCCACGCGCACATGTTGTGGATGGACAGGAACGCGGCGGTGACCGGGTCGGCGATCGCCAGTTGCTCGAAGATGCGGACCCCGTCGAGCCGGCGCAGCCCACTGCCACCGACGTCGTCGCGGCAGTAGATCGCCGCCATCCCGAGTTCGGCGGCCTCGCGCAATACAGCCACCGGAAAGTGCTTGGCGGCATCCCATTCCAGGGCGTGCGGCGCGATGCGTTTGTCGGCGAAGGCGGCCGCCGTCTCGGTGATCACCCGTTCGTCGTCGTTGAGGGCAAACATGGCGCTAATTCATTGTGGGGATGACGAATTCGGCGCCGTCTTTGATGCCGGATGGCCAGCGTGAGGTGACGGTCTTGACCTTGGTGTAGAACTGGATGGAGGCCGGGCCGTGCTGGTTGAGGTCGCCGAAGCCCGAGCGTTTCCAGCCGCCGAAGCTGTGGTAGGCCACTGGGACCGGGATGGGGACGTTGACGCCGACCATGCCGATCTGGACCCGGGAGACGAAGTCGC